>NZ_NGFN01000334.1 GCF_002148965.1 Streptomyces swartbergensis | reverse complement strand
GTGCGGGGGCGCACGGCGGTGATCCGCACCGTGACGGGGCCGCCGTCCGTCACGATCCGGCGCGGCGCCCGCCCGAGCCGCTCGGYGACCTCGGGGGAGGCGACGGCGTCCAGCACCCCGCCCCCGGCCCCCAGCCGGTCGGCCGCGAAACCCCCGAGATCCATCTGCCGGGCCAACTCCGCGTAGCTCTCTGGCTGGACGCCGACCACGGTCAGCGACCGCGTCCCGTCGGACGCGCGCTCCGAGGCGAACTCGAATCCCACGGCCGTGACCTGCCGTACGCCCGCCACCTCCCGTACCGTCCGCGCCAGTCCCGCCGGGAGCGGTTTCGCGTCGGCCGTGTCGATCCGCGCGTCCGCGCCCGTCTCCAGCAGCGCGGCCCGGTCCCGGGCGTCCGCCACGCCCGCCAGCACGGACCCCCCGAACGCGGCCGTCGTCAGGGCCGCCAGCAGGGCGAGCAGCGGCAGCGTGGCGACCGCCGCCGGTGAGCGGCCCGCGCGGGCCAGCGACAGGAACCCGACCACGCCGCGCAGCCGCCCGGCAGGGCCGGCGGCCCACCGCAGGGGCAGCGGGTACAGCCGTACGAGGACCAGCGCGGCGACCAGCCCGACGAGCACCGGGGCGGCGCTCACCAGCAGATCGCCCGCCCCGTCCGTACCGCGGCGGCGCAGCGTCACCACCGAGCCGACGGCCAGCACCAGCAAGGTCAGTTCGGCGACCGTGCGGCGCCCGCCGGGCCTGATCTCGGCGAGGTCGTCGCGCTCCTGGTGCGCCCGCGGCCTGCGATGCGCCACGACCGCGCGCACCGGCAACGCGGCACAGGCGAGCAGCGCCACGGCGCCCGCCCCGAACACGGCGGGCAGCGGCCGGGCCTCCTCCACGACGAGCACCGCGAGCAGCAGCCCGCAGGCCGCCGCGGGCACCGCAGGCACCGCGGTCTCGGCCAGCAGCCGCCCTGCGATGCCGCCCAGGGAGCCGCCCCGGGCCCGCAGCAGGGCGAGTTCGGCGTCCCGGCGGGCTGCGGCCACACCGGCGCTCATGACCAGCACGACGACGGCGATCGCGGCGATGCCGAAGGCCGCGACGGCGACCACCGGCATGATCGCGTCACGGGTCCGGGCGTAGGAGCCGACGACCTGCTCCAGGCCCGTGGACAGCTGCGCCGTCGGACCGGCGGCCCCGCGCATCCGCACCAACGCGGGCCCGTCCTCCAGGGAGGCGACCGCGTCGACGAGCGCTGTGGTGTCCCCTGCGGTGAGCCCCCCGGTCGCGGGCGCGAACCGCCAGTACTTCTCCGGCTCGCCCTGACCGCCGAGCAGCGCCGGTGCGGCCCCGGGCGCCAGCAGGACGCCCGCCTCCCAGTAGTACCGCGGTGGACGGTTGCTGGTGGAGGCCAGGCCAGGTGTGCGCAGGACCGGTTCCGCGGACCAGTAACTCCGCTGCGGATGCCGGGGTTCGAGAACGCCGGTGATCCGTACGGTCAGCGGTCCGTCCAGGAGACCGGCCAGGGTGAGTGTGGAGCCGGCCCGCAGCCGCAGCGCGCGGGCGGTCTCGGTGGTCACGGCGCCCTCCACCACCCTGGTGTCCAGGGTCACCGGCGTGCGGGCGGTGGGCAACCGGCCCTCCCGCACGGTGGCGTGGCCGGCCGCTCCCGACTGCGCGAGCAGCGTGAACCTGGGCGGCAGTCCGTCGGGCCGGGGCAGCGACGCGTCCAGAGCCTCCAGGCTCTCACCGGTCCGCACCCCGTACGCCGACTCGGCCCGGTCCGCCCGCAGCGGTGCGGGCAGCAGCGCCCGCGCCCGGCCGTCGACCGCCGCGAGCGCCTCCGGCCGCACCCCGTCCGCCCGGGCCCTGTCAGGGACTTCGAGACCGGGCTGCGGGGCCTTCAGCTCCAGCACGGTGGACTCGGGGGAGGCGGTGGCGAGGGCCTCGCGCAGCCCGTCCGTCTCGTACGCCTCGACGGCCCGGGGCAGGACGGCCGCGAGGAACGCCGTGACCAGCACCAGCACACCGAAGGCGACGGCGGCCGCGGGCGCGGTCCGCAGCCGGGTCCGCACCCAGGGCGCGCCCTGTGCGTTCGGCGGCATCTCAGCCCTCCCCCTGATGGCGGAGCGCGGCCACCGGCTCGGCACGGCGCAGCGCCGACGCGGCGGTGATCAGCAGGAGCGGGACGGCCACCCCCGCGAGGAGCAGGGCCACTCGGGACACCGGGAGTTCGACGAGGACGGGCGGGACCGGCCGTGCGGCATCGGAGGTCAGCACGATCAGCGGGACGACGGCCCGGGTCAGGACGGTGCCGAGACCGAGCCCGGCGAGCAGACCGGCGCCGACGAGCAGGCTCTGCTCCGTCGCGACCAGCCGGGCGAGATCCCGGCGGGGCGCGCCCAGGGCACGCAGCACCGCGAATTCCGCGGACCGCTCCCGCCGCGCACCGGCGGCGCTCACCGCGAAACCCCCGGCGGCGAGGGCCGCGGCGGCCACCGCCACCGCCGTCAGCGCCGAGCGCGGCCCGGCCCCGAGCGGATCCCGCAGCAGCTCGGCCGCGGTCTCGTCCCGCACCAGCACCTGCTGCGGTTCGAGGTCGGGGCGCGCCCGCAGCGCGGCGGCGACCTCGGCGGCCTTGCCGGGGGCGGCGCTCACCCACCACTCGGTCGGGGTGAGCGGCGCGCTGCCCCGCCGCGCCAGCACGGCGTCGACGGCCCGCAGATCGAGCAGCAACGCCCCGCCCGCCATGGTCTCGCCGTCCAGGCCGGTGGCGGTGGTCGGCAGCTCCTCGACGGACCGAACGATCCGCACCCGCAGCTGCTCCCCGGACAGCGGTACGTCGATGGTGCCGCCGGGCCCGGCCCCCGCCGCCCGCAGGAAGCCCCGGGTGGCGACGGCCAAGAGGCTCCGCGGCGCCTCGGCCCCGGCGGTGTCGACGCGGACGGTGTAGACCGGCGCGGCACCGGTTCTCTCGTCGGCGTCGGCGTCGACGCCGGTGCCGTACGACACGGCCAGCGGCGCGGTCCCCGACACGGCGGGCTTCGCGGCCCTGCGGGCGACGACGGCGCCGTTCTCCGTCACGGTCCGGCCGCCCTGCCAGCGCGTTCCGGAGGGCACCGGGACGGTCCGCGCGGAGCCGTCGCGGCCGGTGGCGAGCAGCCGTTCGACGGTGAAGCGGTGGTGTTCGGGGCGGCCGGCGGGAGAGGTGTCGTCGAGCTGAAGTCCGGTCAGCCGCAGCGGTCCGGCCGGGGCGGCGCGGCGGCCCGTCGCCGTCGTGTCCAGGTCGAGCGTGACCCGGTGGACCCGGCCGTCCACCGGGACGTTCCCGGCGCCCAGCCGGTACGTGATGCCGTACCGGTCCTCCACGACCACCGTGAGCAGGGGCGCGCGGCCGGAGGGAGAGCGTCCCGTCCGGGTCCGCACGTCGGTGATCCGCGCGTCGAGGGCGAGCCGCCGGGTGTCGTCGGGAAGCCGTACCGCCCGGTGTTCGTCCCGCGCGGGCGGGGCCAGGGCCCGCAGCAGCTTCGCCGGGGGCTCGTCGGCGAGATCGCCGCGCATCAGCATCGCATCCCCGGCGCGGGACGTGTCCAGCGCGAGGATCGTCGCGTCGCGGTCGCCGGAGAGACCGAGGGCGGCGCGGTGCGCGGGAGCGGCGTCCCCGGCCCCGGGCAGCTCGGTGTAGAGGCCGGTCTGCCCGGGGCTGCCCGGCCTGTGGTCGAGGACCCGTACGGACGCGCCCGTCCTGAAGTCGGCCTGGTCGTCCTGCGACCGGTCCCAGGACGCGCCGTGCCCGATCGCCAGCATCCCGGTCGTCACGGCGATGACCAGCAGCAGCACCGGACCCGCCCCGCGCAGCGGGCGCCGGCTGAACTGCCACCCCGCCAGCGCCGCCGGCAGCCCGCGCCCGCTCGCGGACCGCCGCTCCGCGAGCCGGGCCGCCGGCGGCAGCAGACGCAGCGTCAGGACCGTGCCCGCCAGCAGCGCCAGCGCGGGCGCCCCGACCAGCAGCGGATCGATGCCCAGCTCCCCGGCCCGGTCCCGGCTGAGCACCCCGCCGCCGGTCGCTTCGGTCTGCCGGTCGAGCTGCCAGTACGCCACGCCCGCGATCAGCAGCAGCCCGACATCGGCCCCGGCGCGCACGGGCGCGGCGGCCGTGGCGGCCCGGACGCGCCGCAGCCGTACCGGCGCGCCCGCCGTCGCCGCCAGCGCCGGCGCCACGACCGCCACCGCGCAGGCCGCCGCCACGGCGCCCGCGACCAGCCAGACCCGGCCCGCCGGAACGGCGTCGAGCCGCAGCCCGATCCCGTCGAGCGAGGACCACCGGGCCAGCAGCCCGGCCAGCGGTCCGGACAGCAACGCGGCACAGATCGCGGCCGGTACCGCCAGCAGCAGTGCCTCCAGCGTGGCGAGGCCGGCGATCCGGCCGCGCGATCCGCCCCTGGCCCGCAGCAGCTCGGTCTCGCCCGCCCGCTCGGTGTCCAGCAGCCGGGCCACCAGCAGCAGCGCGTACCCGGCGAGCAGCACCAGCTGCACGGAGACGACCATCAGGGTGGACCGGGACACCAGCAGGGCCCGCCCGGTCCGGTCGAGCACCTCGGGCAGCCCGGTGCGCACGTCCGCGTCACCGCCGAGGGCCGGGTCGGCACGCAGCGCCCCGGACGCGCGTACGGCCGCCGCGCGGAGCGCCCCGATGCCGTCCGTGGTGAAGGTCCGGTAGTCGGCCGTCGCCACCCAGCCGGTGCCGTCCTCGGAGGTGCGGCCGGAGGAGAGTACCGACGCGTCGGCCAGCAGCGGCCCGTACGTGGTGAAGGTGACGGTGCGCACGCCCTGGCCGCCGAGGGCGTCGGCCTGCCAGTAGGGATCGGAGCTGTCGGCCGCCCGGTACACGCCGGTCACCCGTACGCGGAGGGGCTCGCCGCCCAGCCGGTCCGTGAGCGTGAGCCGCGCTCCGGGAGGCAGCTCCAGCCGGTCGGCGGCCGCCTCGGGCAGGGCGACCGGTACGGCGGCGGCGCGGGTCGCCGGTGCCGGGCCCGGCAGCGTGCCCGAGACCAGCCTGATCCGGGACCGGTCGAGGGCGGCGACGTGCGTGAGGTCGGGCTCTCCGGCGCGGGCGTCGGCGTCCTGGAGGGAACGGGGCAGCGCGTACGGCCCGGACCGCTCCAGCGTCCGCACGGTCACCGGCAGCCCGCCGAACGCGTCCCGCGCCCCGCGTTCCACGGCCCGCCGCGCCTCCCCGCGCCGTTCCCGGGGCACGTCCGCCTCTACGACGAGGGAGGCGGAGGCCGCGGCCCGGCCGCCCAGGGTGCCGCGCAGCGCCGCGTCCCCGACGGAGCCGGAGAAGGCGGCCAGGGCGGCGAGCACCGAGGTGGTCAGCAGGACGGCGAGCAGCGCGGCCGTGAGGAGCAGCCGATGCGCACGCAGGCGCAGCAGCAGTAAGCCGGTCACTCTTCCCCCACCCGATGGCCGAACCGCTGATCTCCCAACCCGGCATGCATATCACGGAGTTACCTGTCCGGCACATGCGTTCGAGCGCGGGGTGTTCCGCTCTTGACCGCCCGGACCGGTTCCGTATGGGATGCGGTGATGACCGAGAACACCAGCCCGGGATCGGGTGCCGCCCTCGCCGGCGACGCGGCCGACGAGCCGATGCTGCGGGTGGAGGACCTGCACCACTCCTACGGCACGGGTGCCGCGACCGTGCACGCGCTGCGCGGGGTCTCCTTCGCCGTCCGGCGCGGTGAACTGGTCGCCCTCAAAGGCCGTTCGGGCTCCGGCAAGACGACGCTGCTCCAGATGATCGGCGGCCTCGACTCCCCGCAGCGCGGCCGTGTCGTCGTGGACGGCACGGACCTGTCGGCGCTGACCGGGAGCGAGCTGCTGGAACTGCGCCGCGACCGGATCGGCTTCGTCTTCCAGTCCTTCGGGCTCATCCCCATCCTCACCGCCGCCGAGAACGTGGGCGTGCCGCTGCGGCTGCGCCGGGCCGAGCCGCGCGAACGCGAGGAGCGGGTGGCGCTGCTCCTGGCCCTGGTGGGCCTCGCCGGCCACGAGAGGCAGCGGCCCGCCGAGCTCTCCGGCGGACAGCAGCAGCGGGTCGCCATCGCCCGGGCCCTGGCCAACCGCCCGGCCCTGCTGCTCGCCGACGAGCCGACCGGCCAGCTCGACGCCGCCACCGGCCTGGCGGTGATGGAACTGCTGCGGGCCGTGGTCCGCAGCGAGGGCGTCACGGCCCTCGTCGCCACCCACGACCCGCAACTCCTCGGCCTGGCCGACCGGGTGCTGGAACTGAGCGACGGTGTGGTCGTCGAGGAGTGAGAGGGTGGGGCCCATGGTCGCGATCAGTCTGAGCAAGGTCCAGGAGACCGCTCCCGCGCTGGTGAACCTCTACAAGAGCGCCGGGATCTCCCTCACGAAGCACGGCCTCGACGGGCTGCGGGCCGCGGTCTACCTCGTGGTCGACTACTCCGGCTCGATGCGGCCGTACTACAAGGACGGCAGTGTGCAGGCGCTCGCCGACCGGGTGCTCGGGCTGTCGGCGCATCTCGACGACGACGGCACGGTACCGGTCGTGTTCTTCTCCACCGACGTCGACGCCCTCACCGATATCGCGCTCGCCGACCATCAGGGGAAGGTCGAGCGGATCGTGGCCGGGCTCGGGCACATGGGGAAGACCAGCTACCACCTGGCGATGGACGCCGTCATCGACCACTACGTCGACAGCGGGGCGACCGAGCCGGCCCTCGTGGTCTTCCAGACCGACGGCGGGCCCATCAACAAGCTCGCCGCGGAGCGGTACCTGTGCAAGGCGGCGAGGCTGCCGCTGTTCTGGCAGTTCATCGGCTTCGGCGACCCGGCCAGCAAGCAGTTCGACTTCCTGCGCAAGCTGGACGAGCTGCCCGTGCCGGGCATGCGGGTCGTCGACAACGCCGGGTTCTTCCACGCGGGTGAGGAGCCGCGGAAGGTACCGGACGCCGAGCTGTACGACCGGCTGGTGGGCGAGTTCCCGAAGTGGCTGGTGGCCGCCAGGGCGCAGGGGATCGTGCGGGATCCCGGCAGCCGCTGAGCCATCTGCTCGCCTCCGTGGCCTAATCGACCCGCCCCCTGGCCTATCCGCCCATACGCCCCATTTGCACGGCCGCGCTGCCGTGCCACGCTGGGAAGGATCCGACGGGGAGGCGACGACGTATGGGCGACGACGGCGCACGACGGGTGTACGGCGACGGCGGACGACAGGTGTACGACGACGGCGCACGACGGATGTACGGGACGGCTTCCGCCCGCAGGAGGCCTCCGGCCGGCAAGGGCGAGAAGCTCGCCGACTGGGCGGACGGGCGGCTCGGGCTCTACGCGCTGGCCAAGGCCAACATGCGCAAGGTCTTCCCGGACCACTGGTCCTTCATGCTGGGCGAGGTCACCCTCTACAGCTTCATTGTCCTGATCCTCACCGGCGTCTACCTCACCCTGTTCTTCGAGCCGAGCATGCAGGAGGTCGTCTATAACGGCTCCTACACGGAGCTCAACGGCGTGCTCATGTCCAGGGCGTTCGAGTCCACCCTGGACATCAGCTTCGACGTGCGCGGCGGGCTGCTGATGCGGCAGATCCACCACTGGGCGGCGCTGGTCTTCATCACCGGCATGATGGTGCACATGATGCGGGTGTTCTTCACGGGCGCCTTCCGCAAGCCCCGCGAGCTCAACTGGGTGTTCGGCTGGACCCTGCTGATGCTCGGCATCATCACCGGCCTGACCGGCTACTCCCTCCCGGACGACCTGCTGTCCGGCACCGGCCTGCGCTTCGCGCACGGCGCGATCCTGTCGATCCCGATCGTCGGGACGTATGTGGCGTTCTTCCTCTTCGGCGGGGAGTTCCCGGGCGACGACATCATCGCGCGCCTCTTCCCGGTCCATGTGCTGCTGCTGCCCGGGATCATGCTGGGCCTGGTGACCGTCCATCTGATCCTGGTCTTCTACCACAAGCACACCCAGTTCCCGGGGCCCGGACGCAAGGAGCGGTCGGTCGTCGGGATGCCCTTCCTGCCGGTCTACATGGCCAAGGCGGGCGGCTTCTTCTTCCTCGTCTTCGGTGTCCTGACCATCATGGGCGCGATCGCCCAGATCAACCCCGTGTGGGCCTTCGGCCCCTACCGCCCCGACCTGGTCACCACGGGCGCCCAGCCCGACTGGTACCTCGGGTTCTCGGAGGGGCTGATCCGGGTGATGCCGGGATGGGAGATCAACCTGTGGGGCCACACGCTGGTGCTCGGCGTGTTCATCCCGTTCGCGCTCTTCCCGCTGGTCATGCTCGCCATCGGCGTCTACCCCTTCATCGAGGCGTGGATCACCGGCGACAAACGCGAGCACCACATCCTGGACCGGCCGCGCAACGCGCCCGTGCGCACCGGCCTGGGCGTGGCCTGGCTGACCCTGTACGCGGTGCTGCTGATCGGCGGCGGCAACGACATCGTGGCCACGCATCTGCACCTGTCCATCAACGTGATCACCTGGTTCGTGCGGATCGGCGCCTTCGTGCTGCCGGTCGTCGCCTTCATCGTCACGAAGAAGATCTGCATGGGCCTCCAGCGCCGCGACCGCGCCAAGGTGCTGCACGGCAGGGAGACCGGCACCATCAGACGGCTGCCGAACGGTGAGTACACCGAGGTGCACGAGCCCCTCTCGCAGGCGGAGCTGTACACCCTCACCCAGCACGAGCAGAACCCGCCGTACGAGGTGGGGCCCGTGGTCGACGCGGGGGGCGTGCGCCGCAAGGTCAAGCGGTCCGAGCGGCTGCGTGCGCGGCTCGCGAAGGCGATGTTCGGGCCGGACGCGCGGATCGAGAAGCCGACCGTCGAGGAGTACCGGGCGATCACCAGCGGCGATCACCAGCCGCACTGACGACCAGGGCCCGGCACGCGTGGGGATCGCCCCAGGCGGTGCGCAGGGCCCGGGCCTTGGTCAGCCACAGCGACAGGCCGTACTCCGCCGTGTAGCCGATCGCGCCGTGCAGTTGCAGCGCGGTGCGGGCGGTGGTGTACGCCGCCTCGCACGCGGCGACCTTGGCGGCGGCGACCTCGGCCGGCCGCAGGGACAGGGCGGCACCGAAGACCAGCGGGCGCGCGAACTCCAGGGCGATCTTCACGTCGGCCAGCCGGTGCCTGACCGCCTGGAACGACCCGACGGGGACGCCGAACTGGGTGCGCTGCCTGACGTATTCGACGGTTCTGTCGAGGAGTGCGAGGCCCACGCCGAGGGCTTGGGCGGCGGTGGCGAGACGGGCCCAGGTGAGGGCCTGTCCGGTGGGGGCGTCGAGGAGTTCGCCGCCGGGGGCGAGGGGAGTGAGGCGAC
>NZ_NGFN01000333.1 GCF_002148965.1 Streptomyces swartbergensis | reverse complement strand
GCACCCGGCGATGTGCCCCTCGGCGCGGGCGAGGGCCGCTCCGCCGATACCGGTGGACTCCCCGGCCGCCCACACGCCGGGTACGTCCGTGCGCTGCTGAGCGTCGACGGCCACGGCGAGCCCGTCCAGGCCGCAGCCGAGGCCCTCCGCCAGGTCGGTGTGCGGGAGCATGCCGTGGCCGACGGCCAGGGTGTCGCAGGGCACCTGCCGCTCCGTGCCGGGCCGGACGCGTCCGGCGGTGTCGAGGGCGGCGACCGTGACGCCGGTCAGCCGGTCGTCGCCGTGGGCGCGGACGACGGTGTGGCGGGCCAGGACCGGCACGCGGTGGCGCAGCAGCCGGGCGGCGTATCCGGCGCCCTCGGGCAGCTTGCCGGCCAGGGCCCGGCCATGGCGGGCCAGGCGCACGGGGCCGGTGGACTCGACGAGCGCGGCGACCTCGACGCCGGCCGCCCCGAGCCCGGTCGCCACGGGCAGCAGCAGCGGCCCGGTCCCGGCCACGACGGCTCTGCGCCCCGGCACCACGAGCCCGCCCTTGAGCATGGCCTGGGCGCCCCCGGCGGTGACGACGCCCGGGAGGGTCCAGCCGGGGAAGGGCAGCACGTGTTCGTATCCGCCGGTGGCCAGGAGCACGGCACGGGCGTGCACCTCGGCCGGCTCCTCCTGTTCCGGACCGAGCAGCGCGTGCACGGTGAAGCCGCCGGACGTCCGCTCCACACACCACACATGGTGATCCGTCAGCACGTGTACGGAACTGGCGGCGAGGCCGTCCCGCAGCCGCTCCCAGGTCCGCCATCGGTGGTGCAGCGCCTCGGGCCGCCCCACTCGGAGCCCGGCGGCGGGCTGCCGGTAGAACTGCCCGCCGGGCTCTGTGGCCGCGTCGACGAGCACGACTCGGGTGCCGCGCGCACTCGCCGCCAGCGACGCGGCCAGGCCGGCGGGCCCGGCGCCGATCACGGCGAGGTCAGTCCGCATGGCTCTCCCCCTCATGCCCCGTGCCGTCCTGGGTGGCGATCACGTCACCCGGCCGCACCGGCACCAGACAAGCGCGTTGGTTGGGGCGGTCGTTGACGGTCACCAGGCAGTCGAAACAGACGCCGATCCCGCAGAACACCCCGCGCGGACGGCCCTCGCCCCGGGTGGAGCGCCAGGAGGTGACGCCCGCCGCCCACAGCACGGCGGCGACCGTCTGGCCCGGCAGCGCCCGGACCGGCCGGCCGTCGAACGTGACCGTGAAGGCGGGGCCGGACCTGGCCCCCGCCAGCTCCAGTGGATTCACTCGGCCCCCTCGGGAAAGCGGTCGGGCCGGAACGGGACAAGATCCAGGTCGTGCGTCCGCCCGGTCAGCGCCTGGGCGATCAGCTGCCCGGTGCCMGTGGCCAGACCGATGCCCGCACCCTCGTGCCCGCAGGCGTGCAGGAGTCCGGGCGCCCGGGGGTCGGGGCCGATCGCGGGCAGATGGTCCGGCAGGTACGGCCGGAAGCCGGCGTACGTCCGCATGGCCCGGACTCCGGCGAGGAACGGGAAGAGGCGTGTCGCGCCCGCCGCCAGCGCCCGTAGCGCGGGGAGCGACAACGACCGGTCGAAGCCGACCCGTTCGCGGCTGGCGCCGATGAGGACCGGCCCGGCGGGGGTGCCCTCGACGACCGGCGAGGTCTGCAGGGCCGCCGAGTCGCTGGCGACGTCGGCCACGTAGTCGGCGGCGTACACCTTGTGCCGGACGCGGGGCGGCAGCGGCTCGGTGACCAGGACGAAACCGCGCCGGGGCAGCACCGGCAGCGACACCCCGGCGCGGCCCGCCACCTCGCCGCCCCAGGTGCCGGCCGCGTTGACGACGGCCGGGGCGTGGATGTCGCCCCGGTCGGTCCGCACTCCGCGCACCGCACCGTCGGGGCCGCGCAGCACCCCGGTCATCTCACGGCCGGTGAACAGCCGGGCGCCGGAGGCGCGCAGCAGGTGAGCCGCCGCCAGGGCGGGCATCACCTGGGCGTCCTGCGGATAGTGCACGCCGCCCGCGAGGCCGGGGGCCAGATACGGCTCCAGATCGGAGAGCCGGTCGGGCGGCACCGGGACCGCCTCGACCCCGGCCGCGCGCTGCCCGGCGGCGAGTCTCTCCAGCCCGGCCAGCGCCTCGCCGGTGCCGGCGACGACGACCCCGCCCTTGGCCTCGTACTCGACCGCCTTCCCCAGCCCCTCCCGGGCCAGTTCGGCCCACAGCCGGGCGGACAGCAGGGCCAGGTCGAGCTCGGGTCCGGGTTCCTTGTCGGAGACGAGGAGGTTTCCCTCCCCCGCGCCGGTCGTACCGCCGGCCACCGGGCCCCGGTCCACCACGACGGTGTCCAGGCCCGCGCGGGCCGCGTACAGGGCGCAGGCGGCGCCCACCACTCCGGCTCCGACCACCACGACATCGCAGGTCAGCGGCTCGGTCACGTCAGTACTATGTCACACACCACACGGTCGGGGAATGGGGCGAACGCTGGTGACGCGGGGAACCTGGCAGGGCTCAGTCGGCCACCGGGACGACCCTCAGGTGGGAGGCGGTACGGCGTGTCCGGCGGTCCCGGGACGGGGTGCGGCGGGTGTCGCGCAGGACGAAGGTGAGCCGGGTGCAGCCCAGTTCCTCGAGCGTCCTGGACGTCTCGGCGACGATCCGGCAGTCGGTGGCGCCCCAGCGCGGATCCGGGTGCAGCAGCGGCCGTACGGCACCGTCCTGTTCGACGGCGCTCTCGCCGACCGAGCGGATCCAGTGCGGCAGGCCGTGCCGGTAGGCGGCCTCCATGATCGGGTCCTGGGCGATGTCGCGGCGGATGGCCTGGAGCCCGTGGTCGGGGCCGTGGCTCTCCACGGTCCGCGCGAAGTGGGCGAGCATCGGCAGGCACCAGCTCGCCTCGTGCTCGCCGAGCACCGTGGGAGCGTCGGGGTGGAACAGCACGAACCTGAGGAAGTTGTCGCCCGGCATGGCCGTCGGGTACGGACCGACGCCGCCGAAAAGTGACCGGAACGCGCTGTTCGTCAGCACCACGTCCCAGCAGTGGTCGACGACGAGCGAGGGGAAGGAGACGGCCTCCAGAAGCCCGGCGTAGTCCTCCAGGTAGCCCTGGACATCGGAAGTGTCGGGGACGGGCCGCGGTACCGGCCGCTGCCCTCCTGCCTGATATGCCATCGGGAGGTCACCCCTCTTGCCTGTGCGGCCTTGACGCGGCGCCCCGATCCTGCTGCCCCGAGTTGAGGCGTGTCAACTATCGTGGCATTTCGTGCCTGTTGACGGCTGAAATTGGCCACAGTTGTGGCGAGACCTGGATGTGAGTTCGAACCACCGGCTACGCTCCGGGAAGTTCACGCCGGGGCAAGTCACGGCATCCGCTTGTGAGAAGCCTGTGAGAGACGTAGGAGATCTGTCGGTGACGGGTGGCTTCGTCGAAGGTCCGGGCGCCACGCCGACGGCCGTGCTGGCGGCCGTCGTCTCCCGTGTCACCGCGCTCGCCGACCGGCTCGGCGTGCCGCACGCCGAGGTCTTCGACACCGGCCGGCTGTCCGTCGCCTCCGGGGTCCCGGAGCCCGTGGTCAAGGCCCTGCTGGGCGGCAGGCCGGCGGGCGAGCGCGATGTGCAGGCCCGGTTCCTCCAGCGCCTGGACCTGCTGCGCCGGACCCGGCTCAAGCCCAACGGCCGCAAGTACACCCAGCAGGAGATCGCCGACGGCGCGGGCATGTCCCGGCAGCAGGCCGGCGCCCTCATCAACGGCGACCGGCGGCCGACCATGGAGCACTGCGACGCACTCCAGCGGTTCTTCCGGGTGCATGCCGGTTTCCTCACGGCCGAGGACCCCGAGGCGCTGCTGAGCGCCCTCCAGCACACCGAGCAGGAACTGCTCCAGAAGCTCGCCGACCGCGAGCGGGAGGCGGCCGCGGCGGCCGACGACCCGCTGGAGCGGCTGCTGCAGGACCACGGCGTGCGCGGCATCGCCTGGCGGGCCGCGCAGCTGCCCACCGACCAGCACCGCGACAAGGTGGCGGAGTGGCTGGACATGCTCCTGGAGAGCGTCAAGCGGCCCGAGTCGTGACCGTGGGGAGAACTGTGGGCATCGGTAAGGAAATGCGCCGCCTGTGCGGCGAACTGGTCGCGGAGCTGACCCTCCCCGCGCCGGCGCGGCCCGACGAGCTGTACGCCGCGCTGTGCGACGCCATGAGCAGACGCCGGGGCCGCCCCGTCCATTTCCGTACGGCCGCCTTCCCACCCGGGACCGCGAGCGGGCTGTGGCTCGACATGGCCGAGCAGGACCTCGTCGTGATCGAGGAACGCACGGCCCCCGACCACCAGTTGGTGATCCTGGGGCACGAGCTGTGGCACATGAAGGCGGGGCACTGCTCCCACCACGTCGGGGGCGCCGCCGTCGCGGCCCGGCTGCTCCACGACGACGCCGACCTCCAGGCGACGGTGCTGAAGGTCGCCGCGCGCACCCGCTTCGACCTCGACGACGAGAAGGAGGCCGAGAGCTTCGGCCTGCTGCTGGCCAGCAAGTGCCGGGCGTGGCTGGCGGGTTCGTCGTCGCGGGGGCGGGTGCAGCGGGACCATCTGGCGGGGCGGATCGAGGCGTCGCTGGGGTATCCGGGTCCGCAGGGCTGACGGGCGGCGTCCCGGGCCAGGGGGGATGTCACCTCCGCCGAGTGGGGCGAACCGGCGGGCGGTCGGGCCGGATTGTCAGTGGTGGGCGGCAAGCTGGACGTGCGCCCCTTGTGTGCGGGGCGTGACCGATGACTGCGACACGGGGAGAGCCGACCGATGCCCACCGCCGTACTGACCGACCGCGAACGCACCGCCGTCCAGGCCTACCTGCGGCTGCTGCACACCGTCCGGGCCGTCTTCGACCTGGAGACGGGCCCGCCCGGCGCCGACCGCCCCCCGATCGTCCCGCCGGGCGTCCTCGCCGAGGCGGAAGAGGCCCTCGAACAAGCGGGCCTGACCGGCAACGAGGAGGCGTTCTTCCACCTGCTCCAGAGCTGGTGCCCGGAGCCGGGGCCCTGAGCCGACGTCGGCGACGGGGACCTCGGCGGGCGGCCGGTGGCGGAGACCTGGGCCGGCGGCCGGGGGTCGGGCTCTGAGCCGACGTCGGCGACGGGGGCCTCAGCGGGCGGCCGGTGGCGGAGGCTGGGCCGGCGACGGGAGGTGGGGACCTCAGTCGGCGGCCCGTGACGGGGGACTTCAGCTGGCGGCCGGGGCGAGGCCCTGAGCCGACGGCCGGGGGCGGGGACCTCAGCCAGCGGCCCGTTACGGGCGAGCGACATGGGCCGGCTGCCGGCGGCTGGCGTCCGGCGTCCGGTGTCCGGCGGCTGGCGTCCGGCGGCTGGCGTCCGGCGGCTGGCGTCCGAACCAAATGCGGGCGGTGGGGATCTGGGCCGGTGGCTTGGGCAGAAGCAACAGCGGACGGCCAGGACCTGAGCTGGCGGCCGGTGGCCGGTGGCCGGGAACCTCAGCCGACAGCGGGCAGCCGGGCACATGACCCGATGGCGGGTGGGGACACCTGAGCCCACAGCGGGTGGCCGGGAACCTCAGCCGTCAGCCGGTAGCCAGGCGCCCCGAGCCGACAGCGGGCCGCCCGAAACCCCCGGCCCACAACCGATGACCAGAAACCTCAGCCGACAACCGGGCCGGGCCCGGGCCCTGAGCCGGCGGCCGTGGCCGGTGACCGGGCATCGAACCGACGGCGGACAGCGGCGCCCTGAGTCGACGTCCGCAGGACCACCCCCGCACAGCGGTCTCAGTCGTGCGGTACTGCGACCGCCGTCGCGACCAGGCCGCGGTCGGCGATCCAGTGGCCGTCGAAATGGCCGAGGCGGCGGTCGCCGACCCGGGGGCCGGGGACGAGGAGCGTGGCGCGGAAGGTGCCGCGTGGCTGTTGGCCGGGGCCTGCCGAGATCTCGATGTCGGCCTCCGTGAAGTCCAGCCACTTGCCGGTGAGGGGGAACCACGCCTTGTAGACGGACTCCTTCGCGCTGAACAGCAGCCGGTCCCAGTGGACGTCGGGGCGCTGGGCGGCCAGCCGCCGCAGGCGCTCGGCCTCGGCCGGGAGGGCCACGGCGGGCAGGACGCCCTCGGGCAGCGGCCCGTGGGTCTCGGCGTCGATGCCGAGGGAGGCAAGGTCGGTGGCACGGACCAGGGCGGCGGCGCAGTAGGCGTCGCAGTGGGTCATGCTGCCGGCCAGGCCGGCCGGCCAGCGCGGGGCGCCGCGTTCCCCGGGCAGGATCGGCTGCGGCGGCACGCCGAGCTTCTCCATGGCACGGCGGGCACAGGAGCGGACGGCGGCGAACTCCCGGCGCCGCTTGGCGACCGCCCGGGTCATGAGCGCCGCCTCCTCGGGGTACAGCGGTGCGTCCGCGCCCTCGTGGCCGTACGCCTCGACGGTGACGACGGTCTGGGGCAGCAGTTCCTCGATCACCGTTCCTCGCCCTCCCCCGGCAGGACGCGCCGCAGCCGCCCCGGATCCCCCGACCGTTTGCGCCACTCGCGGGGATAGCCCACCGACACCTCCTCGAAGCGCACGCCCTCGTGCCAGGTGGTGCGGGGAATGTGCAGATGGCCGTAGACCATCGTGTGGACGCGGAACCTGCGGTGCCAGTCGGCGGTCAGATCAGTGCCGCACCACATGGCGAACTCGGGGTGCCACAGCACGTCCATCGGGTGGCGGTGCAGCGGGTAGTGGTTGACGGGGATCACGGGCAGGTCTTCGGGCAGCTCGGCGAGCCTGCGTTCCGTCTCGGCGACCCGGGCCCGGCACCAGGCCTCCCGGCTCGGGTACGGGTCGGGGTGCAGCAGATACTCGTCGGTGCACACGATCCCCGTGCCCTGGGCGTACTCCAGGCCCTGCTCCTTGGTCGCGCAGCCGGCCGGCAGGAACGAGTAGTCGTACAGGAGGAAGAGCGGCGCGACGGCGACGGGGCCGCCGGGGCCGTCCCAGACGGGGTAGGGGTCCTCCGGTGTCGTCACGCCGAGGTCCCGGCACAGCTCGACCAGATGGTCGTACCGGGCGACGCCGCGCAGGGTGACGGGGTCGCTCGGATGGGTCCACAGCTCGTGGTTCCCGGGCACCCAGACGACCTTGCGGAAGCGGCCGGCGAGCGTCTTGAGGGTCCAGCGGACGTCGGCCACGGTCTCGGCGACGTCCCCGGCCACGAGCAGCCAGTCGTCGTCCGTCCCGGGCCGCATCCGCTCGACCAGGGCGCGGTTCTCCGGGTAGCCGATGTGCAGATCGCTGATGGCCAGTAGTTGTGCGGCGCCACCGGCCGTCGACGTCACCTCTCGCCCCCCTCCGCGCGCCCGAACGCGAACGCCACCACGAGATCACATCCGCGGGCGGGGAGACAAGAGCGGCCGGACGGTCTCGGTCGTGAATCCGTAACCCGCGCGTTGCACGACACGGCCCGCCGAAGCCGTATGATCTGCCCCAACACCACCGCTAAAAACTTCCCTTCACAGGGGCGGTTTGGTGTACCTCCAATCAACCTGCCCGGGCACGGGCTGCTGAGCCCTGCCCGCGAACCCTGAAAGGCGGCCTGCATGGTCTCTCGCGTACGCGTCTGGCTCAACCGCACGTACGCGGAGAACGTGTTCTTCATGGATCAGCTGCGGAGAAATCCCAGCGACCGGGCCGTCGAGATCCACGCCACGCACGGCGACCCCGACTCCCCCGTGCTGGCCGCCGCCGACACCGCCGAGCTGGAGCCCGAGAACCTCTCCCCCGCCGGGTACGTCGAGTACGCGCTGGACCAGTGCGCGCGGCGCGGCATCGACGTGTTCGTGCCCCGGCTGCACCAGTCGGCGATCGTCGCGCACCGCGCCGAGTTCGAGGCGGCCGGTACGGCGGTGCTGGCACCGCCGCCCGAGGCGGTGGCCGTCTTCCACGACAAGGTGATCGCCTACGAGGCGGTCCAGGCGGTCGGCGTGCCGGTGCCGCCGTGGTGGCGGGTCCGGTCGAGTGACGAACTCGTCGCCGCCGTCGAGGAGTTGGAGGCCGCCGGGCACAAGGCGTGCTTCAAGCCGGCGTCCGGGGCGGGCGGGGTRGGCTTCCGCGTGATCACGCGCTCGCCGTTCTCGCTGATGCACCTGAGCGGTTTCCCGAGCCCGTACGTGCCGTTCGACCTGGTGCTGGAGGCACTGCGGCGGGCCGAGGAGCCGGTCGACTGGCTGGTGATGCCCCGTCTGGAGCAGCCCGAGGTGTCGGTGGACTGCCTGACCGGTCCGGACAACCGGGTCCGGCTGGCCATCGGCCGCACCAAGAACGGCCGCCGCCGGGGCTTCACGCTGCACGAGCAGTGGCTGGAGCCCGYCCGGCTGATCGCGGAGGGCTTCGGCCTGCACTACCTGTCCAACATCCAGTTCCGGATGTTCGGCGACCGGCCGGTCCTGATGGACGTCAACACCCGCCCGGCGGGCGGCCTGCACCAGCTGTCCCTGTGCGGTGTCAACGCCCCCTGGGCCGCCGTCCAGCTGGCGCTCGGCGAGGACCCGGGCGAGGTGGTTCCGCCGTTCCTGGGCCAGGACTACACGGTGGTGTCGGGGCCGCGTCCGCTGCGGCCGGTGTCGCTGCCGCAGCAGCGGCCGGAGGCGACGGAGCAGCAGCCGCTGCCCGCGGTGCCGGCCGACTCCGTCGAGTCGGCGGCCCCGCAGGCCACGGTCGGGGCCCTGCCTCTCTAGGCCCTGCCCCCTTCAGTCCCTGTACCCCCACGCCTGTGCCAGTTCCCTCAGGCGTGGGGGGAGTTCGACGCCCGGGTCGGCGGAGCGGGCCGACTGGATGCGGCCGGACTTGATGGTGCTGGACCAGTCGCCGAGCTGGGGGCGGAAGGTGCCGTGGTCCTTGCTGCCGTAGTCGAGCATGCCGGGCTCCCAGGGGACGCCGAGGTGGTCGCAGATGCCCCGGGTGACCTTCTCCGGCTCGGAGGTGAGCTCCTCGTAGGTGATCACATGGGGGTCGAGGCTCAGGCGGGCCTCCTCCAGCTTCTCGCTGTAGTCGAGGACCTCCGCACGGACGGCTTCGTGATCGGGGTCGGCGCGCCGGTCGGTGAGGGACGTGACGACCGCGCCGGGGTGGCGCAGCAGCAGGATGTAGCGGGCGTTCGGCCAACATCGCCGCAGGCGGGGCCAGATGAGGGTGTTCGGCGGGGTCTTGTCGACGATGACGTCCTTGCCGCTGCGGGTGAGCTCCAGGTGCAGCACCCGGTCCCACAGCACGTGTTCCAGCTCGTCCTTGTCGAGGTGGAGCGCCCGCATGGCGTCCGCGGAGAAGTCGCGGGACAGGGTGACGTGCACCGTGCGCAGGTGCATCTCGTGCGGGGCGCGGATACGGCTGTGGCTGTTGAGCAGGACGCGCAGCAGGGTCGAACCGGAGCGCACCGACGACAGCACGAAGACCGGCGAGTCCACCAGCCGGGGGGCGGGCGGGGCGGTGTAGGTGTCGGCC
>NZ_NGFN01000332.1 GCF_002148965.1 Streptomyces swartbergensis | reverse complement strand
CCGCACCCCCGTCCGCCTCCGCCACCCGCCGCTTCGCCCCGGTCAGCAACTGTCCGCTGATCCCCACCAGCAGCTCCGCGAGCATCGCGTCCTTGCCCGCGAAGTGCCGGTACAGCCCGGGCCCGCTGATCCCGACAGCGGCACCTATCTCGTCGACTCCGACCCCGTGGAAGCCCCGCTCGGCGAACAGCCGGGCAGCCTCCTTGAGGATCTGCTCGCGTCGGGTGGGGGCATCGGTTCTCGTGGCCATGAAATCAATTCTAGACAGGGAGGTTAGCGCTCGTTAACCTGAAGGAAATGCGTTAACGCTCATTAACAAGGTGAGGGGACCGCAGGATGCACGAGGCACCGGAGCTCACGAGCGCGGCAGACCCCGCGTCGGAGGCCTTTCGGGCCAACGAGGAGGCGCACCGCACCCTCGTGGAGGAGCTGCGCACCAAGCTGGCCACAGCCGCCCGGGGCGGCGGCGAGAAGGCCCGCGCCCGCCACACCGCGCGCGGCAAGCTGCTCCCCCGCGACCGCGTCGACACCCTCCTCGACCCGGGCTCGCCCTTCCTGGAGCTGGCCCCGCTCGCGGCCGACGAGATGTACGAGGGCCAGGCCCCGGCCGCCGGTGTCATCGCCGGCATCGGCCGGGTCAGCGGCCGCGAAACGGTGGTCATCGCCAACGACGCCACGGTCAAGGGCGGCACGTATTACCCGATGACGGTCAAGAAGCACCTCCGCGCCCAGGAGGTCGCCCTCGACAACCGCCTCCCCTGCGTCTACCTCGTGGACTCCGGCGGCGCCTTCCTCCCCATGCAGGACGAGGTCTTCCCCGACCGGGACCACTTCGGCCGGATCTTCTACAACCAGGCCCGCATGTCCGGCGCCGGCATCCCCCAGATCGCCGCCGTCCTCGGCTCCTGCACGGCCGGCGGGGCGTACGTCCCGGCGATGAGCGACGAGGCGGTGATCGTCCGCAACCAGGGCACGATCTTCCTGGGCGGCCCGCCCCTGGTGAAGGCGGCCACGGGCGAGGTCGTCACGGCGGAGGAGCTCGGCGGCGGCGAGGTCCACTCCCGCGTCTCGGGCGTCACGGACCACCTCGCGGAGAACGATGCGCATGCCCTGCGCATCGTCCGCACGATCGTCTCCACCCTCCCCGCACGAGGACCGCTCCCGTGGGAGGTCACGGAGGCGACGGAACCCAAGGTCGACCCGCACGGCCTCTACGGCGCCGTCCCGGTCGACTCCCGCACCCCGTACGACGTACGCGAGATCATCGCGCGCGTGGTCGACGGCTCCCGTTTCGCCGAGTTCAAGTCGGAGTTCGGCCAGACCCTGGTCACGGGCTTCGCCCGGATCCACGGCCACCCGGTGGGCATCGTCGCCAACAACGGCATCCTGTTCTCCGAGTCCGCCCAGAAGGGCGCCCACTTCATCGAGCTGTGCGACCAGCGCGGCATCCCGCTGGTGTTCCTGCAGAACATCTCGGGGTTCATGGTCGGCAAGGACTACGAGGCGGGGGGCATCGCCAAGCACGGCGCCAAGATGGTCACGGCGGTGGCCTGCACGCGCGTGCCGAAGCTGACGGTCGTGGTGGGCGGCTCGTACGGCGCCGGCAACTACTCGATGTGCGGCAGGGCGTACTCCCCCCGCTTCCTGTGGATGTGGCCGAACGCCAAGATCTCGGTCATGGGCGGCGAGCAGGCCGCCTCGGTCCTCGCGACCGTCAAGCGGGACCAGCTTCAGGCGCGCGGCGAGTCCTGGCCGGCCGAGGACGAGGAGGCCTTCAAGGCCCCGGTCCGCGCCCAGTACGAGCGCCAGGGAAATGCCTACTACGCCACGGCCCGCCTCTGGGACGACGGCGTGATCGACCCGCTGGACACCCGGCAGGTCCTGGGCCTGGCCCTGACCGCGTGCGCCAACGCGCCCCTGGGTGACCCCCAGTTCGGCGTCTTCCGGATGTGAGGGGACGGACGACGATGTTCGAGACAGTGCTTGTGGCCAACCGGGGCGAGATCGCCGTACGGGTCATCCGTACCCTGCGGTCGATGGGCGTGCGCTCGGTGGCCGTCTTCTCCGACGCGGACGCCGAGGCCCGGCATGTCCGCGAGGCGGACACGGCGGTCCGGATCGGACCGGCCCCGGCGTCGGAGAGCTATCTGTCGGTGGAGCGCCTGCTCCAGGCGGCGGCGCGCACCGGGGCCCAGGCCGTCCACCCCGGCTACGGCTTCCTCGCCGAGAACGCCGCCTTCGCGCGCGCCTGCGCCAAGGCCGGCCTGGTCTTCATCGGCCCTCCGGCGGACGCGATCTCCCTCATGGGCGACAAGATCCGCGCCAAGGAGACGGTCCGGGCGGCCGGAGTGCCCGTGGTCCCCGGCGGACGCGACCCCGAACTGGCCGACGCGGCCCGCGAGCTGGGCGCGCCCGTGCTGCTGAAGCCGAGCGCGGGCGGCGGCGGCAAGGGCATGCGCCTGGTGCGGGACCTGACCCGGCTGGAGGAGGAGATCGCCGCGGCCCGCCGCGAGGCCCGCGCCTCCTTCGGCGACGACACGCTGCTGGTCGAGCGCTGGATCGACCGCCCCCGGCACATCGAGATCCAGGTCCTGGCCGACGGCCATGGGAACGTCGTCCACCTCGGGGAGCGCGAGTGCTCCCTCCAGCGCCGCCACCAGAAGATCATCGAGGAGGCGCCCAGCGTGCTCCTCGACGAGCGGACGCGCTCCGCGATGGGCGAGGCGGCGGTCCAGGCGGCCCGCTCCTGCGGCTACCGGGGCGCCGGCACAGTGGAGTTCATCGTCCCGGGCAGCGACCCGTCCTCGTACTACTTCATGGAGATGAACACCCGCCTCCAGGTGGAACACCCGGTCACGGAACTCATCACCGGCCTGGACCTGGTCGAGTGGCAGCTGCGGGTGGCGGCCGGCGAGCCCCTGGCCATCGCCCAGGAGGACGTACGGCTGACGGGGCACGCGGTGGAGGCCCGCGTCTGCGCCGAGGACCCGGCGCGCGGCTTCCTCCCCTCCGGCGGCACGGTCCTCAGGCTCCGCGAACCGCAGGGCGACGGCATCCGCACCGACTCGGGCCTCACGGAGGGCACGGAGGTCGGCAGCCTCTACGACCCGATGCTCTCGAAGGTCATCGCCTACGGTCCCGACCGCGCGACCGCGCTGCGCAAGCTCCGCTCGGCCCTGGCGGAGACGGTCACGCTCGGGGTGCAGACCAACGCCGGTTTCCTGCGCCGGCTGCTCGCCCACCCGGCGGTGGTCGCCGGCGACCTGGACACCGGCCTGGTCGAGCGGGAGGTCGAGGGGCTGGTCCCGACGGAGGTACCGGAGGAGGTGTACGAGGCGGCGGCGGCCGTACGCCTGGACGCGCTGACGCCCGGGCCCGGCGGCTGGACCGACCCCTTCTCGGTCCCGAGCGGCTGGCGGATCGGCGGGGCCCGGAAGCCGCCCGCCTTCCACCTGCGGGTGCAGGACCCACTGGAGTACACCCCGCGCGGCACCGCCACGGTCACCGGCGACCGGGTCTCCGTCACGCTGGACGGCGTCCGCCACACCTTCCACCGCGCCGCCGACTGGCTCGGCCGCGACGGCGACGCCTGGCACGTGCGCGACCACGACCCGGTGGCCGCGTCCCTGAGCCGCGCGGCCCACGCGGGCGCCGACTCGCTGACCGCGCCCATGCCGGGCACGGTGACGGTGGTGAAGGTCGCCGTCGGCGACGAGGTGACGGCAGGCCAGAGCCTGCTGGTGGTGGAGGCGATGAAGATGGAGCACGTCATCTCCGCCCCGCACGCCGGCAAGGTCACCGAACTGGACGTGACCCCGGGCTCGACGGTCGCCATGGACCAAGTGCTGGCGGTCATCGCACCCCACGAGGAGGCGGAGGAATGACAGTCGACGGTCTCCCGATGGTGGTCCCGGCCCGGGACCTCCCCACCCGCGTCCGCATCCACGAGGTGGGCGCGCGTGACGGCCTGCAGAACGAGAAGGCGACGGTCCCCACGCCGATCAAGGCGGAGTTCGTCCGCCGCCTGGCCGAAGCGGGCCTGACGACGATCGAGGCGACGAGCTTCGTCCACCCCAAGTGGGTCCCCCAGCTGGCGGACGCGGAACAGCTGTTCCCGATGGTCTCCGACCTGCCCGTCGCGCTGCCCGTCCTCGTCCCGAACGAACGCGGCCTGGACCGCGCCCTGGCCCTGGGCGCCCGGCGGGTGGCGGTCTTCGCCAGCGCCACGGAGTCCTTCGCCAAGGCCAACCTCAACCGCACGGTGGACGAGGCACTGGCGATGTTCGAACCGGTGGTGAGCCGGGCGAAGGCCGAGGACGTCCACGTCCGCGGCTACCTCTCCATGTGCTTCGGCGACCCCTGGGAGGGCGAGGTCCCGGTCCCCCAGGTTGTCCGGGTCTGCACGTCCCTCCTGGACATGGGCTGCGACGAACTGAGCCTGGGCGACACGATCGGCGTGGCGACCCCGGGCCACGTGGTCGCGCTCCTCGCGGCCCTCGACGCAGCAGGAATCCCGCCGTCCGCCCTCGGCGTCCACTTCCACGACACGTACGGCCAGGCCCTCGCCAACACGCTCGCGGCCCTCCAGCAGGGCGTCACGACGGTCGACGCCTCCGCGGGCGGCCTGGGCGGCTGCCCGTACGCGAAGTCGGCGACCGGCAACCTGGCCACCGAAGACCTCGTGTGGATGCTGCGGGGCCTCGGCATCGACACCGGCATCGACCTCGGCCGCCTCGTCGCCACCAGCGCGTGGATGGCCACCCACCTGGGCCGACCCAGCCCGTCCCGCACCGTCCGAGCCCTGTCCCACGAGGACACCGAGGAGCAGTGATCACCATGGACTACCGCCTCTCCCCCGAGTTGGAGGAACTCCGCCGCACGGTCGAGGAGTTCGCGCACGAGGTCGTGGCGCCGAAGATCGGCGACCTCTACGAGCGGCACGAGTTCCCGTACGAGATCGTCCGGGAGATGGGCCGCATGGGCCTGTTCGGGCTGCCGTTCCCCGAGGAGTACGGCGGCATGGGCGGCGACTACCTGGCCCTGGGCGTGGCCCTGGAGGAACTGGCGAGGGTCGACTCCTCGGTGGCCATCACGCTGGAAGCCGGAGTCTCGCTCGGCGCGATGCCGGTCTACCGCTACGGCACGGAGGCCCAGAAACAGGAATGGCTCCCCCGCCTCTGCTCCGGCGAACTCCTGGGCGCGTTCGGCCTGACGGAGCCGGACGGCGGCAGCGACGCGGGCGCGACCCGCACGACGGCCCGCCTGGACGAGTCGACGAACGAGTGGGTGATCAACGGCACGAAGTGCTTCATCACCAACTCGGGCACCGACATCACGGGCCTGGTGACGGTCACGGCGGTCACCGGCCGCACGCCGGACGGCAAGCCGCTCATCTCCTCGATCATCGTCCCCTCCGGCACGCCGGGCTTCACGATCGCGGCCCCGTACTCGAAGGTCGGCTGGAACGCCTCGGACACCCGCGAGTTGTCCTTCTCGGACGTCCGGGTCCCGGCGGCGAACCTGCTGGGCGAGGAGGGCCGCGGCTACGCCCAGTTCCTCCGCATCCTCGACGAGGGGCGCATCGCCATCGCGGCCCTGGCGACGGGCCTGGCACAGGGCTGCGTCGACGAATCCGTCAAGTACGCCAAGGAACGCCACGCCTTCGGCAAGCCGATCGCCGCCAACCAGGCCATCCAGTTCAAGATCGCCGACATGGAGATGAAGGCCCACACGGCCCGTCTCGCCTGGCGCGACGCGGCAGCCCGCCTGGTGTCCGGCGACCCCTTCAAGAAGGAAGCGGCCCTGGCCAAGCTCTACTCCTCCACCATCGCCGTGGACAACGCCCGCGAGGCCACCCAGATCCACGGCGGCTACGGCTTCATGAACGAGTACCCGGTCGCCCGCATGTGGCGCGACTCCAAGATCCTCGAAATCGGCGAGGGCACGAGCGAGGTCCAGCGGATGCTGATCGCACGGGAGTTGGGGCTGATCAGCTGAGACCCCGGGTCGGCGGCCTGCGCCGACCACGGCGTGCGTTGCCGGCCTCCCCGGGGAGAAAGTCACTCAGCAGGCACATATGCTCCATGGCATCTTCACAGATCACATGGCCCCTTTCCCCGTGTACGAAATTGAGCACCGGCGCTGACCACGCCGGAGAGCGGGGCGTGCCTCGTTTCTCCGGGGGAGCATCACGATGGCCGGCCCTGCCGTTTCGGTGATTATTGCCGCGTACAATGCAATGCCTTATCTCACGCGGTGCATTACCTCCGTCGCCGAGCAGAGCATCGGCCGGGGCGCAGTGGAGGTCATCGCGGTCGACGACGGTTCGACCGACGGCACGGGTGAGGAACTGGACCGGCTGGCCGAGGAATACCCAACACTGTTCCCGAACTCGTCCTGCGCGAGCGGGACAGCGGCACGGAGTACCGGCTTCCGGTCACGCACACCGCGACTCCAGGGCTCGGCAAGGAGGAGGACGAGGGGCGGTATCTTACGAACAGGCCGGTTTCGAGGCGTCCCTCGACATCACCACCGCCGGTGACGGTGGCCTACTCCCCGACGGGCTCTGGGACATCTCCCTCGCGATCGGCGCTCAGGGCATCACCCGCGAGGTCCGGATCGGCAGCAGGCGGGACAGCGGGGTGTCGGGTGCGGCGGCGACGCACATCGTGGACAGCGGTGACCAGGCCCGTGCCGTCACGCTCTACACCACCAACCCCCACGGCAACTTCACGCTCGACATCGGTGAACGCAAGCACGAGGTGCTGCCGCACCTGAGTCTGCGCAGCGTGCGGTGGGCCCCGGGCTCGTCGACGGAACTGGAGTTGGCCGGCCGGTGCACGCCGGCCGCCTTCCCGGACGGTGCGCTCGCCGTCCACCTGGAGGACGGCCGGGGCGAAACCGCCGTCTTCCCCGCCCGCGCAGCCTCACGGTCCGGCGGTGACTTCGTCGTACGGGTGCCGGTCACCGAGCTGCCGGCCGGGCGCTGGACGGGACAACTGCGGCTGAACACTTGGTCGTTGGACCTGCCGCCGATTCCCGGGAACCTCGCGCCCGCCAAGTGGCGTCGCCACGGCCTCCCCTGGTTCGCGAAGCCTGCCCCGGGACGCGGACAGGAGTTCGCCCTTCAGGTCGCCCGTATCGACCTGGTCCGGGCCGTGACGCGCCGTCTCAAGCCGTAGGCGGAGCCCCTGCCGGAGCTTCGGTACGCCCCTTCGTGATCCGGATCACTGACCCCGAGGGCATCCCCGCCCCTCCCTCGGGCACAGGTACCAGGGCCCCCCTGGACACGGCATGAGGTTAGGCTAACCTAAGCTTAAATCCAGCCAACTGGCTGTCAGCCGTGCCCGCAGTGGCTCCGAACGTACGAAAGCAGACCCAGCGATGTCGAACGCCAGAACCGCCCGCTTCTCCCGCCGTGGCATCCTCGCCGCCGGTGGCGCTCTCGGACTCGGCGCCCTCGTGACCGCGTGTGGCAGTGAGGACTCGACGGACGGCGGCTCGGACTCGAAGGCGTCCGCCAAGTCCGGCCCGTGGTCCTTCAAGGACGACCGCGGCAAGAACGTACAGCTCGACAAGGTCCCCGCGAACATCGTCGCCTTCACCGGCGTCGCCGCCGCCCTCTACGACTACGGCGTCTCCGTCAAGGGCGTCTTCGGCCCGACCAAGACGCAGGACGGCAAGCCCGACGTCCAGGCCGGCGACATGGACATCAGCAAGGTGACCATCCTCGGCAACAGCTGGGACCAGTTCAACGTCGAGAAGTACGCCGCCCTCGCCCCCGACGTGCTGATCAGCACCATGTTCGACTCCGCGGGCACCCTCTGGTACGTCCCCGAGGCCTCCAAGGACAAGATCGCCAAGCTCGCCCCGAGCGTCGGCATCTCCGTCTACGACCGTCAGCTCACCGCCCCGCTCCAGCGCATGTGGGAGCTGGCCGAGTCCCTCGGCGGCGACATGAAGTCCGCGAAGGCCACCGACGCCAAGAAGCGGTTCGAGGCGGCCTCCGAGCGGCTGCGCAAGGCCGCCAAGGCGCACCCCGACACCAAGGTGATGGCCGGTTCCGCGAGCCAGGAGCTCTTCTACGTCTCCGGCACCAACCTCTCCGTCGACCTGGAGTACTTCAAGGCCCTCGGCGTGAACTTCGTCGAGCCGCCGGAGAAGGCCAAGGCCGAGGGCGGCGGCTGGTTCGAGAGCCTCAGCTGGGAGAACGTCGACAAGTACGCGGCCGACATCATCATGATGGACGACCGGTCCTCGGCGATCCAGCCGGCGAACATCACCGAGGCGACGTGGAAGAAGCTGCCGGCGGTCAAGGCGGGGCAGGTCATCTCGCGTTCGGCCGAGCCGATCCTGTCGTACGACAAGTGCGTGCCGTTGGTGGAGAACCTGGCGAAGGCCATCGAGACCGCGAAGAAGGTCAGCTAGGCGTTCGGTGTCCGGGGGCTTGCCGTGGTCTGCGGCTGCGGGTCCGTATGCGGCTGGGCGCGCCCACGCGGCGGAGCCGCAGATCGACACAGCCCCGCCCCGAGTCGCTTCGCCTCACCCCCTGACCATGACTCAGGAGCCCTTATGACCACCGCCGTAGCCGCCCCGTTCCGTTTCTTCTCGCTCCAGGTCGTGCGGACGAGGCGGCTCGGTCCGTCCCTGGTCCGTGTCACCTTCAGTGGGCCCGATCTGCACGCCTTCCACTCCGACGGGCGTGACCAGTCACTGTCGCTGTTCCTGCCCCACCCCGGGCAGCCCGAGCCGGTCGTTCCGCTGGAGCTGGGGGACGGATGGTGGCAGGGGTGGCGTGAACTGCCGGACGACGTACGGGCCGTGATGCGGTCGTACACCCTGCGAGAGCTGCGCCGCGACCCGGACGAGATCGACATCGACTTCGCCCTGCACGGCATCGAGCCGGGCGCCTCGGTCCAGGCCGGTCCCGCCTCCCGCTGGGCCGCCGGGGCCGCCGCCGGAGACCGGGTCCTGCTGCTCGGCCCGGCCGTCGCCGACAACCGGGCGATCCGCTTCCGGCCGCCCGAGGACACCGACCTCGTGGTCGTCTGGGGCGACGAGACCGCCGTACCCGCCGCCTCGGCCATCGTCGAGTCGCTGCCGGCCGGCACCCGCGCCCGGGTCTGGCTGGAGGTGCCGCACGCCGGGGACATCCAGGACCTGGCGACCGCGGCGGATGCCGAGATCACCTGGCTCGTCAGGGAGGAGAAGGGCCACGAGAGCTCCTCCATGGCCCTCGACGCCCTCCGCGAGGCCCAACTGCCGCCCGCCGAGCGACCGTACGTCTGGATCGCCGGCGAGTCCGGCTGCGTGAAGCAGCTGCGCCGGCACTTCGTGCGCGAGCGCGGCATCGACCGCCGCCGCGTGACGTTCGTCGGCTACTGGCGCCGCGGCGTGAGCGAGGAGCAGTTGCGGGCAGAGGGGTGACACCGCAGCCCACAAGCCCTCCGCCCCCTCCCCAGACC
>NZ_NGFN01000331.1 GCF_002148965.1 Streptomyces swartbergensis | reverse complement strand
GGGTGGTGGGGTGTGGTGTCGGGGTTGACGGTGGATGATGCGGCGGTGGCCGGGTGGCTGGCGATGAGCGGTCGCGCGGCTGAGGGGCTGCGGGAGCTCGCGAAGAGGCGCCCGGAGTGTGGTGTGGCCCGTGCCTTGTCGGTCTTGGCGGACAACGAGGTCCTGGACGATGCCACGCTGCGTCGTGAGCTGGTGGCCGCCTATGCGCTAGCGCAGGCGGCCGGGGCACGCGAGCAGTCCCTGGTCTACGGGATCTACCTGTTCACCCATCGGCATTACCAGGCCACGGCCGACCATCTGGTGGTGCACTTCGCGCAGTGGCCGGCCGATGAGGTGGCCGGGAGCATGCTGGGCGCCTTTGATCTGGCCGGCCCGTTGGACTACCGGGAGCACGGTCAGGCACTGATCGAAAAGCAGTGGCGACGCGTGGGCGCGCAGTCGTGGCCGTGGACCTCGTGGCTGGCCGCGGCGCGTGCCGAACAAGGCCGCTCGGACGAAGCCTGGGAGCTGGCCGAGCACGCCTTGAAACTCAACGCGCGTTCAGGGCCGGCGGCGCACGCCCGGGCCCATGCCGAACACGAACACGGCGCCGGCCTTAAGGGCAGGGCCTTCATCGATGCTTGGCTGGCCGCCGACCCGGCCGCACTGCAGCGCCGCCATCTGCAATGGCACGCCGCGCTGCAGTCGATCGCCGCAGGTGACTTCGATGACGCCCGGCGCCGCGCCGACACCGAGCTGCACCACGGGGATGTCGGCATGCGGTCGGCCACGAACTGGCGGCTCCTGCTGGCCGGACAAGCCCCCGCCCGCACCACCGAACTCCAGCACGCCCACCGGCTGCTGGCCGAACCCGGAGGCTGGGCGGAGGTGTTCCACACCTTCCAGCTCGCCCTGGCTCTGGCGGTCGGCGCCGACACCGACGGCCTTACCGCGCTCGCTGAACGCGCCGAGAGCGACACCCGCCCGGACTACGCCGAGGTCCTCGCCCCCGTCGCCCACGCCCTGGCCCACCTCACTGCCGGCCGCCCCGGCAAAGCCGTCGATCTCCTGACCGTCCTCGGTGAGGAAACCGAACGCATCGGCGGGGTCCGCGTGGAACGCGAAATCATCAAAGACACCCTCGCCCGTGCCCTCATCGACGCCGGACAACCCCAGCGCGCCGCCCACCTCCTTCATCACCGCCGCACCACCCGCCACCACCACACCTACGAAGATCTCCTCCTGACCCCCGCGCCGACCACGCAACACACGGGCGCGGTGATGACACCAGCGTCCTGACCCCTTTGCGTGGCGGCGGCTTACCAACTCGGTCATTGGCCGGCGTTCACCACCGCCAGCCCGTTGCTGGGAGTCGCGCAGGTCGGTTTCGGCGGGCAGTTCGCTGAGGTAGATCTCACGGCAGCTCTGCCTGGCTGTGCTCCGGCGGGGCCGTGTGACGCGTCCTGGCGCCCCTGTGATGGGTCGGGCGGGCGTAGGCCTTGCCGGTGGCCAGGAGGCGTCCAACGTCGTGCCGGGGTGGGCAGACACGCCGGCGAGGCAGAACATGGCCCCGGCCTGTGCCGCCGGCCTCAGCCGTTCGCCGCAGCGCCGGCGGTTCCTCTCTCCTGGTCCGTCCCGACGTGTCCATGCCACCTTCTCCCTTCTGAGTGGAGCAGGAGAATATTGATGCCCGTAACTGCGCAACACCGCTGTTGCGGTGATGTCGCCCGCGGCGTCCTCCCCGAGATTGCTGCAGGTCGGATGAGCAGCTGGGAGACAGTGAAGAGCAGTTGGCACGGCAGGCGGCGCTGGACCGATCCAACATCACCCGGGCCAAGCGAGATCCGGCCGCTGCTCGCAAAACTCCGCGAATGCAACCGCGCCAGCACGTGGGTACCGGCCTTCGAGGAGAACTGGGCACGGGTGCTGGAGGATGCTCAGCACAGTTAGAAGCGTTGTGCGCGCCTGGCAGCCCGCGTCGCCGCTCTGGTAGGACCACGGTGCCCCGCATATGCGGGCGTGGCCCGGACGCGGGCGGGCGTCGGACGTGTCGAATGGAGGGAGGTCAGCCATGTGCCTGGGCACGGTTGTTTGTCTGGCACGGGTGGCAGAATGATCGCCGGATCATCAAGCTTTTCCTTATGACAGGAAACGAGCCCTTCGAGCGCCGTGGGCGGCGTACGATCCCAGCGTGGTTGCTGGCGTTGGCAGCCGTGGCTGTCGGGGCCGCAGTTCCGCTTGTTGCCCAGCTGGTCAACCCGCGTTTCGACCTGTCAGATTACCTTGTCGTTGTCTTCTTAGCGATCATTCTGGTGTCTGCCGGAGCGGTCAACCGAGTGGCGGGCCGCGAGACGCACGCCATTACGCGAAGTCGGGAGCAAGTCCGGGCTGCTGAGCGCGCTCTGGAAGCAGCGCTTCGAGTCGCCCAGAGCCAGCTGGGAGCCCACACACAAGTACGGCCGGTGGAAGTAGAGCAGGCAGACAGTGAAGAGCCTTTGCCGCAGCGTCCGGAGAGCACAGCGGGGGTTGCTCGGCTTACTCTGCCTGAGTTGTGGGCCGTGACACACAGGCGGCTTGATCTTTATCAGGACATTGCCACCAGCCAGGCTCAAAAGTCGTTTCGTAACGCGCAGCTTGCGATGACCTGGGGGTTCGTGCTGCTCGTCGTCTTCGTGCTGATGGCCCTTGAGGCGAGCACAACAGCAGGAAGTGTCGTCGCCGGCGGCCTCGGCGCCATATCAGCGGCACTGGCCGGGTTCGTCAGCCGCACCTTTGTGAAGTCCCAGGAGACAGCGGCTGCCCACCTCCGCGCTTACTTTGATCAACCCCTTGAGTTCTCGCGGTACCTTGCCGCGGAGCGCCTGGTCGCGGAGGCGAGGCTGACGCCGGAACAGCGTGCGCAGGTGTTGACCTCCTTGGTCCAGGCCATGGTCACACCGCCCGCTGCTGTCCCGGTACCCGGTTCGGTACCAGGACACCAGCCGCAGTAGAGCGACATGACCTCGCGTCTGGGGCGCAGCTCCGCACGTCGACTTACGGAGAACTGCACGCTGCTTCGACATCATCTGCAGCGCCGTCCGGCCGACGCCCAGTTTTTCGATCACCGTGCGCTCGCAGGGCAACTTGGGCCGTAGGGCGTCCAAGAAGTGGCTCGAGCTCGTTGCATGGTTGGTGGTGAGGCGTCGAGGACGCCGGCGTGGCTCGGTGGTCACATGTGCCGTGTCGGGATCAGGTCCGCGGTCTGCTGATGGGAGAGCAGGTTGGCGACACCTGGACGATGTTGCTCATCTGCTCGCAGCGGCCGAGGCAGCGGGCCAGCGCCCGCTGGCGTTCGTAGATCGACAGCTGGCCACTCTCGTCCTTCTCCGGCGCCACGAGAGGGGGCCACTCATGGCGTGCTGGCCTGCTGGTCCGGCGTGGACCGCCACGCAGGTGACTCCCCGCCGCGCAAGCGCCCGTTAGGCACCTCACGGGTTCGGTGGGCCTACGGTCATGGTGGGCGTGTAGTAGCCGGCCGGGTGAGGATCTCCGATCGGTTGGCCGTCGGCTTCGACCCAGGCGTGGGCGCGTTGCTGCGCTCGCGGGGCGCCACGGCATCGGTCCTCCGTCTGGTGGAAGCCCGCACGTGGCCGAGGCTCCGTCGTGGTCGGCTGTTGGCAGATATCACGCGGTGACGGCTCGGCGTCGGTCACCGGCGGCAGCACGGCGAAAGGAGCGGCCGTGACCAGCCGCACAATGCAGGACCGGCTGTTCATTGGCGGGGACATGATCGCGCCTGCGTCGGAGGACGTGATCGAGGTCATCTCTCCGGTCACGGAGGAGCGGCTCGGTACCGCTCCCTCATCGACGCCTGCCGATATCGACCGAGCAGTATGCGCGACGCGCGGGGCCTTCGACGATGGCCCCTGGCCCCGCATGTCTCCACAGGAGCGCGCAAACGCTCTGGGTCCGTTCAGAGGTCGTTTTCGCCTGATGTTTCATCCCGACATCACAGACCAACTATCAGATTCCGGGATGAAACATCAGGCGAAAACGACCTCTCAGTCCCAGGCGCCGGACGGGCTGCACCTCAATGGCCGCCCAGCCGGTGAGCCGCTGGTTGATGTGGATCGCCCGCTCCAGCTCCGGCTGGCTGTAGCCGAGCTCCCGGAACGGGACGTACACCTCGAAGGGAACGGGGGGCGCGGTTCGATGTGCTGACCGCGTACCAGCGCCCGGCCGCCGTCCAGGACCTCGTGCCAGGCGTGGTCGAGCAGTTTGCGGGCGAGGTCGGCCTGGCGGGAGCCGGCCACTCCTTCACGGGCCAGGACCTTGCACATGACGGCCATTCACCGACCGGCTTGAAACGCTCCAGGAAGCCGATCTCCGGGTCGATGTCCGGTTCCAGCCGGAACCCGTCGCGGTGCGCGTACAACCACTGGACGGCACCCACGCCGACGGTATGGATGAGGCGGGTACTGGCGGATGTCATGCCGGCACTCCTCGGCGGGTGTCGTCGGTGTCCCGGTCGCCGGAGCGGCGGGCGGCGGTCAGGGTGGCGGCGAACGCAGCCACGAGTGTGGAGTGGTAGCAGTTGGCGAAGACCCGCGGGACCTCCTCACCGCGCGGGCCGCGTCCCATCACCGTCAGGGCGCCCATGTCGTCCTGCGCCTGCGCGACCGCCGCCCAAGCGTCCCCGGTCAGCTCCAGTGCGAGGGGCTGGGGCAGGCTGGCCGCGACGGCGAGCAGCTCGCAGCACAGGTCCCAGTTCTGCATCTCCACGCAGTTGTCGAGCCAGGGCGGGAGCCAGGTATCCAGGTAGGCCGCGATGTCGGACGGAACGGTCTGTACGTCGTGGCCCCAGTCCGTGAGGTGAAACATGACATGCGTGAGCGTGTATCCGGCGGTTCGCTCGAACAGCCACGGCTCGGGGAGGCCGCCCAGCCAGGTGCGCCGCAGTACGGCGGAGACCGCCGCGTGGGGGGTGAGCCCGGAGCGGCGCTCTGAGTTGAGGATGCTGAGCAGCCGGTTCGGCAGCAGTTCCGTCGTCCGCCAGCTGCGCGTGCGAACGACAGCGGCGACGAAGTCCTCGTACGCGCGGTGGCGCAGGCCGCCGGAGGCGAACGCGGCGTACAACTCCAAGGGGTACGTCGCACTGGGTTCGAGACGTTGCAGGTCGAGGAAGAGTTCCCCGCGGCAGGTCTCGCGCCAGGCGTGGTCCAGCAGGTCGGATGCGGTGTCGTACAGGATGCTCCCGGGACGGCTGTGGCGGCGGACGCAGACGCAGATTTGGGCCAGTTCGCCCAGCGGCTTCCAGGAACTCTTGACTTCGGTGTCCGGTTCCAGCGCGTCGTCACCGAGGGCGAAACCAGCACGGTTCGCGGACAACCAGCCCATGGCGGACTCGGCCACCCCACGCACGGCTCTCGCCCTCATCGCGGTCTGAGCCGTCACAGCACGGCTCCGGCCCGCAGGAGGCGCGCAGCGTGCAGGTGGAGCGTCACGCGCGGGTCGTCGCAGCCCATGTGCGCCACGAATTCCAGCCCGGCGTCCAGGCCCAGTGTGTCAGGTACGTCGTCGTGCACGGCTAGCCAGCGGCCGGCCTCTGCCGCCTGGAGCCAGTCGCGGCGTCGTACGGCGCGTACGAAACCACGGGCGACGTCGACGGCGCGAGCCCCGGCCACCCAGGCAACCGAGCTGTCGGCCGTGGGCACCGCGAGCGGGGCCAGGAGCGCCAGTTGGTGCGTCAGGGACTGCCACGGGAGGTGGTTCAGCCACATGGCGTCATCGGGCTCGGCCGCGTCGGCGGAGCACACGGCGATTGAAGCGCCCAGGTCGCGCAGGATGCTGGTCATGGCCCAGTGGCTCCAGCGCGACGTGGCCGAGGCACCGGGCCCGGGAGGGTACGCCAGCACCGCCTTCTCGAACACCGCCACGTCGACAGGGGAGGGAGGGCTACGGTAAAGGACGCTCGGCAGCAGGACGTCAGCTCCCACGACGCGCACGGCGGCCAGACCGATGTCGTCGTCCCCGATGGTGACCGCCGTACCGGCGGACATTCGAGTGGTCCCCACTCGTGAGAACAGAGACCACCTGGGTAGCGAGCTCCCGTACCGCGCCCGTCAAAAGGGCTCGAGGTGCCGGACTGCTCCATCGAGTTGTCCTTCAACCCTTCTTCGGCCGTGATGTCGGAGGTGATATCAGCAGGAGGTCTGGGGCCAGCACTCCGAGGCCCTGGCATTCACGGGGGTCACGGTAGAAGCCCTCGGCTTCATCCGGGTTGAGGGCTGCTTCGATGTCGTCCCGAACCGTGGTCCGGTCCTGCAGCTCCCGCTCGGTCGATGTCATGCCGCCATCTCCTCACGCGAAAAGGAGTGTCTGATTCCACTTCCAGTGGACCGCAACCCGCCGCAGGCCGCAAATGGTAAAAATTCAACCTTTCGGGCACAAATCAGCTCTGCGGGATCGATAGAGGACCGAGCGAGGATGGGGCCTTCCGTGCGATGTGCCGGGTTGGTGTCGGTGGGTGGGTGCCATTGACGGCATGTCAGGTCTGGGTTTTTGCGCTGCTCGGGCCTCATGCGACGGCCGACGCCCTCGCTCAAGGAGGGCCTATCCCCAGGGCGGGCGACCGCCGAAGCACGGCAAGGAGTTCCGCTTCGCCAAGCCGGAGACCTGGGGCGAGCCGGACGCGGCAACCGTGCAGGTCACCGACCGGTACGGCACCGCCCGCGCGATGGCCTGGGACCGCATCCACCCCCGCCTGACCACCCGCTCCGCATGGATCGACCACACCGGCGAACTCCCCATCATCGAAGGCACGCTGATCCGCCTCCAGGTCGACCGCCTGCCCGGCGGAGGCGACCCGCTCCCGCTCTGGCTCTGGTCGTCCGCCACCGGCCTGAACAGCGAGGACGCCGACGTGCGCTGGCAGGCGTTCCTGAGGAGGTTCGACATCGAGCACCTCTTCAGGCTGATGAAACAGACCCTCGGGTGGACCCGTCCGAAGCTGCGCACCCCAGCGGTCGGAGCGTATCCGTCCCAGTACCTCGACCGGGAGGCCGGTCAGGAGGTGGGCCATGCGCGGGGCGTCGTAGCCGGCGTCGAAGACGATGAGGATGTCGCGGTCGCCCAAGTGCCAGCGGCCCATCTCGATCAGGTCCTCGACCACCCGGCGGAGCTGGGCGGCAGTGACCTCGGCGACGTCGTCCTCGGGTCCGAGACGCACGGCGTCCAGGAGCTGGCACCAGGATGTGCGGCCCGATTCGAGGGCGGCGACGAAGGAGTACGGCCAGCCGGGGATGAACTGGTCCGAGGAGCGTCCGCTGCGGCCGTAGACGTGGCAGAACAGGCGGTCCGCGCTGGTCGGCGCGTCGGGGCGGAGCCAGTTGCTGACGTCGACCGCCAGGACCAGGCGGCCGTCGGCAGCCCGCGGCATCGGCAGACCGGCCAGCACCTGCCGCAGCCGGGGCACGTCCACACTCCCGCAGTTCAACGCCTCATACATAGCGCCGTGCCCGCGCCGGTGCTCGGCCACCAGCGTCAGGTCCACCGGCGAGGTCACCGGACCGTCCGCGCACAACAACGCGTCCACGAGGTCGAACAGTTCGTCCCCGCGCGCGGTCAGGCAGTCGGATAGGTTCTCCCGGAAGCGTGACGCTTGCGCGAACGCCTCCCCGGGACCGGTGGCAGGCAGCAGACTCACCCTCACGGCCTTCGTCTTGATCGGTGCACCTTGGTCGGAGCACATGATCAGGCGAAGGCCGCTTCAATGTCCGGCGAATGCCCAGATGAGTGATCCAGTTCGAGATGTCGTTCGATGCCAGGAGCCAGGCACGGGCACTGATGCATCAGCCAGCGAGCAGAGCCTGCATCCACTGGTCTTCGCGTTGCTCGATGTATTCGGCGTCGTTTCGCCAAGCGTCGCCATGGCCTTCAGCCCACAGCCTTGCCCAGGGCTGGGCTCCCTGGGCTGCCTGGTCGCGCAGGAAGTCGTGCATGGAACGCGTACGGCGCCCCAGCACAGGGACCAACCGACGACGCTCGGACTCAGCCAGACCGTAGGCGTCGGCGAAGACTCGCAGTCGGTCCGCCGCGTCCGGGCTCTGCCAGTCCGGATGCGCGGACAGCGGGATGAACCCGTGAATGGCGTATGCGACATCCCACATGCGCGAGCCGGGACCTGCAGCGTCCCAGTCGATGAAGGCCCACCGCACCTCGTCTGCGACCACGAGGTTCCAGGGGGCCAGGTCGTTATGGGCGATGATGTCACTGCCCTCAGCGGGGATCAGCGCCTGCCACCGCGCATCGGAGGGCGCCGTGAAGTCCTGCACGGCGTCGTGGAAGTCCCGGATCAGCCGTGCCACGCGAGCCAGTTGTCGAGCGGGTTCCATCAGCGAGAACCGGTCGGGCCAGACCACATCTCCTGGCATGAAGGTCAGGACCTCACGCCCCTGATCGTCAATGCCGAGCGGACGAGGCGCCGCGCCGAATCCCACCTCGTGCAGGTGGGCAAGCAGGGCATGCACAGCGGGAGTCCATGGTCCGGCCGGACGGCGAACGGTGTCCCCGACGCGAACGACACCATCACTGACGTTGCCACCGGACAAAGGCTGTTCATCATCGTGCCGCATCGAACCAGTGTGTCGGATCAGCTCGTCATGATCACCCCATTAAGGGGGAGCGTCAGAGTAGGGACGGAGGTTAAAGAACAAGGTCAGTGCCTGTCCTGAACCTTCGCGCATGATTTCGATGTCACAAGGGTGATGACTGCTGCGGTGTCGGGGGAGTCAGTTGCAGGCTGGCGAGGCGCCGGTACAGTCGGCTGGTTTTGAGCAGGTCGGCTGGGGTGCCTTGGGCGGTGACCCGGCCGGCATCCAGCAGGACGACTCGGTCGGCGTTTTTGATGGTGGTCAGCCGGTGGGCGATCACCAGCACGCTGCACTGGGCCGTGATGCTGTCCAGAGTTTCGGTGAGGGCGGCTTCGTTGATCGCGTCGAGTTGGGCGGTGGGCTCGTCCAGCAGCAGCAGGGAGGGGCGGGTGAGCAGGGCGCGGGCCAGCGCGATGCGTTGGCGTTCGCCGCCGGACAGCCTTGTGCCGCGGTCGCCGACGTCGCTGTCGAGCCCGCCCGGGAGGCGGTCGATCAGGTCGGTGAGCTGGACCAGTCCCACGACCCGGTCGATGTCGTGTGCGGTGGCGTCGGGGGCGGCGTAGGTGAGGTTGTCGCGCACGGTGCCGTGCAGGATGGGGGCGTCTTGTTCCACTAGGGCCAGTTGGGCGCGGCAGTGGTCGCGGCTGAGTTCGGTGGTGTTGCGGCCGTGTAGCAGGATCGTGCCGGCTTGGGGGTCGTAGAAGCGTTCGGCCAGGGCGAACAGGGTGGATTTGCCCGCCCCGGACTTGCCGACCAGGGCGACGAGCGAGTGCGGGGGCACGGTGAACGACACCCCGCGCAGCACCGGCCGCTTGCGGTAGCGGAAGCGCACATTGCGGAACTCCAGGATCGGGGTTACCGGGTCGGTGGGTGTG
>NZ_NGFN01000330.1 GCF_002148965.1 Streptomyces swartbergensis | reverse complement strand
CTATCTCGCTGCCGTCGACGGGGTTGACGGTCAGCAGGAAGTCGCCGGAGACCAGCTGCACGGTGCGGGCGAGCGCGGGCGCGTGCTGGCTGAAGTCAGGTGTGAGGGATTCCCTGGGCGGGCGCTGGCGCGGCGACTGACCGTCGCCGTCGTGGCCGTACTCCTCGGGTCCCCGGGTGTTCGGGTCCATAGGTCAAAGCCCCCCAAAAGCGTGTGTGTGCTCGGAAAAGCCCTCCCGGCCTTGCTGCACACCGCGCTGTCGCTTCTGGTCCGGGCCCGCAGATAGGGTTTCAAGGCAGCGGGCAGCCGAACCCTAAACCTTCGCACAGTATCTACGACAGTCCGGGGTACCGCGCCGTCCGAGACGTCACGGTCTCGTGAGGATTGTGCGCGTCGCACGATTCGGCAACGTCCGTCCGGGTCTCCCCGGTCTCCCGGTTCACACCCGCACAGGTCGTCACACGCGAGGCAATGTCTCCACCCCGATGCCCCCCTCGATCGCCAGGATCCGGTGCAGGCGGGTGGCCACCAGCAGGCGCTGCATCTGCGGCGGCACGCCGCGCAGGACCAGGCGCCGGCCGCAGCGGCCGGCCCGCCGGTGAGCCCCCATGATCACACCGAGTCCGGTGGCGTCCCAGGAGTCCAGTTCGGACAGGTCCAGCACCAGGTCGCCGACTCCGTCGTCGACGGCCGAGTGCAGGACCGTACGGGCGTCCGCCGCGCTGCGGACGTCGAGGCGGCCCCCGACGACCAGCTCGGCGTGGTCGCCCCTGATGTGCATATGCGCTCCCCGTGCGTGCGTCTCGTGCTCCGCGTTCTGATGCCGGTGATGCAACCTCTGACTGCGTGAGGGGGGCAGAGGTTGCTTCTTGTAAGCGAACCGATACCGAATTCACCCCGGGGTGTGATGGCCCCGGGGCATGTGCGGTTTCAGTGCTTGTAGAAGCCCTGCCCGCTCTTGCGTCCGATGTCACCGGCGTCAACCATCCGGCGCATCGACTCGGGCGGCGCGAACTTCTCGTCCTGGGACTCGGTGTAGATGTTGCTCGTGGCGTGCAGCAGGATGTCGACGCCCGTCAGGTCCGCCGTCGCCAGCGGGCCCATGGCGTGACCGAAGCCCAGCTTGCAGGCCAGGTCGATGTCCTCGGCGCTCGCCACGCCCGACTCCTGCAGTTTCGCGGCCTCGACGACCAGGGCGCAGATGAGACGGGTCGTCACGAAGCCGGCGACGTCGCGGTTGACGACGATGCAGGTCTTGCCGACCGACTCGGCGAACTCCCGGGCCTTGGCGAGGGTTTCGTCGCTGGTCTTGTAGCCGCGGACCAGTTCGCACAGCTGCATCATCGGCACCGGCGAGAAGAAGTGCGTGCCGACGACCCGCTCGGGGCGCTCCGTCGCGGCCGCGATCTTGGTGATCGGGATGGCGGAGGTGTTGGAGGCGAGGATGGCATCGTCCTTCACGAGCTTGTCGAGGGCACGGAAGATCTCGTGCTTGACCTCGAGCTTCTCGAACACGGCCTCGACGACGACGTCCGCGTCGGCCGCGGCGTCCAGGTCGGTGGTCGCGGTGATGCGGGCGAGGGCGGCGTCGGCGTCGTGCGCCTCCAGCTTGCCCTTGGCGACGAACTTGTCGTACGAGGCCTTGATGCCGTCGGTGCCCCGCCTCAGCGCCTCGTCGGTGACGTCGCGCAGGACCACGTCCCAGCCTGCCTGTGCGCAGACCTGGGCGATGCCGGATCCCATCAGGCCGGCTCCGATGACGGCGAGCTTCCGTGCCACTGTGCGACTCCCCTGACGCGCTGCTTATGTCTGCCTCTCCGGCGGACACTAGCGCTCGTGAGGGCCTGTGTGACCAGTAAGTAATGCGCGTCACGTCTCACATGACGGACGTCACACCGGCAGGGGTCATCCCGCGCCACGGACGGCGTAGTTGAGCACCTTCTCGCTCAACAGCTCCTCGATGTCGTCGAGGAGGACGAGCATCTCCCGTGACACTTCGTCCGGGTTGCGCCCCTTGACCATCTCGCGGCCGATCGCGCCGAAGACGGTGCCGTGGACCCAGCAGATCTGACCGGCGATCAGCCCGGGCAGCGGGTCGGCGTCCCCGGCACCCGTCTCCTCGCGGAGGGTCGCCTCCAGGTTGTCCTGGACCTCCTGCTGGATGCTCCACAGCCGGGAGCGCAGCGGCGGCGCCTCCTCGATGCAGCGCATGAAACGGTCGTAGCCCTCGACGAGGCCCATCCGGGGCGAGACGGCCTCGATCTCGGCGCGCAGCTCGCGCAGCACCGCCCGGGCGGCCGACTCCCCCGCGTCCCGGCCGCGCACCCAGCGGGAGAGCCGGTCGACGACCCCCTGGGAGCGGTCGAAGAAGAGGTCCTCCTTGGCCGGGAAGTAGTTGTAGACGGTGTTCACGGAGACGTCGGCCGCCTCCGCCACATCCGCGATGGTCACGGTGACGAACCCGCGCTCCAGGAACAGCCCGGTGGCGATGTCCGAGATGCGCTGCCTGGTCTCGCGCTTCTTCCGCTCCCTGAGCCCCTCTGCCATGCCCGAATCCTAGCTTCCCTGGTGATTCCCAAAACTTGGTGTCATTGCAAAGTTTAAGAGCCTCTGTTTTTCTGGGGGCATGGCAATCATCAGTACGGCCGGACTGGCCCGTACCTTCCGGACCAAGCACGGCCCCGTGGACGCCGTGCGCGGCATCGACCTGACCGTCCGCGAGGGCGAGATCCTCGGCTTCCTCGGCCCGAACGGGGCCGGCAAGACGACCACCCTGCGGATGCTGACGACCCTGCTGGAACCGACCGGCGGCACCGCCACCGTGGCGGGCTGCGACCTGGCGACCGACCCGGGCGGGGTGCGGCGGGCCTGCGGCTACGTGGCGCAGTCCGGCGGGGTCGACCCGCAGATCAGCGTGCGGGAGGAGCTGGTCACCCAGGGGCGTCTGTACCGGCTGACCAAGGCGCGGGCCGCCGAGCGCGCCGAGGAGCTGGCCCGCGACCTGGGCCTGACCGAGCTGCTCGACCGCAAATGCGTCGCCCTCTCCGGCGGACAGCGGCGCCGCCTGGACATCGCGATGGCGCTCACCCACCGCCCGAAGGTGCTGTTCCTCGACGAGCCGACGACGGGTCTCGACCCAGGCAGCCGGGCCGACCTGTGGGACCTGGTGCGCCGGCTGCGCGACGAGCACGGCACGACCGTCTTCCTGACCACGCACTACCTCGACGAGGCCGACGCCCTCTCCGACCGCCTGGTCGTCGTCGACCAGGGCGTGGTCGTCGCCGAGGGCACGCCGAGCGCGCTGAAGCTCCGGTACGGCGGCTCGCTCGACGCCTCGCTCCAGGACACCTTCCTCGCCATCACCGGCCGCAGCGCCGCGCCGGCCGACGCCGCCCCCGTAGCCGTATAGGACTCCTTGGATGCTGCTGCACGACACCGCCCTCATCTACGGCCGCTATATGCGCCAGTCCCTCCGCTCGCGCTTCGCGCTGCTCTTCGGCGTGCTGATGCCGCTGCTGTACCTGCTGTTCTTCGGCCCGCTGCTCACCGACCTGCCGCTCGGCGAGCGCGGCAGCTCCTGGCAGGTTCTCGTCCCCGGCCTGCTGCTGCAACTCAGCCTGTTCGGGGCGTCGTTCGCGGGCTTCGCGATCATCCTCGAGAAGGGCCAGGGGGTGGTCGAGCGCATGCGCGTCACCCCCGTCAGCCGACTGGCCCTGCTGCTCGGCCGGGTACTGCGGGACGCCACGGTGTTCGTCTTCCAGGCCGTGCTGCTGGTGCTGGCGGCGGTGGCGATGGGCCTGCGGGCCCCGCTGCCCGGCGTGCTGATCGGGTTCACCTTCGTCGCCCTGCTCTCGCTCTCGCTGGCCGCACTGTCGTACGCGCTGGCCATGAAACTCAGCACCCCACAGAGCTTCGGCCCGGCGATCAACGCGCTGACCATGCCGGCCATGCTCCTGTCGGGCCTGATGCTGCCGATGACCCTGGGACCGGCCTGGCTGGACGTCCTCTCCCACCTCACGCCGTTCCGCTATCTGGTCGACGCCGTCCGGGACGCCTACGTCGGCTCCTACGCCACGGCACACATGCTGTACGGCGTCCTGGTGGCCGTCGGCTTCACGGCCCTGTCCGTGACAGTGGGCACACGCGTGTTCCGAACCGCCGGAGCGTAACTACGCTGGCCACATGGTCAATCTGACGCGCATCTACACCAGGACCGGCGACCAGGGCACCACCGCCCTCGGTGACATGAGCCGGGTCGCCAAGACCGACCTGCGGATCGCCGCGTACGCCGACGCCAACGAGGCGAACGCGGTGATCGGCACGGCGATCGCGCTGGGCAGCCTGGACGAGGAGGTCGTCAAGGTCCTCACCCGCGTGCAGAACGACCTGTTCGACGTGGGTGCGGACCTGTCGACGCCGGTGGTGGAGAACCCGGAGTTCCCGCCGCTGCGGGTCGAGCAGTTCTACATCGACAAGCTGGAGGCGGACTGCGACCGCTTCAACGAACAGCTGGAGAAGCTCCGCTCCTTCATCCTCCCCGGCGGCACCCCGGGCGCGGCCCTGCTCCACCAGGCCTGCACGGTCGTGCGCCGGGCGGAGCGCTCGACCTGGGCGGCCCTGGAGGTGCACGGCGAGGTGATGAACCCCCTGACGGCGACCTACCTCAACCGCCTCTCCGACCTCCTGTTCATCCTCGCGAGGACGGCGAACAAGGAGGTCGGGGACGTGCTGTGGGTCCCGGGCGGGGAACGCTGACCCTCAGGTCCTGCGCCGCGCCCCCTGCCACAGCCCGGCGGCGACCAGCGCGCCGCCGACGCACATCATCACGACGCCGACCTTCGTGAGGGTGAAGACCGGGATCTCCACGTCGCCGGTGAACAGCCACACCCCCAGGCCGATCACGAAGGTGACGGCACCTTCCACCAGGTTTCCGCGCGCCTTGCTCATCGCCGCACCCTCTCCTTCTCCGGCGTCACCTCGGACTCCCCCGCGGGAGCCTTCCGCGGCCAGATCCAGTAGCTCAGGGCGACCAGGCCGTGGATCCCGGCCGCGCGCCAGGCCGCGTAGCGCCAGCTCTCCAGGGAGGTGACGCGGCTCGGGTCGTCGACGTACCAGATGGCGAGCTGGAGCAGCACGGTCGCCACGGCCGCGCCCACCAGCGTGCCCATCCAGACCTTGCCCTCGTGCCGGGCCCGGGCCATGCCGTAGCGCGGGGGCTTGGCCGGGGGCGGGGCGCCGCCGAAGCGGTGGGCCGCGTGGCCGTCCAGCCACTTCACCGTGCGGTGGCCGTGCCCGACGGTGTAGCCGATGTACAGCGCGGCCAGCCCGTGCGTCCAGTTCGGCTCGGCGCCGTTCTTCAGGTCCAGCGCGGTGGCGACCAGCAGGACGACCTCCAGCAGCGGCTCGCACAGCAGCAGCGCCAGCCCCGTACGCGGCATGCGCAGCAGGTAGCGGAAGGCCAGTCCGGCCGCCAGCAGCACCCAGAAGCCGATCTCACAGGCGGCGATCAAGGCGACGATCACGGTTCGCTCCTCTCGGTCACCCCTCAAGGCTCCCGGTCGGCGCGGCCGGAATCGTCGTCGCGACTGACGAACCCTCGGTACATCGAAAGGTGCAGCACGGGACCCTTCGCGGGGTCCACGCACAGGGCGCGGCGGCCGTGTTGGATGGTGGCATGGCCGTACGACCGACCCGCCCCCACCGCTTCGACGTGTACGTCGCGCTGGGCAGTCTGCTCGGCGGGCTGCTGCTGTGGGGCCTCGGCCTGGCCACCCGTCCGCACACCGAGGCGTACGTGCTGCTGCCGGGCCGCTGGCCGGTCCTGCTGCCGCTGCTCGTCATGGCCGGCTGCGAGCCGCTGCGCCGGACCGCCCCGCGCACCGCCCTGCTGATCGGCACGGCCGCGCTCGCCCTGGACACCGTCACCCAGGGCAACCTGGTCACGGTCCTGATGTACACCGACCTCATGTACGCGGCCGTCCTGTACGGCCCGCCCGCCTCGGCCCACCGCATCCCCAGGATCACCGGGCTGCTGTCGGTGGCCGGCACCGTGGTGCCGTTCGCGGTGTGGCGCGAGCCCGAGGCGCTGCTGCTCGGCGTGGTCATCGGCGCGGTGGCCTTCGCGCCCGCCGCCACCGGCCTGATCGTCCGCAACCACCGCGACGCCGCCGAGGCGGCCCGGCTGCGCGCCGAGCAGACCGCGCTGCTCGCCGAGATGGACCGCACTCAGGCGGTCACCGCCGAACGCGCCCGGATGGCCCGCGAACTGCACGACATGGTCGCCAACCACCTGTCGGCGATCGCCATCCACTCCACCGCCGCGCTCTCCCTCCAGGACCCGAAGACCTCCCAGGAGGCGCTGACCGTCATCCGCGAGAACAGCGTGGAGGGGCTCGCGGAGATGCGGCGGCTCATCGGGATCCTCCGCGACTCCAGCGGCGACACCGAGCCGGTCGCGGCTCCCACCCTCGACGGACTCGGCGCCCTGGTCGAGAACGCCCGCACCAACGGCCTCGACATCACCCTCGACGCCGCCCACGGAACGGTCCCCGCGCCCGTAGAACTCGCCGCCTACCGCATCGTGCAGGAGTCCCTCACCAACGCCCTCAAGCACGCCGGCCCCGGCCGGGTCACCGTCGCCCTCGCCCGGCAGGACGGTGCGCTGACCGTCTCGGTGACCAGCCCGTACGGCGACCGGGACCAGCCGGGCGCCCCCGGCTCCGGCGCCGGGCTCATCGGCATGCGCGAGCGCGCCGCCCTGCTGGACGGCACGTTCGAAGCCGGCCCCGAGGACTCGCCCGACGGCAAGATCTGGGCCGTACATGCCACCCTGCCCGTCCACGAAACCGTCGAAGGAGAATCTCAATGATCGTGTCAAGCCGCCTGCGTGACCGGCGGGGCGGAGGTGAACAGCCTCCTGTCACGCAGCATCGCCCACAGGACGTCGACCCGGCGGCGGGCGAGTGCGAGCAACGCCTGGGTGTGGATCAGGCCCTCGGCACGTTTCTTGAGGTAGTAGTCCCGGGACGGGCCTGGCCGCATCATCGCGGACTGCGCGGACATGTAGAACAGCCAGCGCAGGCGCCGGTTGTAGCGTTTGGGCCGGTGGTAGTTGCCGGTGCGTCGGCCGGAGTCGCGGGGCACCGGGGCCAGGCCGGCGTGCGAGGCCAGACGGTTGGCGTCACGGTAGCCGGACAGGTCACCGACGATGGCGACGAACTCGGCACCCAGGATCGGTCCCATGCCGGGCAGCGATTCGATGATCTCGACCCGCTCGTCGAGGCGGAAGGTCTCGCGGATCTCCCGGTCGTTGTCCTTGATCCGCTCGTCCAGGGCCAGGAGCTGGTGGGCGAGGTCGCAGACCAGCTTCGCCGCCCGCTTCTCGCCGGCCAGCGCGATCTGCTGGGACTGGGCCGCTTCGACGGCCTTGGCCGCGACGTCGGCGGCGCCGCGGACCTTGCGGCGTTCCAGCCAGGTCGTCAGCCGCTTCACCCCGATCCGGCGCAGGGCGGCCGGGGTCTGGTACTCGGTCAGCATCACGAGCGGGCCCTTGGCCGCGGAGTAGTCGAAGGCCCGCTCCAGCGCGGGGCAGATTCCCACCAGCAGGTCACGGAGCCGGTTGATCAGCCTCACCCGGTCGGCGATGAGGTCGGCCCGGTAGTTCGTCAGCACCCGCAGCGTGGAGACCAGCTCCGGCGGTGTGTCCAGCGGGGCGAAGTCCCGTCGCATGCGAGCCTGGTCGGCGATGACGCGGGCGTCCTTGGCGTCGGTCTTGCCCTCGCCCTTGTAGGCGGCGGTCATCCGGTTGACGGTGCGACCGGGCACGTAGACCACCTGCTGACCGTGAGCGATCAGCAGGGCCAGCAGCAATGTCGAGGCACGGCCGGAGATGTCCACCGCCCACCTCACTTCGGCGGCCCGTTCGCGGGCTGTGTCGATGAGGGTGAGGATCTGAGCTTCGTCGTTGATCACCTTCGTCGAGAACAGTGTCTCGCCGTCGGCGCCGACCGCGACCGCCCAGTGATGCCCCTTGCCAGCGTCGACGCCGACCCATATCCGCTCGTGGGCCGTGCTCAAGCCCGTCGCTCCGTGTCTCTCGTGACCAGCACTTCGTGGTCCGAAGAACACCCCGCCGACAGGTCCCTAACCAGCGATGACCGCAGTTCTCAATCAGTGGTCGGAGCGTCCCGGAGGACCGGGCGGCCATTCTCCTTGAGCCATCGACAGCAACGCCGCATCAGCCACAGCCGGTCCTCCCGGACCGCCAACATTCTTAGGGACACCGCATGATCCGCGTCCTGGTCGCCGAGGACCAGTCCGCCGTCCGCGCAGGGCTGGTCCTGATCCTGCGCAGCGCGCCCGACATCGAGGTGGTCGGCGAGGCGGCGGACGGCGAACAGGCGGTGGCACTGGCCCGCGAGCTGCGGCCGGACCTGGTGCTGATGGACGTTCAGATGCCGCGCCTGGACGGGGTGTCGGCGACCCGGCAGGTCGTCGCGGAACGGCTCGCCGACGTGCTGGTGCTGACCACCTTCGACCTCGACGAGTACGTCTTCGGGGCACTGCGGGCGGGCGCGTCCGGCTTCCTGCTGAAGAACACCGAGGCGAAGGACCTGCTGGAGGCCGTGCGGACGGTCGCACGCGGGGAGGGGCTGATCGCCCCGGCGGTCACCCGGCGGCTGATCGCGGAGTTCGCGGCGAAGCCCGCGCGGGAGCCGGCGGCCGATCCGGCCGTCCTGGACCGGCTGACCAGGCGTGAGCGCGAGGTGCTGTCCTGCCTCGGCGAGGGCCTGTCCAACGCGGGCATCGCCGAGCGGCTCGACATGGCCGAGGCGACTGTGAAGACACACGTCAGCCGCCTGCTGGGGAAGCTGGAGCTGCGCAGCCGGGTGCAAGCGGCCGTCCTGGCGCAGGAGTTGGGGATCTGATCCAAGTGACGGGTGGGTGGTCCAGACCTATTGACCGGTGGTCCAGACCTTTCTATTCTCACCGCACCATGAGTGGGCGTGAGGCTCAGTCACGCCCCCACAACTCCATCGAGGAGGCGCAGCATGCGCTTCAGACACAGAGCCGCGGCAGGGTTCGCGACCCTGTTGCTCCCGCTGGCCGGTCTCGTCGGCCTCGCGAGCCCGGCCCAGGCCGCGACATCCGCCACCGCGAGCTACACCAAGACACAGGACTGGGGCTCCGGCTTCGAAGGCAAGTGGACGGTGAAGAACACCGGCACCACGACCCTCAGCTCCTGGACCGTCGAGTGGGACTTCCCCTCCGGCACGTCCGTCACCTCCGCCTGGGACGCCGACGTCACCTCCTCCGGCACCCACTGGACCGCGAAGAACAAGTCCTGGAACGGTACCCTCGCCCCCGGCGCCTCCGTCTCCTTCGGCTTCAACGGCACCGGCTCCGGCTCCCCCGCGAACTGCAGGCTCAACGGCGGCGGCTGCGACGGCGGCAGCGTCCCCGGCGACGCCCCGCCCTCCGCACCCGGCACCCC
>NZ_NGFN01000033.1 GCF_002148965.1 Streptomyces swartbergensis | reverse complement strand
AGACCCCGGCGTCCCGCCAGACGCGAAAGCGCCCGTAGACGGTCGCCCACGGTCCGAACTCGGAGGGCATCTCGCGCCACTGGGCGCTGGACCGAAACCGCCAGATCACCCCCTCGAACTGCTCCCGCAGCCGCTCGGGGTACGGACCGTACTCGCCTATCGGCAGGTACGGCTCGATGAACTCCCACTGCTCGTCTGTGAGTTGCCTACGTGTCACACCCAGCGTCCTACCGCATCCCGCCCCCGCACGGGGCCAGAACCCGAGATTGATCACGACCTCACACACGCCCTAGACGAGTAGTTCCGAATGCGGGGTTCTCAGACGTCGCGAGGGTGTCCAACATCGGGTTGTGACGACCGAGTTAGACACCCTCTTGACCGCACTCTACGTGCATGTCGATGACCATCTAAAGACCCCGCGATGGCGTGGCCGGCCGCCCCGGCTGACTGACGCGGAACTGATCACACTGGCCGTGGCCCAAGCGATGCTCGGCTTCCACTGCGAGGCCCGCTGGCTGCGCTTCGCCCACGCCCACCTGCACGGGATGTTCCCGTACCTGCCTCAGCGCCCGGCCTACAACAAGCGCCTACGGGCTGCCCTTCCGCTGGTCAAACGTGCGATCCGCTCGCTGGCGGCCGACACCGACCTGTGGCTGGACGACATGTGGATCGTGGACTCCACGCCCGTCGAGTGCGCCCGCTCGCGTGAGACCGTCAAGCGCTCCGACCTGGCCGGCTGGGCCAACGACGCCTACCTCATCGAGGTCGACGTCCCGGGCGTCAAGCGGGACGACATCAACGTCGAGATGAATGACCGGGAGATCTCCATCACCGGCGAGTACAAGGAGCGCGAACGCAGCGGCGTCCTGCGCCGCCGCACACGCCTGACCGGCCGGTTCGAGTACCGCGCCGTGCTGCCCGGCGACATCAACCCCGAGAACGTCGACGCGACCCTCAGCGAGGGCGTGCTGACCGTCAAGGTGCCCAACACCGAAGCCGCCAAGCCCCGCCGCATCGAGATCACAGCCGGCAACTGACCACATCCCCCGCATCGCCCGGCCGGGCTGCTTCCCTGCGCCCCGGCCGGACACGGAGGACTTCCGTGCGGGGGTGGCAGCCGTTGCGGTCGGGGCCCAGGCAAGCGGAAGCGCCCTCCCGCCGGACCGCTTACTGCGGCCAGGGGCGGACGTGTGCGCTGGCCGCGCCAATCGCCGCTCTCGCCGCCCGTTCGACCAGCGAGATCCCGCTTTCCATCGACGCGTTGCCGCCACTGAGGACCGAAACCAGGTACCGGCGCCCGTGCACCGTGACCTGACCGATGCTGTTGATGACCCACAGACCGGTTGTGCTTCGCTGCACCCAGCCGTTCTTGAGGGCCCATCGGGATCCTTGAGGGCCGGCCGCGGAGACCCCCCAGTCCTGGTCCTGCGCGACCTGGCCCATCAGGTCGCGGATGTAGGCACGGGACACCTGACTCAGCCCGTCGGGCGAGCGGGCGGAGGCCATCGGCCCTCGGGAGAAGACCGCGCGCAACAGCTTGACCTGGTCCGTCGCCGTGGTCTGGGTGAGCCCCCAGCTGATGCCGGGGCCGCCCCGTGTCGAGGAAAGCCCCAGCCGTTCGTTCGCCGCGTCGAGGCCTTCCGCCTCGCCGATCGCCCGCCACAGCGAGTTCGCCGCCTCGTTGTCGCTTGTCCGGATCATTGCCTCGGCATCCCGACGCTCCGCGGCTGTCAGCTCGCGGTGCTCGTCCTGCGCCTGGAGCAGCAGGGTCGCGAGGATGCCCACCTTGATGATGCTCGCCGTGTCAAACGTCGCGTCCGGCCTGTAAGACGCGATCTCCTGGTTGCCGCTGTCCTGGTCGAGCACCGCCACCGCCAGCCGTGTGTTGCCGCCCGGCAGGATTGTCCTGAGCGCCCTCGCGAGAGTCGCGCCGCGGTCTCTTCGCGGCGGTGCCGCTGGCCCCGGGGCCGGCTCACCCGCCCGCGCCAAGGGCGCCTGCGCCTCGTAGGGCGGGCCGATGGCGGAACAGGCGGCGAGCGACGCCACGACTGCGGTTGCGGTGCAGGCCCTCAGCGTGTGCGCGCGGAGGCCGCGCTTCGTGGGCGTCCGGTTCTGTCCGTCGGGCATGGTGGGGCAGGCCTCGGTATTCCTGTGCAGAGAGATGGCGAGCAATCGGAAAATATGACAAGCCGGACGCGATGATGGTGATTCACACCAGGACAGGCGTGTCGGATCCCGAGGCAGCCGCCACAAAGTCAGTGACTTTTGAGCACTTACCCGCGGCCCTGCACGAGGGAAATCCCGCGTGCGCCGTACAACCAAGTTTCCGTTCGCGAGTCGGGCATCGTCGACCTTAGTCAGGCCGTTATCGACCTCCCTGAGGAGGACTTCGTCCTCCCCTCACAGGAAGGYTGASGAACCCGCCCGGTCGATGAGGGCCGCTCGGCGGGCGCGGCRATAMCGCCGGCGGGAACCGCGGMTTCGTCCCCCTCYCCAGCCTCGCCCGGWCCGCGRAAAGCGCCGGGCCACGGGGTGGGGAGGGGGAAGGCTCCGCGGTTGCCGTTCTGGGCGGCCGTCTCGGATCGATCCCGGCCGGGATCGCGGGTCCGTCTTCGAGTGTCGGCGTACGTGCCTGACGACTCCTCGGGTACCTGTGCGTCCCTGGAACGGGTTCTGGGGCCGCGGTTGCAGCATCCGGCCGTCCCCACGCTGCTGGAACGGTTCGGCCCCGGCCCAGATACGCAAGGCCGGCCGGCTGGCCACCCTGCTGCGGCCGAAGGCGCCGAGGATGGCCAAGCGGCAGGTCGAGGAGATCTTCGCCGCCCTGGACGAGCAGACCGTGACGGTCCCGGGCACCGAGGCGGCCACGCTGATTATTTCGAGCCTGGCCTCATCCCTGACTGCCGTACTCGACCAGCGGAGACTCTTGGCTGGGCGGATCGAGGAACTCCTGGATGCCCACCCTCTTTCCAAGGTCCTGACGTCGATGCCCGGCATCGGCGTCAGGACGGGCGCACGGATCCTGATCGAGGTCGGAGACGGCAGCACCTTCCCGACGGCCGGCCACCTCGTCGCCTACGCCGGGTTTGCACCCGCGACCCGCAGCTCGGGGTCCTCAATCCGCGCCGAACAGCCATCCCGGAAGCAGCTCAAACGGGCCTTCTTCCTCGCCGTTCGCCGCACTCGGCGACCCGGCATCGCGCACCTACTACGACAAGAAGATCGCCCAGGGCAAAAACCACACCCAAGCACTGCTCTGCCTCGCCCGACGACGAGCCGACGTCCTCTTCGCCATGCTCCGCGACGGAAGCGTCTACGAACCCCAGACATCCTGAGCGAGGTGAAGGCAACCAATACCGGCTGCGGGCGGAACCACTACATCTGGTGGACCTCCACGGAGAACCCTTCTGCCAGGACAGAGTTCAGGTGGTCCGCATGCGCACCCAACCATTGGCGAGCGTCAGAGAACCGTGCCGTCAGTTCGACGAGCACGTAATCCTCGGAACCGTCCGTCGACCCACCACAGACGCAACAACGCAGGCGCTGGCTCACCAAGCCTGTCCACTCCGGTCCGTCCCCGCCCACTGCCACCGCCTCATCAACATCCACGGAGCACATCGTTCCAGACGCCCTGCAACAGCACCCATCCACCTTGACCAAAGAGATAGGGGCACCCCCCGTGGGAACGGTCATCCCGGATCCGGCAGACCGCGCCCGCACACACGGCGCCGCGCACCAGGTTGTCCCTGCGCGCGGGGATCTTTGTCCCGCCTGGCAGGGATCTTTGATGTCGAAGCCGGCACCGCTGGTTATCTAGGGGCCGGGGGATCTCCCCTGGCCAAGGGCATGATCGGCGATGCAGGCATGTAAGGCACGTAGACGGAAGCCTGCATGCGGGCCGCTGACCGGCCAGCCGCTCCTGTCTTCATCCCGTGCCCGGCAAGGGCCCGCGATCTCTTGTCCCCTCAGGGTCTTGCGCACAACGCAAGCGGGGCGGGTCGAACGAGTGCAGGCAGCCCCCAGGCGGCGTAACTGCGCATGCGGGCTTCGGGAGTGACCGATGTGCTGGAGTGCCGTCGGCTGCCGGGTCCCCGCGTCGTTGTCGGCGGGGAGGCCCGGGGCATCCCGCTCCAGTGCCTCCGCCCAGTGCGGTGATCGTCATGCCGCAGGTTCAGAGTGTGTGCGGCGCGGCGGTAGTCGATCAAGGGGCTGGCAGTGGAGATGATGGGGTGGGAGGTGTAGTCCATGGGCGAGCACGTCGACGCCAACGGAACCACGATCTGGATCGAGAGCCGGGGCCAAGGGCTGACATCCTGCTGATCGCGGGGCTGAGCGACCCCGCCGAGGCGTGGCAGGCGCAGCTCGACGGGCTGTCGGACCGGTACCGGGTCATCACCTTCGACAACCGAGGGTCGGGGCGGACGCCGTTGCCCGACGGACCCATGTCCGTGGCCATGATGGCCGACGACGCGGCAGAACTGCTCCCCTTGGCCTGACGGCCCATGGGTGGGACCCGTGTGCGGGCCGCGGTGATCAACCAGGGCCGCAGGTGCCGCCCGGTTGGCCTGCTGCAACGGTGGGGAAGAGGCCGAAGAGCGGCCGTATGGCCTCCCGGCTGAGGCACACGCCACCGATGGCGAGGCTCGCAGCGGCATGACATCCCCAGGCTCATGACCGACCGGCCTGCCACGCCGAAACGGGCATGCGCAGAACGGCGTCCTCATACCGATGGCCCGCTGGTACGCAGATTCGACCGTAGACGCGCACGCCGGATCGGGCTCCTGGGCCAGCCGAATCGGTGCCCAGCCCAGCCCCCTGACCGCCTCGCCGCGGGGCAGACCGGTCAGGCGGTGACGGCAAAAGCGGCGATGACGCTGCTCCAGGCCAGCACCACCATCGCGGCGCGCATGAGGTCGCTCACTGTCGGGCGCCGATGGGCGCGAAGGACGGCACAGTCGACCTGGTGCAGGCGGGGCAACCGCAGCCAGCAGGTGCCAAGCAGTCGCGCCTGCGAGGGCATCACTTCGTCTCTCACGGCTGGGCCAACGACCCGGACCGGGGAGCGGTGCGTACGGCCGCCGCAATCACCCGATTGGCTCACGCTGCGCTGTGCAGGCGATGGCGATCCGGTGTCCTGGGCAGAGGCAACATCCACCCTGGGAGGCCCCCGATGTACGAGATGTTTCCCGGGCTCGACGAGCAAGGCATAGCCGTGGTGTGGCACCTGAAGGCCAAACAGAGCACGCAGGCCCTGTGCGGACAGCTGCTCGCCGAAGGCATCGAGCACATCGAGCCCCCCCATCACGACACAGGCGGAAACCGCCCCCCACTGTCGGCCGTGCATGACCTCATTCTCCCAACTGGTGGACCAGCCCAGTTGAGCAGGAAACTACGACAAACTGGACGCGGTGCTTCGGCCGTTCGTCGAGAAGGGTCGGAAGGTGGGCCGGACGAGGGAGACGGGTCGGGTACGCAGGGGCGCCGCGGTCGGTCCCAGTGCGGAAGAGGTTCGCGCGTGGGCTCGTGCGAACGGCCATCAGGTGAATGACCGCGGCCGCGTCCCCAGGGGAATCCGAGAGGCGTTCGAGGCCGCCCACTGACCCACGAACGACCCCCCGGCGTAATGCTGCGAGGTCGAAGTGCGAGCGAAGGTCCCGGGCGTGCGCCACGGGCTCTGGCAGTGAAGACGTCCCTGAGGTTCGGCGTACGGAGTCGTGTTGCTCAACGACGGTGACACGCTGGCATCAGGCGCGCGAGCCGTTCCTCGGACCGGCACCGGCTATCGAAGTGGCGCTCGGCGCCCGCCCCTACCACGTCCCCCGCCCCCAGGCCGGCCTGCCCTACACACCCGGCGACACCCTCCTGCTGTACACCGACGGACCCATCGAACGCCGCGACGAGGACATCCACACCAGCCTGGCCCGCCTGACCGCAGCCCTCCCAGGACAGCACCCTCGCCCCCGACCAACTCGCAGACGCCCTGCTCACTCGCCTCGGCATCACCAGCGGAGCACCCGAAGACATCGCCCTGGTCGTCACCGCCTTTGACGCCGCGAGACCTCGGCAGCTTCCCGCGCGGCCCCTGGTGGGGTGGCTGAACAGCATGTGTCTGGCTGCGGCCCGTGGAAATCACTCTGCGTCCCGTGACTCCGTTCGGGGATCGGAAACAGCTACGAAGGACACCCGGGTCGCCGACTGGGCTGTCGCCAACAACGTCGAGATTGCCTACACGCCGACCAACAGCTCCTGGCTGAACCGCATCGAGGCCCAGTTCACGGCCCCTGCGCTACTCCGCTCTGGACGGCACCGACCACGCTAGCCACAAGAAGCAGGGCAGCATGATGCGCCGCTACATCATCCGGCGGAACCGGCACGCCGCCAACGAACGCCCACGTGAGGTCGTGAATAGGGTGAATGTTGCCTGATGCGGCACTAGCTCCGTGCCGGTCAGCCGCCTTGCCACGCCTGGTGAGCCCGAGCGGTAAGACACTCCTCCGCAAATGCGAATACTTTGAGGTGGTATGCGCGGGCGGCCCAGCCGAGGCTGATGTTGTGGCCGGCGTGCGGGAGATGGTCGACGACGACCCGTGGAGCTGCGGACAGCCGTCCCATCAGGTCGGCGAGGTCATCATCCTCACGGCCCCACCAAGCCTCATGTTGCGCGAAGGTGAGCCGGACGGGGACGCGGACTCGCGGCAGGATCCCCGCCGACAGCCGCATCCAGCTCGTCACTGCACTGAGCTCTTGAGCCGGCATGGGCACCGCGACCGTTTGGCCCATCCGGAACGTGTCGGGCGGATACAGGCTCAGGGGCCCCCAGTTCCGGTGCCGCAGTCCCTCGCCGCTGTCGGGGCTGAGCTGGCTGGCGTGCACGGTCAGTCGGCGACCGCACCCGGAGACATCCACGCCCAGTAGTCCCGACGCGTCCCAGCCGGCGGCTACAGCGAAGGCGACCTTGGCGCCGAAGGAATGACCCAGCACCAACGTGCCCGTGCCCTGGGCGTGGGCACCTGTGAAGGCTGTGATCGCCGCACGCACGGTGGCGGCCTGTGGGGCGAGTCTCTGTCCGCTCGGAAGGCGGGCGGCGGACGCTCCGTAACCCGGGCGGTCCAGTGCCAGCACCGTGTAGCCCAGATGCGCTCCCAACGTCAGCAAGGACACATCGGGGTGCGCCTGGCCGTCGAAATACCCGGCATTCATGCCGCCTCCGTGCAAAGCGACGATCACAGCGCGCGGCGGGTCCTGTACTGGCTCACTCAGCAGGCCCGACAGGGTGATGCAGTCCGCATCGATGGTGACCGGACGTACCCCGGGAGACAGCTTCCGGTGATGCGGTGCCGACGCAGCCAGTGACGTCCGGCCGGCAGGCTGCACATTCAACCGGATCTCAGTCACGGCACGCCCCTGACACCGTGTAGCAGTACTGGCCAGGCCCTGACCGTCTGCCGTCGCTGGCCACGACGTGACCCGGCGGCCTCCATACCGCGAAGGCGCCGCGACGGCTGCGTGGGCGGACATCCATGATGCCCAGCATGCCCCGTGAGCCAGTCGCTGCCGCCTCGATGCGGCCATATGCCGTATCCCCTCGGGGTGGCGTCGGGTCTGTGGGCGGCGGCACAGTTTGCCAACGACCGGGAGCTATGCTGTGACCTGCGGCCACCGTCTCTTCGTCAGTCCACACAAATCACGATGATCAACGGTGGTCGCACTGTCTCTGCGGCGGCCCGGCCACGGTGAACTGGCCATACCGTACGGTCAACGGCATGACAGTGGAGGATTCGAAGGCCCCCAAGCCCCGGGTCCAGTTGGTTATTACTGACCTTGAATGCGTGATGTCGTCATGGTGGCTGGCGTCGGAGGCCGGTGCCGGTGAGGCAGCCGTCGAGGACGTCGTGGCGGTACTGGAGCTGGCGTAGGCCGCGTCGGACGGCAGTGATCAGGTCATCGGGGTCGGCGAAGGCTCGGTTGGCTACGCAGGTGCGTCGCAGAACGGACCAGATGCCCTCGACCGGGTTGAGGTCGGGTGCGTAGGGCGGCAGTTGGAAGACAGTGAGCCAGTCGCGGTCGGCGATGCAGCGGCGCATGCCGGCGGTGAGGTGGGTGTTGAGGTTGTCCCAGACCAGCACGATCGGGCCGCCAAGCTGCTGGTGGGCGGTTTGGATGAGGTCGCGGTAGTCCTTCCAGGAGAGGCTTTTGCGCCCATCGGGCCGGGCGTCCGGGCAGGGCCGGTAGATCAGCCGTGAGGATTGGCCGGTCTTGTAGCAGGTCAGGGCGGCCACCGATAAGCGGCGGCGGGAGCGGCCTGTGACGCGGACGACGGGGGTGTGGCCGCGGCGGGACCAGGTRCGGGTGGTCGGCGGCGTCRTCGAGAATCCGGCTTCGTCCTCGAAGACGAGCCAGRCRTCGAGCGCCGCCACGGTCCTTCCACCTGGGGCCAGGTCTCCTTCATCCAGCCGGCCACCAGGTTCTCGTCCCGCTCGATCGCCCGCCGGGCGGGGACCTGGCAGCTCCAGCCGTGCCGCTTGAGCAGCGCGGCCACCCCTTGCACGGTGYACCTCTTGTGGAAGCGGCGACCGATCAGCGTCCTGATCCGCGACAGGGTCCAGGTCTGCTCCGGCCACCCATGTGCCACCGGCCCCTTGTCCAGCTCACGCTCCAGCACGGCAAACAGTTCGTCGCTGAGCAGCGGCAGCGACGCCGGGCCCTTCGAGGCCAGGGCTTTCGGCCCGTCCTGCGACCACGCCTTGCGCCAGCTGTACCGACCGGACGCTGACCCGCAGATCGCGGGCGATGACCGTGTTCTCGTCGCCCCGCCTGAACCGCTCAGCCGCCTCCAACCGCACCTGCTCCCGAAGGCCCGCCGTTCGTCGGTCAGCCCGCCCCCTTGCGCATACCGCATGCGGTCGGCATACCGCAGGGATCACGAGACGTCAGCCCCTACGACACCCCGCTTTGAAGGTCAGTAGATCAGCGAGGAACAGCGGGAATCACGGTGAAAGCAGCCGCGTCCGACGAGCCCACGGTCGGGCTGTTCACCATGGTCAGCACACAACCCGGCCGCACTTGATCGCAGCTTCCCAAGCTGATGTTCGAGAGCTGACACAGATCTTGTGCTCCGACCGGGGCGCGCTTGCGGCGTGTCCGCTGGCGACACCAGACTTCATGCTCGTGCTCGCTGAATCCAGCAGGAGCCGATTGACGGGAGACGGGGGAACGACATGACGGCCTGGAGACGCTTGCGACGCGACCTGCGAGGTCGGCGCAACCTTGACGTCTACGCCACGATCGCCGTTGCCCTGGGCACCAGCATCTTTGCGGCCATCGACCTGGCTCCCACGGAGAAGATCATGGCCGCCGTCCTAGCGGTTCTCGCTGTCCTGGCCTTCAGCACACTGGCCACCCGCACCATGGTCGAGGACCTGGCCCGCTCCGGTGCCAGCGGCGGGGTCCGCTTCCTGTCCGACTTCCCCGAGGACATCAAGGAACGGCGCGAGAGATCCACCGACCTCTATCTCATCGGTGTCAGCTTGAGCCGAACTCTGGAGACCTCCCACCGGGCGTTCGAAACCACCCTGTCGTCGGGAGGCCGTATCAGAATCCTGCTCACCGACCCGGACGCGGACAATGCAGCGGTAACCACCCAGAACCGTACGACACGACCGCGCCCCGACGAAATCAGGGACGAGATCCGCCAGTCCCTGCGCCTGCTCCAACGCCTGCATGCGGAGACCGGAGGACGGCTGGAGGTACGCACCACCCGCACCGCGCTCAAGTTCGGCTTGAACTACCTCGACGTGCACAGGGCGAACGCACTGCTGTGTGTGCAGCTCTACTCCTTCGATGTGGCGGGCGAGTCGCGCCCCATCTTCACGCTCACCTTGACAGACGATCCCTGGTTCGAAATCTTCCGTGAGCAGGCGGAACGGCTGTGGGACGCTTCCCAGCCGGTCCTCACCCCCCAGCCGTAGTCCGTCTCAGTTACCGTCTCATTCAGCCCGGTTCACGGCCGTTCAGAGAGGACCGCAAGCCAGCTGTGATCCACGGTCCAACCGCCCATGAACACAGGTGAACGCACCCGTACACGGCGCAACGCCCCACCAACACAGTTGGAAAGCGTTTGGGGGCAACCCCTCACGAGTTCGAATCTCGTATCCTCCGCCAGTGCCTCACCGGGCACGATGTCGAAGGGCCCCACCGTTCGCGGTGGGGCCCTTCGACGTGTCTCGGTCTCCGTTGCCCTGGCTTTGTTTTGTCCGCAGGGGCGTTTCCGGGGCTCCCCAGATGGCTTCGGCGATCTTCCGGGCTACGTCCTTGAGCATGGCGCCGAGCACAGGAGGTACCTCGCTCGCATGCGTGCGGAGGTGCCGGCTCCCGTTCCATGATCTGGTCGATGACGCGGACTCTGTCTGCATGAGCACCAGCCCCGGCCGCAGCGGCCGACTCCCCGCGGCCGGGCGCGGGCCCGCTGCGCGACTACTGGCTCGACCTCGCTCGACCTCGCTCGACCTCGCTCGAAATCGACGAACGCGCCGACCGGCCCGCGTCGGCGCGGAGGTCGCGAGCACGGAGGAGACGTACGAGGCCCTGGTCGCGGGCCGGGGCGTGTGCCGGGTGGCTACGGGCGACGCGCCGTTGGTAACGCTGGGGGTCTGGTGACACGGCCGATGCGCGGGGTCGCCCCCAACCGCTACGTCCTGGCCTGGCGGAAGACGGACGGGCGACGGCCGCTCACGCGGGGATACACGGAGGCGTACCGCCGGATCACCGGGCTGCCGGGGTCAGCGGCCGAGCACCCCAGGAGCCGACTTCGGCACCAGCTGCTCGGGCGGGCGGGTCGGGCACCGCTTCGCCGCAATCTCAGTTGCGACGAAGCGATCGCGAAGTGCCCGTTCCTACGTTCTTGCTCGAGAGCTGCGAAGGGCAGTTGGTGACACAGCAGGCCGCTCACAGTTCTCCTCTGGCCAACAACTTACCAGGTGAGGGGGTGTCCTGACATGAGCGAGGTCTACAACTTCAGCGAGGTCTACTGAGTCGAGCCCATGGCTGGACTGTGACTCGGTCGAGGCGGGAGAAGCCATCCCTCCGGGACCTTCTCCCGCCTCGGCCCATGAGGAGAATCCATGTCGGACTTGCACACGTATCCGCGCAATGACGATGTCGTATGGACCGACCTGGACTTCCGGCCGGCGGTTGAGCTGGACACCGTGCGACTGCAGCGGATCTGGAGCGCCTGGTTCACTCTGACTCCCACGGTCGGAGGACCGCTGTGCGCGGAGAGCACGCCGCTGCTGCTCGCCCTGCTGCGTGACGAGACACTGGACGTCCTACCGCACTGCTCGTTGATCCTCCAAGGGGACGCGCGCTCGTGGCTGGCCCGGCAGACGAGGGCCGACGCGTTCCTGGGCCGGACGCCCGCGGAGGTGGCCGCGTCGACGGGGCTGGAAGGGTGGCGGTTTCTGAGCGACCAGGTCGCGGCATGGGCACATCAGTCAGTTCCACGGCGCGCGGTGCTCATCCGGCTCCTGACTCAGCTCGGCTTCTACGGGCCGGCATGGGAACTGGCGGAGAAGGGCGCGGGATCGGCGCATCCGGCGAGCGATTACCTCGACTACGAGGTCGCCAGAGCCCTGCGCCAGCATCTGCGCGACTCCACGACACCGGCCGACTCCTTCGCCCGACTGGCCACCGACGGCCGGACCCCATCGTTACGAGTGCTGTCCTGCACGCAGCTGATCTCCATCCTGCTGCGGGACCGTGACGGCGAACGCGGCAGCGGCTACTGGACTTCGTACGGCGAGGCACTGCTCCCTCTCCTGGCCGAGGAGGACCCCTGGGTGCACGCGCTGACTCTGAGCAGGTACTGGCGTGCCGCTGCCTTCCACCGGTTGACGGGCAAGGACACCGACGGTGCCCGGCAGGCGATGGACACTGCCTCCGCGGCGGACGAGGAAGCCGGGCGTCTGGCCGCCACCTCGCAGCAGTGGCACTGCGCCCGCGAGAACACCCGGCTGCTCATGGACGTCACGGTGAAGGCGGGCACGGCGGTGTTCTCCGCCGACCATGTGACCCAGTCCGCCCAGCGGTTGCTGGAGCTGGACGGCAACGAACCGTCGGCCCGCTACTTCCTCGCGGCCTGGCTGCAACGCACGGGCGACCTCAAGGGGGCGGCCGAGGAGTTCGAGCGAGGCGCTCGACTCGGCGCACTGCGCGGCGCCGGCTCCGCCTACCGCGCGGTGCAGTGCTACCAGGAGCTCGGCGACGAGGACGCGGTCGCCCGCACGACCCGGTTGCTGCTCGAACTCGACCCTGCAGCACATGTGCCCGAAGGCGCTACCAGATGACCACGACGCAGCAGAAACAGTCGACGGGCGGCCGACTCGGCCGAAACTTCTGGCTGTTGTGGAGCGGCTGGTCGATCTCCAGCGTGGGAAACGGGCTCACCGTCACGGCGCTGCCCCTGCTGGCCGCCGACCTGACCAGTGATCCGGCGACCCTGTCCCTGGTCGGCATCGCGGACAAGCTCCCGTGGCTCGTGCTCGCTCTGTTCGGCGGCGCGCTCGCCGACCGCTGGGACCGCCGCAGGGCCATGTGGATATCGGACGCGATCCGGTGCGCACTGCTCAGCCTGCTGGTCGTGGCCGTGCTCGGCGACTGGGCCTCCATTCCGTTGCTCATGCTGGTCGCCTTCAGCGTCACGGCCATCGAGACGGTGTACGACAGCTCGCGTGCGGCGATCCTCCCGATGGCGGTCTCGCGGGACCGGCTCATGCTGGAACGGGCGAACAGCAGGCTGATGACAGCCAACACGACCGCACTGAAGTTCGTGGGTCCGGCACTGGGCGGATGGCTGTACACCCTCGCGCGGGCCTTTCCGGTCGTCATCGACGCCATCAGCTTCGCGCTCAGCGCGCTCTTCTCCTTCCTGATGCGCGGGGACTTCCGCGCGAACGGTGGCACGGCGGCGAAGAGACGGCCCCGCGGCGCGATGCGAGCCGAGATCGCGCAAGGCGTGCGCTGGCTGGCCCGTCACCGCGTGCTCCGCACGTACACGCTGGTCGCCGGGCTGACGAACATGTGCACGGTCGGCCAGTTGGCCATGCTGGTCCTGTACGCACGGCAGGTCATGCACCTGAACGACGCCGCCTACGGCCTGCTGCTCGCCTCCGTGGCCGCCGGCAGCGTGACCGCGGGATTCACCTGCAGGGCGTTCACCCATCGGCTGGGACCCGCGCGGTCGGCGTTCGGCGGCACGCTGATGGGAGCTCTCGGCTTCACCATCCTGGGCTTCACCAGCTCGGTACCGATGGTGGCCCTGGGGCTGGCGATCACCGGCTACACGGCGATGACCTGGAACGTGACGACCGTCTCGATCCGGCAGGCCATCGTGCCCGAGGAGCTGACCGGACGGGTGAGCAGTGTCAATCGGCTCGTCGCCTTCGGGCTGATGCCGGTGGGCATCTTCCTCGCCGGGCAGATCGCGGCGCACACCGACCTCAGCACGGTCTATCGGGTGGGCGGCCTGTTCGCCGCGCTGGTCTCCCTCGTCGCCCTGCTGAAGCTGTCGAACGCACAAGTCGAAAAGGCCGTGAAGGACGTGACCGACGGCGGCTAGCCGCCGGATGACACCCGCCGGATGACACCCGCCGGATGACACCCGCCGGATGACACCCGCCGGATGACACATAGGGAGAGGGACATGCTGGAAACATCGACGGAACGCGAGATCAAGGTGGACAGGGCGCGGGTCTGGGCGGCCTGGACCGACCCCAAGGAGGTCCGGGCCTGGCTCAACCTCATTGACGTGGAAGTCCCCACCCAGCCGGGCGACAAGCTGCGCTGGCAGTTCAACAGGGGCGGCCGTATCGATCTCGTCTTCACGGCCACCCTGCGCGATATGGAGCCCCAGGAGTCCTGCGTCTACGACTGGGACGTGCCGGGCAACGACGAGTCGACCCGCGTGGTCGTCACCTTCGTCGAGCTGGACGAGGGCAGGACGAAGGTTCAGCTCACCCACTCGGGCTTCAACGACTCGCTGCGCTCCCGGCTCGAGTTCGACGCCTACGACCACCACTGGTGGCACTACCTGGAGCGGCTCGCCGCGTATCTGGAGCACCGGCCGTTCCAGTTCCACAAGACGCTGACGCCGCCGAAGACGGGCATCATCCCCCTGGGCGTCGCACCGGAGGTCGGGATGGTCGTCGCCGACGTGGCCATCAACTCCGCCGCGGAGTACGTCGGTATCAAGGCCGGTGACGAGATCCGCGCCATCGACGGCATTCAGTTGAAGGAAATGGAGGACTTCCACCGCTGGCTGGACGACGCCGAGGCGGGCCAGACCGCGACGTTCACGCTCCAGGACCGGACGGTCGAGCTGGTCCTCCGGCCCTTCACGTCCTGAACGAGCACGCATGGTTTCGGCCAATGAGTTCCGGACCGTGCTCGCACGGTTTCCCAGCGGGGTCACTCTCGTCACAGCACGAGGAGACCGCGGAGGCGCTCGCGGACTCACCGTGAGCGCCTTCTGTTCCGTGTCCTTGGACCCACCGCTCGTTCTGGCCTGTGTGGCACGGTCGGCGCGGACGCTGACCACCATCCACGAGGCGGGGCGCTTCGGAATCAGCCTTCTCGGCGAGCAACATCGCGCGCTGGCAAGCCTGTTCGCTACAAAGGGGACCGACAAGTTCAACGGCGAATGGACGGTGCTGGTGCCGCACGGTTCCCCAGTGTTGCCGGACGCGCTGTTCGCCATGGAATGCGCCGTGCACCGGACATTCCCGGTCGGTGACCACGAGGTGGTCATCGGGGCGGTCGAGATGGTCCGCATCGGCGAAGGAGTACCGCTGGTGTATCACGACAGGACCATGCGTCTCCTCGCTGACAGTCACCCCGGCGGCACCTTGGTGCCGGTCGACACGGCTGCGGCGCGCTCCTATGAGGAGAGAGGCTAGACAAGGTCAATGGAACATCGTCAGCTCGGCCGCAGCGGCCTGATGGTCAGCGAGGTCACGTACGGCAACTGGCTCACCCACGGCGAGCTGACCGGCCGCGAGCAGGCTTTGTCGTGTATTCGGGCGGCACTCGACGCGGGGATCACCACGTTCGACACCGCCGACGTGTACGCCCAAGGGGCCGCGGAGGAGCTGCTCGGGGCCGGCCTGCAAGGCACCAGGCGCTCCTCCCTGGTGATCACCAGCAAGGTGTGCCTGCCGACCGGGGACGGCCCGAACGACCGCGGACTGTCCCGCAAGCACGTCATGGAGTCCTGCGAGGCTTCCCTGCGCCGGCTGCGGACCGACTACATCGACGTCTACCAGGCCCACCGCTTCGACGAGCGGACGCCCGTCGAGGAAACACTGATCGCCTTCGACGACCTGGTGCGGCAGGGAAAGATCCTCTACCTCGGTGTCTCGGAGTGGACCGCCCAGCAGATCGAATCGGCCCTCACCATCGCGGCCGACCTCGGGTTGCGCAGCCGGATCGTGTCCAACCAGCCGCAGTACAACATGCTGTGGCGGATCATCGAGCCGGAGATCGTCCCACTCTGTCTGCGTGAGGGCATAGGTCAGCTGGCCTTCCAGCCTCTCGCGCAGGGCGTGCTCACCGGCAAGTACGGGCCCGGACAGGACTGGCCCGAGGACTCACGGGCGAACGCCGGTGGCCGGGCGCCCAGCTTCATCAACCGGGTCCTCGGCCGGGAACTGCTCAGCAGTGTCGAGAGTTTGCGCCCGATCGCCGCGGCGTCCGGTCTGTCACTCGCTCAGCTCGCCATCGCCTGGGTGCTGAGCAGGCCGGGAGTCGCCTCCGTCGTCGTGGGCGCCACCAAGCCCGAGCAGGTCAAAGAGAACGCGACGGGGGCGGGCAAGCCCCTCGATGAGGACGTACTCCGGCGGATCGACGAGGCCCTGGGTGATCTCATTGACCGCGATCCGGCGAAGACCGCCCAGATGATGGCGGTGAAACCGGCCTGGGCCGGGTCGCGGAGCTGACCTACGCGGACGTGTGATGCCCGGTCGGGTGGGCGAAGGCCCCCCGACCGGGCAGCTCTGTCTGCACTGCGCCGCGCAGGGCTTCCCGAGGGCGCTCTCCCCCGCGGAATGCCTATCCAGACAGACATTGCCCAACCCTGGTTGAACGCACCGGCACACCGAGCTGACCGGTGTTACCGTGAAACACGGGGGGTGTGTTTGTGGTGACCATGCTCAGACGACAGGTGCTTGCCGCAGGGCAGTTCGTGACCAACGGCCACCACCATCCCCGCAGAGACCGCACCGCGCTCGGTGTCACCGTCGAGCGAAAGTGGTCGTCCTCCGCCCTCCTGCCGCCCTAGTGCCGCAAGTCGCCGGCCAGCGCTGAGTTGTAGCCCGGCACTTCCCGCACGTCCGCCCGCGGCGGCTCACACCTGACTGTCAACGGGGGAGACCGGGCATGTCGCCCACACTCCCAGGATCCCGCGCGCACCACAAGTGAAGGCGTTCGGATCAGTTCGCAAACGCAAGTCGTGCCACCACAACGGGAGAAAGACATTGCGTGATCACGTTGAGTCCAGACCTTCGTTATCGACGCGCTTCGGCATCCTGGGTCCGCTCCTGGTGCGGGGCGGACATCAGCAGGTCGCGATCACGGGAAGGCGCCCACAGGCCGTCCTTGCCTGCCTGTTACTGGAACGAGGGCGCACCCTTTCCGACGAGGTGTTGATCGACGCTGTGTACGGGGGCCGTCCGCCTCGCAGTGCACGCAATCAGATTCAGCAGGCGGTTCATCATCTGAGGAGGCTCGGGGTTCCGGTCAGCCGCAGCGGAAACGGCTATGCCCTGTCGGCCGCGGATACGGAGATCGATGCCTTTGCCTTCCAGTCACACGTGCGTCGGGCCCGTGGGGCTGTGCAGGACGGACTGCTGGAGGAGGCGGCAACGCAATTCGGACTCGGCTTCGGCCTGTGGCGGGGCGAGGCGTTGACCGGGTTCGACACCCCGTACTTCCGGGAAGCGGCAGCCGCCTTGGAAGAGAGCCGCCTGACGGCACTTGCCGATCACGTGGAGACCCAGCTGGAATTGGGGCGACCGCATGAGGCCATCCCGGACCTGCGCAAGGCGGTCGCGGAGAATCCGCTGCGAGAACGGTTCCACAGCCAGCTCATGCTGGCGCTGTACCGGGACGGCCGTCAATCTGACGCGCTCGAGGTCTTCAGGAGCCTTCGCCTCAGCCTCGCCGAGGAACTCGGTGTGGACCCGAGCCCCGACCTCAACAGGCTTCATCAACGGATACTCACCCAGGATCCGTCTCTCGGCCACGTCAGGGCGGCGAGTTCCTCAGGTTCGCCGGGTTCCGCTGTTCCCAGGCAACTGCCGCCCGGGGCCCTTGTGCTGAACGGCAGGGAAGCGGAGCTGAGGAAGACCCGGCGGGCCCTGACCTGGGGTGGCTGCCCCGTGGTCGTACTCGCCGGATTCGGCGGAACGGGCAAGACGGCCCTGGCTCTCCACGCGGCCCACGCCGAAGCGGATTCCTTCCCCGACGGTCAGCTCTTCGCCAAGCTGGTCGGCGACCATGCACTCCCTGTTCCGCCGGAGGAGGTGCTCGGGATGTTCCTGCGTGCGCTCGGCCTGCACGACTCCGATGTGCCGGTCGGGCTGCAGGAACGTGCTGCCCTGTTTCGCACGCAGACCGCGGGCAAGCGGATTCTGGTCGTCCTGGACGATGCCCGCACCCTGAAGCAGATACGGCCGCTGCTGCCGAGCGCGGCCGGATGCGCGGTCATTATCACCACCCCGTCATGGGAGGTCATCCAGCCGGAGTGGGAATTGATCAAGGTCGATCCCCTGGGACCGGCCGATGCGCGGAGTCTGCTGGAGCGAAGTGTCGGCCGGGACCTCCTGGAGGCCGAACCCCAAGCCTTGCAGGAAGTGCTCGACCGATGCGGGGGACTCCCGCTCGCCCTGGAGATCGTGGCGGTCCGGATGGCCAGCGGGCAGGCCTCGGTCAGGCGTATCGCCGAGCGGCTCGCCGATCGCGACAGGTTGCTCGAGGAGCTCACTGCGGGCGACCGGACCGTTCGCGCGGTCCTGGAGGTCGGCTACCGAGCACTGGACGCGGAACCGCGATCGCTCCTGCGGAAGATCGGCCTCTTCGGCCATGGCGAGTTCACCGTCGACATGGCCGCGGCTCTGGGGGGCACCTCCGCGACGGACGCCGAATATCTGTTGGAGGACCTGACCGACGCTCACTTCCTGTTCCCCGCGCGCGCGACCGCACCGGGCGAGGTGACCTACCGCTGCCACGACATGGTGCTGGCCTTCGGCCACGAACTCTCGCTCGCGGAGGACACGACGGAAGCGCGGGCGGCCGCTCTGGAAAGGGCGTACGCCCGGCTGATGCATGAGACGCGCCAAGGCACCCCTGTCCGCCGGACCGAATACCCCGCACTCACCGCTGCGTGCGGGCCCCCCGCAAAGCGGATGCCCAGTTCCGCTGCCTGAGACACGGCTGCGCCGTGGCCAAGAACACCCTGTGACCCGCTGACTGGCCGGCCACAGGGTGTCTCCGCGTTCGACAGCCACGACCCGGCCGCACTGCAGAAGCACCGGGCAGCGATCACCGACGAGCCGGTACCGCTCGTGGCGGTCTCCCGCAGCGGGATCGGTTGTTCCGGCCTTCAGGCGGGGTACGGCCCCGAGCAACTGCTCTGGGGGCACGCTCGTGGCTCGGAAACCCGGTCGCGTACCCCCGCGTCCATCGGCTTCTGGAGCTCGGCGAGGTAGTCCGGGGTGCGCGGAGAGCCCGGGCACGGGGTCCGGTCGGGCGTCTCGCGCCGGGTCACGTCCGCAGTTGACGCGAACCACGAGCCGCCAACGCTCGCTGGAGGAACCTGCCCCCGTGCGGCACCCGCTGATCACGGGAATACGCCATTCTTGAACCCGGCGCCGAGACTCCGGCCCGCTGCGATACTCCCTGGCGCAACGAGGTGCACACCGCGTGAAGTCCCGATCAACGCTGGCGACATGGCTGGGCAGCCTCGACGGCTCTCGTCTGGCACGCGTGCTCGGAGTGCGAAGGGACGCCATGTCCCCTCCGGAGCCGCGCTCGGTGGGGGAACTGGCGGACCGTCTTCAGCGCCCGGGTTCGGTGGCGCTGATCCTGCCGCGGCTGGCGTTGCCGCATCTCCAGGTGGCCGAGGCGCTGGCGGCGCTGGGTGCGCCCGCGTCGCGCGAAGCCCTGGCGGAGCTGCTGGGGGTGGCAGACGACGAAACCATCCGCGAACTGGACGCCGTGTTGGAAGTGCTGGCCGATCATGCTCTGGTCTGGCCGGACGGCGCGGGGAAGCTCCGCATGGCCGGACCCCTGCGGCAGGCGTGGGACGCGCCCTTGGGACTGGACGCTCCGCTGGAGCAGCTGCTCGCGGGAACGACCTCCGAGGAACTGCGCGGCATGCTGGCCGCACTGGGCGTCAAGCCGCCGGGCACCAAGCCGCAGCGACTGGCCGCACTGGTGGAACACCACAGCAACGCGGAACAGGTCGTCTCGGTGGTTGCGAGAGCCCCTGCGGCGGCCCGGAAGCTACTCGAACGCCGAGCGGAGGGTGAGCCGGGGCAGCCGCAGTTCATCGTGTTCGGCACTCCCGGCCCCGGCCTCGAACCGGGCGAGCGATGGGCGCTGGACCGGGGGCTCCTGGTCCAGGACCGCCACGGTTACGGTCCGGCCCGTATGCCGGCCGAGGTGGCGCTCGCGCTGCGCGGGCCGGGCTGGCACGCTCCGTTCGAGCCCGTCCCGCCTTCCGCACGATTGGCGTCTGTCACCCCGGCAGAAGTGGACCGCGAGGCGTCTGCCGCGGCCACGGTGTTCGCTGCGCACGCCGCTTCGGTCCTGTCGGCGTGCTCTGCGGCCGCGCCGGCCCGGCTGAAGTCCGGCGGGATCGGTGCGCGTGAACTGGCCCGGATCGGCAAGGCCGCCCAGGCCGATGACGCCGTCGTGCGCCTCACTCTCGAGACCGCTCACGCTGCCGGGCTCCTGGGGTGGGACGGCGATCGCGTGGCCCCCACCGAGGCGTACGACGCCTGGGCGCAACAGGAGCCCCCGGAGCAGTTCGCCGTACTGCTTCAGGCATGGCGGAACTTGCCGCTCACCCCGGCACAGGCGCGTGACGGGGACAACAAGGCGCTTCCCGCTCTCGCGGAAGCACCGCCCTGCGATGGCTGTGTGCAGGCTCGCCACGGGTTGCTGGCCGCAGCCGCACAGCTTCCGTCAGGGCAGGGCACGGCAGTCACGTCGGATCTGGGGCGCCTGATCGCCTGGCACCGCCCGCTCGCCCACTCATCGCCCTCGGACGGAACACCGTTCGCCATCGTGATCCGTGAGGCCGAAATCCTCGGCGTACTCGCTCGCGGTGCCCTGTCCGCCTTCGGCATCCACCTGCGGGCCGGCGACCCGGAGGGGCTGGGAATCGAGTGCCGGCGGCTGCTGCCCTCGGCCACCACGACGGCACGGATCGGCGCCGACCTCACCGCCGTCGTCACCGGCACACCGTCCGCGCGGCTGGCCTCGCTCCTGGACTCCGTCGCCGACCGGGAGACCAGCGGCACGGCCTCGGTGTGGCGGTTCAGCGCCGGCAGCATCCGCCGGGCACTGGATGCCGGCCGTGTCCCCGACGCCATCGCCGCCGACCTGGCCGCTGTCGCCGCCGGGCCCCTGCCGCAGCCGCTGTCGTACCTGATCACCGACACCGCACGTGGCCACGGGCGCGTACGCGTCGCCCCTGCCGCCTGCGTCCTCCACGGCGACGAGCCCGCGCTCTTGGCGGAACTCGCCGCCCACCGCAAGCTCGCCAAGCTCGGGCTGCGGCAGCTGGCGCCGACGGTGCTGGTCAGCCGCAGCTCGCTCGACACGACGGTCGCCGCGCTCCGGGCCGAGGGATACGCCCCCGTCGCCGAGACTGCCGAGGGCACGGTACGGATCGAGAAGACCCGGCCTCAGCGGGCCGCCGCTCCTGTGCCGGCTCCGCGCGGCACGGGCGCAGTAGGCAGTGGCCGGATCGCTGCCCCAGGCGTGGCGAAGGCAGTCGCCGCAGGAGACCCGGGCGTCCTGGCGGCCCAGCTGCTGAAGGCCCCGCTGACGCCTCCCGAACCCGCGCCGTTCGACGGAGGAGCGGCCTTCGCCACGGACACCGAGGAGATCGTCGCAGGGTGGGCGAAGCACCTGCCGTACAGCGACGTCCGTCAGCTCGCCCATGCCATTGACACCGGTGAACCCATCACCGTCGAGTACGTCGCCGCCTCGGGGAACAGGACGGTGCGCACCCTCAGCCGCCTCATGCTCGACCCGCCCTACCTCGAAGCCTGGTGCCACCTGCGAGACGACGAGCGCGTTTTCACCCTCTCCCGTATCCAGAGCGTCATGAGCCTCATGCCCGAGTGAGGGCAGATGGTATCGGCGGGGATAGTATCCCTGTCGATACTATCTCCATCGGGAGGTCGAAGTGCGTCGCTTCATCGGGCGGGACCGTGAGCTGTGCGTGCTCGGCAACGCTTTGCAGGCGGTTCGCGATGCCGTCGGATCGGCGAAGCCGGGGCAGTGCGTCCTCCTGCGGGGGAGACGGCGGGTGGGCAAGTCCAGCCTCGTCGAGGAGTTCCTCCGGCGGACCGAGACGCCGTACCTCTTTTTCACCGCGGCGGGCGGAACGGCGGAGGACGAGTTGTCGGAGCTGCTCGACACCGTTGCCAGGTCCACTCTGCCGGAGCGGAGACTGTTCGCGGAGGAGACCCCCGATCAGTGGAACGCAGCATTCAGGCTCCTTGCGGAGATCCTGCCCGATGACACTCCCAGCGTCGTCGTCATCGACGAGGTTCCGTATCTCATGGACCGCATCGACGCCTTCGAGGGCATGCTCCAACGGGCATGGGACCGGCTGCTCAGCCGCAAGCCGGTGCTTCTCCTGCTGGTCGGGTCCGATCTGTCGATGATGGAGGCGCTGAACAGCTACGACCGCCCCTTCCACCAGAGGGGCCGGGAAATGATCGTGGGACCGCTGAACCCCGCTGACATCGGCGAGATGCTCGGCCTGTCACCGGCAGCCGCGTTCGACGCCGCTCTGATCACGGGGGGTCTCCCCCTGATCTGCGCCGAGTGGCGGGCCGGAGCGGATGTCTGGGAGTTTCTCCGCGACTCGCTGGACAACCCGATCTCGGCACTGCTGGTCTCCGCCGAGCGCTCGCTGGCCGCGGAGTTTCCACCGCGGGCGATGAGCAGGGAGGTCCTGCGGGCCATCGGGTCCGGGGAACGAACCTTCACCAACATCGCTCGCGCGGCCGGCGGCATCGCCCACACCACTCTCACCCGAGCCACTGACGTCCTGATCGAGAAACGGGTCGTCGCCGCCGAGCTGCCGCTCTCACTGAGGCCGTCGAAGGAACGCCGCTACCGCGTGGCCGACCCCTACCTGCGGTTCTGGCTGGCGTTTCTGGATCCGCACATGGCGGAGATCGAGCGGATGCGGGGAGATCTCACACTGAGCCGGATCAAGGAGCGGTGGACGAGCTGGCGTAGCCGCGCGATCGAGCCCCTGGTCCGGGAATCCCTCGCGCGCCTCCTGCCGGACGGGCCCCTGCCCGCCGCCCCGGCGATCGGCGGGTACTGGACCCGCAGCAACGACATCGAAATCGACTTGGTGGGCGCCGACCGACAGCCGGTGGCCAAGCACTTGCTCTTTCTCGGCTCGGTCAAGTGGCTGGAGAACTCCGCGTTCGACAGCCACGACCTGGCCGCGCTGCAGAAGCACCGGGCAGCGATCACCGACGAGCCGGTACCGCTCGTGGCGGTCTCCCGCAGCGGGATCGGTTGCTCCGGCCTTCAGGCGGGGTACGGCCCCGAGGAACTGCTCAGCGCTTGGCGCAGAGTGTGAGCAGGAACTGAGCCCTGGTTGCGGTTCTGGGCCGGGGCCGGCGGAGAAACCTGATCAGCCGTGCAAGCCCAGCTCGTCCGCGCGCATCCCGGCCTGGAACCGCGAACCCGCGCCGAGGACGTCAAGGAGTTCGGCGACCCAGCGACGGTAGGTTCGCAGGGACATGCCGAGCTCCCGTGGGGCCGTCTCGTCGGTGGCGCCCGAGCCCAGTGCCCGCAGGACGGTCCGGCTCTTGGCATCGAGCTGGGGCTGGTCGCCGTGCAGGAACGCTGTGAGATCGGTGGCGGTTTCCCAGGCGGCTTCGAAGAGCGTGTGGATCCCGCCGACCAGACTGGACGCGGTGGTCATGGTGTATTCGCGGCCTTCGGGGGCGTTCAGGCCGGCGAGGATCGCGAACCGGCGGTCGATGGTGATCGTCTCGTGCGGGAGAGCGGTGGCGGCGATCCGCACCCGGGCGCCCCTGGCAACAAGCTCGCTCACGTGCTCGCGGCTGCGCTCGTCAGCCAGCACGGCGGGACTGTAGAGCTTGCGGATCTGCTGGATGCCGCTGCTTCCCAGCCGGGCGCGGGCGGCCTGCCGGGCTCCGGGACGAGACCACGTGCTGAGATCGCGGGCGGCGCAGATGAACTCCTTCCGCACGGAGGAGAATTGGATCTCTCCGACCTCACCTGAGGAGCTCTCCTGAGGAGAACGGCGACAGCCGGGCACGCGGGCGTGGTTCCACCGTTCGCGATGGGCCCTTCGACGTGCGTGGTCTCAGTTGCCGCGTTGGAGCCGGGGCCCGGCGGCGTCGATCTCGGCGATCAGGGCCTCGATGCGGGTCTTGATCTCGTCGCGGATGGGGCGGACGGCCTCGACGCCCTTGCCCGCCGGGTCCTCCAGGGCCCAGTCGAGGTACTTCTTGCCGGGGAAGATGGGGCAGGCGTCGCCGCAGCCCATGGTGATGACGTAGTCGGACGCCTGGACGGCCTCGGTGGTGAGGATCTTCGGCTTCGCGTCGGTGATGTCGATGCCGACCTCCTTCATCGCCTCGACCGCGGAGGGGTTGACCTGGTCGCCCGGGACGGAACCGGCGGAGCGGACCTCGATCCGGTCGCCCGCGAGGTGGTGGAGGAATCCGGCAGCCATCTGGGAACGCCCGGCGTTGTGGACGCAGACGAACAGCACGGAGGCGAGCGGGCTGGAGGACATCGGCTCTTCCTTCGTCAGCAGTGCTTGTTTCAGCTCTGACTGATATCAGCTTGGACTGATGTGACAGTATCAGCCCATGATGACGTCAGTCGACACTGATCTGATCCGGGTGCTGGCCGACCCGCTCAGGCTCCGGATCGTGACCCTGCTCGCCGAAGAGACGCTGTGCACCACCCACCTCGTGGAGGAGACCGGCGCCCGGCAGACCAATCTCTCCAACCACCTGAGAGTGCTGCGCGAGGCCGGTGTCGTCGAGACGGAGCCGTGCGGCCGGTACACGTACTACAGGCTGCGCCCCGACGTCATCGACCGGCTCGCCGGCCAGTTCGCCGACCTGGCCGAGTCCGCACGCACCGCCGCCGACAACAAGAGGGCCTGCCCGTGACCCGCACCGAAGCATCCGCGACCGCCGAGGAGTCATCGGTCGTCGCGAAGCTGTCGACGCTCGACCGTTTCCTCGCCCTGTGGATCCTCGCCGCGATGGCCCTGGGGCTCGTCCTGGGCCGTGCCGTCCCCGGCCTGAACGACGCCCTCGCCAAGGTCGAGATCGGCGGCATCTCGCTGCCCATCGCCGTCGGCCTGCTGATCATGATGTATCCGGTGCTGGCCAAGGTCCGCTACGACAAGCTCGACGCCGTCACCGGCGACAAGCGGCTCATGGTCTCGTCGCTGGTCATCAACTGGCTCGTCGGCCCGGCGGTCATGTTCGCCCTGGCCTGGCTCTTCCTTCCCGACCTGCCCGAGTACCGCACCGGCCTGATCATCGTCGGCCTCGCCCGCTGCATCGCGATGGTCATCATCTGGAACGACCTCGCCTGCGGCGACCGCGAAGCGGCAGCGGTCCTGGTCGCGCTGAACTCGGTCTTCCAGGTGCTGGCGTTCGGCCTGCTCGGCTGGTTCTACCTCGACCTGTTGCCCGGCTGGCTGAACCTGGGTGACGGCGAGCACCTGGACACCTCCATGTGGAAGATCGCCCTGAACGTCGTCATCTTCCTCGGCGTCCCGCTGCTGGCCGGCTTCCTCACCCGCCGCGTCGGCGAGCAGAAGCTGGGCCGCGAGAGGTACGGGTCCGGCTTCCTTCCGAAGATCGGCCCGTGGGCGCTGTACGGCCTGCTCTTCACGATCGTCATCCTCTTCGCCCTCCAGGGGAAGACCATCACCTCGCAGCCGCTGGACGTGGCCCGCATCGCGCTGCCGCTGCTGGTGTACTTCGCGGTGATGTGGTTCGGCACGTTCGCCTTCGGCAAGGTCATCGGCCTCGCCTACGACCGCACCGCGACCCTCGCCTTCACCGCGGCCGGCAACAACTTCGAGCTGGCCATCGCGGTCGCCATCGCCAGCTTCGGTGTGACGTCCGGTCAGGCGCTGTCGGGGGTGGTCGGGCCGCTGATCGAGGTGCCGGTTCTGGTGGCGCTCGTCTACGTCTCGCTGGCCTGGCGGCGGAAGTTCAGCGCCAGTCGCCAGCTGACGGCGGTATCGCAGGACAGCTGACGCGCCGCCCGGGCTGCACCGGCGGCGCTCAGCGCGGAGTCGCCGTACCGCCCGTGCGTGAGGCTCGTGACCGCAATCCGCTCAAGGCGAGCCTGCGACCGACATGCCGCTGGTCAGCAGCTTGCCCATCGCGGTCAGCACGGACGGCTCGACGCGGTAGTAGACCCAGGTGCCGCGCCGCTCGGAGGTCAGCAGCCCGGCCTCCTTCAGTTTCTTCAGGTGGTGGGAGACCGTCGGCTGCGAGACACCGACGTCGGAGATGTCGCACACGCACGCCTCGCCGCCCTCGTGGGAGGCCACCGCCGAGAACAGTCGCAGCCGCACCGGGTCCCCGAGGGCCTTGAACATCCGCGCGGCCGTTTCGGCCTCCTCGGCGGTGAACGGGCGCTCGGTGAGGGGCGGGCAGCACGGCGCCACGGCCTCGGGGGCATCGGATTCCAGCAGCGGCAGCGCCTGCGTATTCGACATGCGTCTATGTTGACATGCGTCGAACCAATCGGACCAGGCGTCTCTGGTCAGACAGGTCACTGATTAGACAGGTGTCTATGTTGACGGGTGTCGAAGCAGGTGTCATGCTGGCCACACAAGCCATCGACAGATGTCGAATCAAAGGGGAACCTCGTGGCCGTGTCCATCAGCAGCGTGCCCACCACCGGCCAGTTGCCCGTCGTGGTCGTCGGAGCCGGCCCGGTCGGCCTGGCCGCCGCGGCCCGTCTCGTCGAGCGCGGCCTTGAACCGCTGGTCCTGGAAGCCGGGCCGTCGGCCGGCACGGCCGTGCGCGGCTGGGCGCACGTGCGGCTGTTCTCGACCTGGTCGGAGGTCACCGACCCGGCGGCGGAGAAGCTCCTCGCCCCGACCGGCTGGACCCGCCCCGACGGCTCCGCGTACCCCACCGGCGGTGACTGGGCCGAGAACTACCTCCAGCCCCTCGCCGACGTCCTCGGCGACAAGGTCCGCTACGGCGTCACCGTGACCGGCGTCGCCCGCGCCGGGCGCGACCGCATCGTCGACTCCGGCCGCGACGAGCAGCCGTTCGCCGTGCACGTCCTGGCGGCCGACGGCCGCGAGGAACGGATCAGCGCCCGCGCGGTCATCGACGCATCGGGCACGTGGCCCACCCCCGGTCCGCTGGGTGCCGACGGTCTGCCCGCCCTCGGCGAGAAGGCCGCCGCCGGGCACATCTCCTACCGCGTCCCCGACCTGGGCGACCCGGTCGTCCGCGCCCGGTACGCGGGCAGGCGCACCGCCGTGGTCGGTTCCGGCGCCTCCGCCTTCACCGCCCTCGCCGCCCTCGCCGACCTGGCGGAGGAGGAGACGGGCACGCACGCGGTGTGGATCCTGCGCCGCGGCATCACCGGCTCGACGTTCGGCGGCGGCGAGGCCGACCAGCTGCCCGCTCGCGGCGCCCTCGGCCTGCGTGCCAAGGCCGCGGTCGAGGAAGGCCGCGCGAGCGCGGTCACCGGGTTCCGTACACAGGCTGTGGAGCACGACGGCGATCGGCTGGTCCTGATCGCCGAGGACGGCCGCCGCCTCGACCCGGTCGACGAGGTCATCGTCCTGACCGGTCTCCGCCCGGACCTGTCCTTCCTGTCCGAGCTCCGCCTGGGCCTGGACGACCGCCTCCAGGCGCCCACCGCCCTGGCCCCGCTCATCGACCCCAACGTCCACTCCTGCGGCACCGTCTACCCGCACGGCGTGAACGAGCTCTCCCACCCGGAGCAGGGCGTCTACCTGGTCGGCATGAAGTCCTACGGCCGCGCGCCCACGTTCCTCGCGATGACCGGCTACGAGCAGGTCCGCTCCGTCACCGCCGCGATCGCCGGGGACCGTGAGGCCGCCGAGCGCGTCGAGCTGACCCTGCCGGAGACGGGTGTGTGCGGCGGAGCCGGTCTGTTCGACGAGCCCGACGCCGCCCAGGACAGCGAGGGCGGCGGCTGCTGCGGCGCCCCGGCCACCGTGCAGATCGGCACGGGCGCCCCGGCCACCGCCTCCGGCGGCTGCTGAACTCCCCGTCCACTCCAGGAGGTTCGCCATGACGTCCCGTGCACAGCTCGCCCTCCGCGTCCCCGACCTCGCCGCATCCGTGGCCTTCTACACCAAGCTCTTCGGCACCGAGCCCGCCAAACTCCGCGACGGCTACGCCAACTTCGCCATCGCCGAGCCGCCGCTGAAGCTCGTTCTCATCGAAGGCACCGCGGGCGAGGCGACCCGCATGGACCACCTCGGCGTCGAGGTCGAGACGACCGAGGCGGTGCACGCCGCCACCGCCCGCCTGGGCGAGGCCGGCCTGTCCACCGAGGTGGAGGACGACACCACGTGTTGCTACGCCCTCCAGGACAAGGTCTGGGTCAGCGGCCCCGGCCGGGAACGCTGGGAGGTGTACGTCGTCAAGGCCGACGCCGATTCCCTGGCCGAGCAGTAGGACGACACGAGCGAGGCGCTCGTGCGGACGGTCAGTCACAGCAGTCGCAGTCTGCGCGGCAGCCGCACGCCCCGCCCGCTTCGGCACCGATGACCGGGGCCGTAGCGGCCGAGGGCGCGCAGCAGCCCTTGCCCTGCCAGGCGTCCCGGCCTTCCTTGACGGCGATGGCCGCGATGGCGAGGGCGGCGACGGGGTCGGCCCACGACCAGCCCAGGGTGGCGTTGAGGACCAGGCCGGCCAGGAGCACGGCCGAGAGGTACGTGCACAGCAGGGTCTGCTGGGAGTCGGCGACCGCGCTGGCGGAGCCCAGTTCACGGCCCGCCCGGCGTTGGGCCGCCGACAGGAACGGCATGACCGCGAGGGAGAGGGCGGCGAGCACGATGCCGGGGACGGAACGCTCCGCCTCCCCCGTGCCGGTCAGCGCACGGACGGCGTCGACAGTGACGTAGGCGGCGAGCGCGAAGAACGACAGCGCGATGATCCGCAGGGTCGTCTTCTCCCGCGCCTCGCGCACGGCGTGTTCACGGGCGGAGAACTGCCAGGCCACCGCGGCGGCGGAGGAGACCTCGACCACCGAGTCCAGGCCGAAGCCGATCAGGGCGGTCGAGGAGGCGAGCGTGCCGGCGGTGATGGCGACGATCGCCTCGATGACGTTGTAGGTGATCGTCGCCGCGACCAGCAGACGTATCCGGCGGGCGAGCACGTCTCGGCGGGCCGGGGAGGGGCCGAGGGATATCGCCGTCATCAGCAGCATCCCTTGTCGCCGGCCTCGGCACAGGTGCGGTCGGTCTCGACGGCCACCACGGCCGCACGCAGGTCGTCCAGCGCGTGCCCGAGGCGCTCGTCGGCCAGTTCGTAGCGGGTGCGGCGGCCGTCGGGCACGGTGACGACCAGTCCGCAGTCGCGCAGGCACGCGAGGTGGTTGGAGAGCCGGGTGCGCGAGATGCCGAGGGCGTCGGCGAGGTCGGCGGGGTAGGCCGGGGCCTCGCGCAGCGCGAGCAGGATGCGGCAGCGGATCGGGTCGGCGAGCGCACGGCCGAACCGGGCCAGCACTTCGATGTCGGGGGCAACAGTCAGCACCGCCCGATAGTACATCGATTCCTGAATTCAGGAAAGCGTGGATCGTTGGCAGGCGGCTCTGCTGCGATGGGATCATCGCGTCGTCTCGGCGTCTTCGGGAGGGCGGATGGGTCTTGCCTCGGAGGAGGTCGTGCTGCACGCGGCCGGGAGGTGCGAGGACGGGTACGGCGGGTGGGCGACGGTCCTGACGTACGGGTCTCACCAGCGCGAACTGAGCGGCAGCGGCACTGGCGTGACGTCCCACCGGATGGCGCTGGCGGCCGTCGTGGAAGGGCTCACGGCGCTGACCCGGCCGTCGCGCGTGCGGATCTGCGTGGCCGACGAGACCCTGCACGAGAAGCGCGCCCAGCGCCGCCCGCCCGACGAGCCCGACCTGTGGGAGAGGCTGCGTCCGCTGCTCGCCCGGCACCAGGTCGAGTGGGAGGAACCCGACGAATGGGCGGACGAGTACGACGAGGAAGACGCGGACGACGAGTGGGCGGACGAGGTGCCGTGCGACCTGGCCGCCGAACTGGCCTACCACCAGCACCGCGGCGAGGTGGTCAGGGCGGGAGCACAGGGCGATGAGGCCACGCTGGCTGTCGCGCTGTCGCGGTTCCTGGCCGAGCGGTGGGACGACATGCACGCGTTCGAGGACGCCGACGCGGTCGTCTCGACGCTGCGCTTCAGTATCGGCTGGTACGGCGGCACGCCCCTCGCCGAGATGGCTCCCGCCGAGGTCGTCGACGAACTGGGCCCCTTCTTCAGCAGCACCCTCCCGCACAAGCAGCACGCCTCGCCCGACGAACTCCGGGCAGCGAAGCTCGTGGTGACCGACCTGCTGAACTGGCTGGTCGCGAACGGCCACGTCGACGCCGACGCGGCCCGGCGCCGCCTGGAGGACATCGACATCACGGTGGACGAGCGGGCCTCCCTCAAGGCGTTCGTCGACGCGTTCGTCCACGACGACCTCGTGCCCTGGCCCGACCGCTCCCGCATCGAGGACAGCGTCGACCGCCAGTACCTGACGATCGCGGAAGTGACCGCCAGGTCCCTCATCTTCAGGGACTACGACAGGGGATACGACGACGAGGAGGACTGCCCGGCGGTGGGCCCGGTCCCCGTACGCCCCGAGATCGCCGCCCGGGCCCGGACCGGCTGGCGGATCCTGCTGTCCGCGGTGAAGGTGCGCGGGCAGTGGCGGCTCGTCGAGGTGGTCAGCGGGGATCCGTGACGTCCGGGGGTACGGGTCCGACCGCTTTCGGCCACGCTGGGCCGCGATCGTCTTCAGGCAGCATCCAGTGCCCCTCGCGCCTGGAGCTGTAGGCTCTTGCGCCCACATGAGGCAAGGGGGCGGAGTGGCAACGCAGATCGTGTCGTACGCGCTGGACGACGGGACGGCGGTCCAGTTCGAGGTCGAGCCGACGGGGGACTGGCATCCGGTGGGAGCGGACGAGGCCGCCGGACGCGTCCGTGACGCGGCCGGCCCGGCGGTCGAGGCCGCTCGCACCGTACTGGACCGGGTCGCGGCCCTGCGACCCGACCAGATCCAGGTCAAGTTCGGTGTCAAGGTCAACGGCACCGCGAGCTGGATCGTGGCCAAGGCGGCCACGGAAGCCAACTTCGAGATCACCCTCACCTGGGATCCGCGGTCTGCGACGACTGACGACGCTCCCAGCCCATGAGCACGGCCTCGCGAGGAGGTCGACCCGAGCGGGATACGTGGGTGGCGGCGATCCACGGCACTGAACGGGACATGCGGCCTCTCGGCTCCGGTGTCCTGATCGACCGGCGGCGAGTGCTGACCAGTGCTCACGTGGTCCGGACCGCCTGGGCCAGGTGCGGCGTCCTCTGGGTCGCCCTCCCCAAGGCGGAGGAGATCGTCGACCACCGCGTCAGGGTCGTCGACGTGACGCTGCCATCAGGCGGTGCCGATGAGGCCCGGGACGTAGCGGTGCTGCACTTGGCCGAGGAGTTGCCCGAGGCCCTCGCAGCACGGCTGAGGCGAGCGGCTCCCGGCGATCTGGTCGGTACGGAGTGGTGGTCGTTCGGCTTTCCCGACGGGGTGCTCGGCAATTCGGCCCGTGGGCTGGTGGGCGAGTCGCTCGGGCACGGCTGGGTGCGACTCGACGCTCACGAGTCCCGCTATCCGGTCAGGAGCGGCTACAGCGGGGCAGCGGTGTGGTCAGCGGCGTACCAGGCGGTTGTCGGCGTGATCGGCCAGGCGCACAGCGGCACGGGGGACGCTCGGGCCACCACGCTGCGGGCGATCGACCGGCTGTTGCCGGGCGAGGGGCTACGCGAACTCACGAAGTGGTCGCTCGAAGCCACTGACGAGACGGCCCTGACGTCCTGGGGCTGGTCTCTTGACACCGATCCGGAAGCGAAAAGGCACTGGCGACCGCGGGCCCGAGGTGTGAGCACCGACGCGGAACAGGGCTTCCGCTTCCGGGGCCGGACCGCCGTACTGCGTGAGATCACCGAATGGATCGCCGCCGCTCCGCCGGACCGCCAGGTGCTGTTGATCACAGGGGCGCCGGGCTCAGGCAAATCCGCGGTGCTGGGCCGGATCATCACGACCGCGGACTCGGAGCTCGCCGCGTCGTTGCCACTCGACGACGTCGCTCTGCGTGCGCCGGTGGGATCTGTCGCCTGCGCGGTGCACACCAAGGGCAAGACCGCACTGGAAGTCGCCCGGGAGATCGCACGCGCCGCTTCCACGGCCCTGCCCGATCAGGTCATCGATCTGCCGGCCCTCGTACGCGAGAGTCTGCGGGACCGGTCCGGTCGCCACTTCACCCTGGTCGTCGATGCGCTCGACGAGGCGGCCTCCCCTGCCGACGCGCGGGCCATCGTCAGCCATATCGTGCTGCCGCTCGCGGAGACCTGCGCCGACGTGGGCGTACGCCTGGTGGTGGGGACCCGGCGCCGGGACGGCGCCGGCAATCTGCTGGGCTGTTTCGGGCGGTCGGCGCGGATCCTCGATCTCGACGCGCCTGAGCTCTCGGACCGCTCGGACCTGATCGCGTACGCATTGGCCACCCTCCAGCTCCAGGGTGACGAGCGCTCCGGAAATCCTTACGCGGACAGCATGCTCGCCCTCCCGGTCGCCGAACGCATCGCGACGCTCGCCGACGGCAATTTCCTGGTTGCCGGGCTGGTGGCCCGAGCCCACGGAATGCACGATCCACAGGCTGTGGATCCGGACGAGGTCTCCTTCCCGGTGACGGTGGACACCTCACTGCGCGAGTACCTGCGACTCCTGCCCGACGTCAGCGGACTGTCTGCGGAGAAGCTGCTCATCCCCCTTGCTCATGCCGAGAGCCCGGGTCTGCCGGCGGCCCTGTGGCGAACAGCTCTGACCGCACTGTTCGGTACGGCTCCCGCGGAGTGGGAGCTGTTCGCCTTCGCGCGGTCTTCCGCGGCGAACTTTCTCATCGAGACCACGTGCGGCGAATCCCACGACATCACATTCCGGCTCTTCCACCAGGCGCTGAACGACGCACTGCGCGCCTCACGCGCCGATCTCGCGCTCCTGGCCTCCGACGACCGGGCCGTCACCCGTGCCTTCATCGCGGAGGGCACGAAGGGCTGGGCGGCGGCACACCGTTACCTCCTCCGTTCCCTGCCCACGCACGCGGAACGGGGTGGCGTCATCGACGAGTTGCTGCAGGAGGACGACTACCTGCTCCATGCCGATCTACGCCGGCTCATCCCCCACGCTCGTTCCGCCGTCACAGAGGGAGGCCGGCGGCGTGCGGAGTTGCTGCGCCGGACACCACGGGCCATCGATGCCCCGGCATGCGAACGGGCGGCGCTGTTCAGCGTGACGGAAGTTCAGGAGGACCTGGGAACGGCATACCGGTACGGCGATGCTGCCGCGCCGTACCAGGCCCTGTGGTCGACCGTGCCGCCGTCGCTGGACGTCGCCGTCTTCGAAGGGCATACCGAGCATGTGGACGCCCTCTGTTTTCTCCGCACTGCCGAGCGCGACCTGCTCGCCAGTGCCGACGAGAACTGCATTCGGCTCTGGGACGTGGCGACGGGTGAGGCCGTCCGGACTCTTGCCGGGTATTCCGGGTGGGTCGGGGCGTTGTGCGGGGTGGTTGTGGGTGGGCGCACGCTTCTGGCCAGTGCCGGAAGTGACCACACGGTGCGACTGTGGGACACGGAGGCCGGCGTCATGCTCCGTGGTCTGGAAGGACATGACGGGCCGATCGAGGTTCTGTGCACCGTCGATATCGCGGGCCGTACCCATCTGGTCAGCGTCGGCCGCGATCACCGACTGACAGTGTGGGACCCGGAGGCCGGCGAGCCACGGCGTACTTTCCGCACCCGGAGCAACCACATCAGCGGTGTCTGCGCCCTGGAGCTGGACGGGCGCCCGCTCTTGGCGATCGGGATCAGCCGCACGGGTCGCTGCGACCAGATACGCATCTGGGACCCGGCGAGCGGCGAAACCGTCCGCATGTTCTCCGCGCTCAGCAGCGACCTCGTCCGTCGAACGGTGGCCGCCGTGCCCTGCCGGAACGGCCCGCTTCTGGCCACCAGCCATGGCGATGACGTCCTGCTCCTGGATCCGCGCAGCGGAAAGCCCGTGCGACTGCTCAGGGGAGGGGAGGGCTTCCTGTTCACCGTTTCCGCTGTGCACCACGCGAACGAGTCGTACGTGGTGGCCACCTACTCCCAAGACGCCGACGGAACCATCGTCGTCTGGGATCCGGTAACGGGTCGGCGGACTCACTGTCTGGAGGGCCATGACGGCTGGGTGGGCGATGTGTGTGCCGTGGAATCGGACGGTGAGTGGCTTCTGGCCAGCTCGGGCGATGACTGCACCGTGCGTCTCTGGGACCTCGACCGCCGGTTGGCCCCGGACTTGCCCGGCAGCGTGGAAGGCTGGGTCCGTTCACCGTGCGTGATCAGTGTCGGCGGCCGGTCCGCCGTCGCCGCCAGAGGGCCGGGCGGCACCGTGGCGATCCACGATGTGACGACGGGCAAGCTCATCGACCGGGTCGTCACCCCTCATGCCCTGATCTGGGCTCTGTGCGCTCTGAAGGTGGACGACCGCACCTGTCTGGCCATCGCCGGCGGCGAGGCCGAGGAGGAGGGCGCCGTCCAGATCTGGGATCCCGCCGCACGCGTCATGCTGCGGACCCGGACAGGGATGCAGGTGCGCGAAATGGTGCCGGTGGAGGTCGACGGCCGACCGTGTCTCGCACTGGCCTGCTGGGGGGAGAAAACCGACCGAATCGCCATCTGGGAGCCGTCGAGTGACGAGATGCTCCAGGGCATCGGTACCGGCGCAGAAGGGCGAACAGACGATTTCTGCGTCCTGGGCCTGGAAGGTCGCAACGTGCTCGCCACCCTCCACCGCGGCCACTGGCAGGCGGACTCCGGCACAGTCACCCTCTGGGACCTGGACCGGTCGGAAATGTTCGCTTCCCAGGAGATCCCGGCATCGGACTCGGAACGCCTCTTCGCGCTCGAAAGCGATACCGGCACCCTCCTGGCCGTGCTCCAGCATCTGTGCGATCACGGGGTGGACAGTCTGGGCGTCGGTTCAGTGCGCGTCCTCGACCCCGTCACGGGGCGCACGGTGCTGGCGCGGGAACTCCACAACGGCTGGGTTAACAGCCTCAGCCGCGTGGATCTCGGCACCCGCAAGCTGCTCGCCAGCGCGGGCCAGACCGCGCGCTCCGTGGGGCTGTGGACAGCCGACGGGCTGCGGCCGGTGATGAACATCCCGGTGCGTCGCGAGGTCTACTCCGTCGTCGAGGCCGACGGGTATCTCGTCGTCGGCCTGGATCAGGGCCTCATGGCGATCAGACTCACGGGTGATCGGCACGCAACACGGAGTGAGGCTGGGGAGGGAAGTTAGTAGCGAGGGAGATAGTATCTCTGTCAATACTATCTCCCTCGGAGGTGTTCCGTGCGGCGTTTCATCGGCAGGGACCGGGAGCTGTCCGTGCTCCGGCGCGCCCTCCAGGGTGTCCGCGAGGCCGTCGGAGCGGCGCAGCCCGGTCAGTGCATCCTCATGCGCGGACGGCGGCGGGTCGGAAAATCCAGCCTCGTCGAGGAGTTTCTCCGGCGCACAGAGGCGCCGTATCTGTTCTTCACCGCGGCAGGAGGTACAGCCGAAGACGAGCTGACGGAGCTGCTCGACGCCGTCGCCAGATCCACCCTCCCGGAACGGGAAATGTTCTCGGAAGAGACCCCGGAGCAGTGGAACGCGGCATTCAGGCTGCTCGCGGAAATCCTTCCCGACGACGAGCCGAGCGTGGTCGTCATCGACGAGGTTCCGTATCTCATGGACCGCATCGACGCCTTCGAGGGCATGCTCCAGCGGGCCTGGGACCGTCTGCTCAGCCGCAAACCCGTACTTCTCCTCCTGGTCGGCTCCGACCTGTCGATGATGGAGGCGCTGGACAGCTACGACCGCCCCTTCCACCAGCGGGGGCGAGAGATGGTCGTAGGACCGCTGAACCCGGCCGACATCGGCGACATGCTCCAGCTTGAGCCGGCGGCCGCCTTCGACGCCGCCCTGATCACGGGCGGTCTCCCGCTGATCTGCGCGGAGTGGCGGCCCGGAGCGGATGTCTGGGAGTTCCTCCGCGACTCGCTGGACAACCCGATCTCGGCACTGCTGGTCTCCGCCGAGCGGTCACTGGCCGCGGAGTTCCCGCCGCAGGCGATGAGCAGGGAAGTCCTACGGGCCATCGGAAGCGGGGAGAGAACCTTCACCAACATCGCGCGCGCCGCGGGCGGCATCGCCCACACGACTCTCACCCGAGCCACCGACGTCCTGACCGGGAAACGGGTGGTGGCAGCCGAGCTGCCCATCTCGCTCAGACCGTCGAAGGAACGCCGCTACCGCGTGGCCGACCCGTACCTTCGGTTCTGGCTCGCGTTCCTGGATCCGCACATGGCGGAGATCGAGCGGATGCGGGGAGATCTCACGCTGAGCCGGATCAAGGAGCGGTGGACGAGCTGGCGGGGACGGGCGATCGAGCCCCTCGTCCGGGAATCCCTCGCCCGCCTCCTGCCGGACGAGCTCCTGCCCGCCACCCCGGCGATCGGCGGATACTGGACTCGCAGCAACGACATCGAGATCGACTTGGTGGGCGCCGACCGGCAGCCGGTGGCCAGGGAACTGCTCTTCCTCGGCTCGGTGAAGTGGCTGGAGAACTCGACGTTCGACAGCCACGACCTGGCCGCGCTGCAGAAGCACCGGGCGGCCGTCACCGATGAGCCCGTACCGCTCGTGGCCGTCTCCCGCAACGGGACCAGCTGTTCCGGGCTCCAAGCGGCGTACGGACCCGAGGAACTGCTCAGTGGTTGGCGCAGGGCGTGAGCAACGACGGGGCTCCCGCGGCTGCCCGACGGGCCGCCCTCGGCGTTCAGGAAGTGCTGCTGGGAATCACGCAGTTCTTCGGTTGGGGCTTGCCCGTCGGCCAGCCCAGGCCGACGAACTTCAGGGTGCCGGGTCCCTTTCGGCCCGGGTCCAGTTCGACTATCGCGGCCGGTTTGTCGTAGGCGTTGCCGCCTGTGGTCAGGCAGATCAGGCCGCTGGTGCCCTGGACGCGGTGGCGGGACTGGAGGAGGGACCACTGGCGGCCCACGTCCTCGCGGGTGGGGACCGATTCCGGGTCGTTCTTCTGGGCCTGGTGGAGGGCCTTGCCGATCGTGATGAGGCCGTCGTGGACGAGCATCGTCCGGGAGTCCTCCAGGTTGGGGGTGGAGCCCAGTTTTGTGCCCTCGCGCTGTTCCGTACTGATCTGCTGCCTGAGGGTGTCCAGGGCCGCCTTCGGTTCGGTCAGGTACTGGGGGAGGTCCTGCTCGGCCGGCTTGCGGTGGTGGGTCGCCGTGTACTTCTTCGTCCAGGCGGTCAGTTCCGTCGTCCAGGCGTCGGGGTGGGCGGGGGCCGCGTACTGCACCGTCACCTTCGCCCTGCCGTCGTCGCCGCGGAGCCTGGCCCAGTCCCTCTCCGTCATGTCCTGCCGCAACGAGGCCGCGTCGGAGCCGCTGATGATGGTGTAGTGGCGGTCCTCGCAGCCCACCTCGGCGAGCTTCAGCGCGAAGATCCGCAGGTGGAGGGTGCGGCCCGCGAAGTAGATCGTGTCGGCCCGGGAGTCGCAGATGTTGTTGGCCGTCTGGGTGAACTGGTTGCCCGTCGAGCCCGCCTCGTCGATCGACGGGGACTCGAAGGACATCGCGGCGGGGCCGGCCGGGCCCTTCTCCTCGATCCTGCTGAAGGCCTTCGCCAGCGACTGGTTGTAACCGTCCGGGCGTCTGTCGAAGACCAGGACCGTCCTGAGGTTCTGGCGGCCGCGTTCGCCGTTGAAGTCGGCCAGGGCCTGGGCCGCGTCGTGGTTGGTGGGGAGGATGCGGGCCAGGCCCGGGAAGCGGACCTTCGCCATTCCGTCCGGCCGGTCCTCGTTGGCGATCCGGTCTCCGCTGATCCGGGCCGCGAGCACCGGGATCTTCTTCTCCGTCAGGCGGGCGACTGCCGCTTCCGTCGCGGCGAGGCTCAGGTTGAAGCCGGTGACCGCGCGCAGCCGGTCCTCGGGCGAGGCGGCCATCCGCAGCAGGGTGTCGACGACCCGCGACTGACGGCCGTAGTCCTGCCCGGGGTTGGCCAGCACCAGGCGGATCTTCGGGAGTTCTCCCTCGCCCGCGTTGGCCTGGCGCTGTCCCAGGTACGCGCCCTGGAGGTCGCTGCGCATCTGCCGGCGCAGGGCCTCCCGGTCCGACTGGAGCGGCAGCATCATCGCGACGGTGACGTACGGCTGTTTCTCGATTCTCCGGTTCTCGTGTGCGATGGCCCGGGCCACGTCGGTGATCTCCGGGGTGCCGAAGTCGTAGCCGTCGCCGTTGACGCCGATGCACTCGCCGTCGATCCGCTCCACGCCGTCCGCGCAGGTGTCCGGCCTGGTCAGCAGCAAGTAGCCGAACACGAAGGCTGCCGCGAGCGCCGCCGCGCCCAGCAGTGAGAAGAGGATCTTCCGCCATCTGGGCATGCCCGTCATCTCCTTCGCCGGAGCTGCTCGGTGCAGGTGCAGCGCAGTAGGGGCTGTTCGTTCTCCGCCAGGCCGCTCCAGTCCGTGGCCGTCCTGCTGAGCAGGCCCGCGCCCTCGAAGTCCATGATCGACAGGAGGTCCAGCAGTTTGGCGAGGGTGCGGGCGGTCTCCTTGCCGGTCGGCCGGGTCCGCTCCTCGCACAGCCACACCGCGTGCAGCAGCTGGTCGACGGTGCGGCGCAGCGGTGGGCCGTCCACCGGCACCAGGCCCTGGGCGCGGTCCCGCCGGGCGTCCGCTCCGCCCGGGTAGGGCGCCTGGGCGATCTCCAGGAGTTCCGCGCACCACTCGCGGGGACGGCCGGGGAGTGCGGCGGCGAGGTGGCTGACGACGTCGTCCACGCCGCCGGAGACCAGGTGGTGGTTCATGCGGTGCGCGGTGAGGGAGCGGAAGGCGCCGTCACCCGGGGTTCCGTCGCCCGGGGACGGGTGGTGCGGTGCGCGGCCGCGCGAGGCTCCGGCGCCCGACACCCCACCGACCGGCACTCCGTCGCCTCGCC
>NZ_NGFN01000329.1 GCF_002148965.1 Streptomyces swartbergensis | reverse complement strand
GCCCGGTATCCGCGCCCCACCGGGCATAAGGTCGCCCCGCCAGGCGTCCGCGCCCCGCCATGCATCCGCGCCCCACCGGACGTGAGGGCCCCACCGGACGTGAGGGCCCCGCCGGGCGTGACGGCCCCACCGGGCGTGACGGCCCCACCAGGCGACGGCCCACCGGGCGTGAGGGCCCAGCCATGCGTAAAGGCGCCCCGCCAAGCGAGGCGCCTCAGCGGCAGCTGTCCGCCGCCTTGATCGTCCGGGCCGCCTCCCCGAGGGCCTTGCGCAGCACCGCGGGGTCCGTCGCGAGGTCCGCGTCCCCGGGCGGCAGCAGCCAGTCCGAGCCCTCCACGGGAGGTTCGGGGACCAGGGTCGGTCCGCGTCCGTCGGTCTCCGTGCACGTGCTCCCCGGCACGTCCCATGCCGCGGCCGTCCCCGGCGGCACCAGGAAGCCCAGCGTGCGACCGCCGTCGTCGTGCAGTACGAGCCCGACCGCTTCACCGGTCCCGCGCCGCAGGATGTCGACCGCCTCCAGCCCCTGCCGCGCCGGCACCGTCACGACATCGCAGCCGGCCGACGGTGCAGTCGGCGGTGTACGAGGATCGTCGATCTGGCTGGTCTCCATCCCGGCCTCCACCACAGAACCCCTGATTGGACGAGCGGTCGGGAGTCGAGGGCCTCCCGGTCCACAGGGTTCAACGCGGCAGACCGTCAACGGCTACGGCAGAAGTCAGCCGCAAAGGATGGCAGTTCATGGCAGATCATGGATGAGATATCCGGTTTGTAGTCAAACCCAGCGTGAGGACTCCGACACAGCAGGTACGTTCTTGCCCGCCGGACACAGGGCAGAACATACGGGACAACGCGTACAACTCGCCCCGAACCCGGCATGGTTCGACGGTTCGCACGAGAGGACCCGGCCATGGCGTCGTCAACGGTTACCTCGTCTCAACCCAACCGGCCACCGCGGCCCAACCTCGCCTTCCGGCGCCTGCGCGGACAGCGTTCGCCGGCCGAGTTAGCCGCGGCGGTCCGGCGGGCCGCTCTGGAGATCGGCGAGCAGGTCAGCTGTGACGCGCGGTACATCGGCCGGGTCGAGGCGGGCGAGATCCGCTGTCCCAACTACGCCTACGAACGGGTGTTCCTGCATATGTTCCCTGGCCGCACGCTCACGGACCTGGGGTTCGCGCCCCGCTCGTCGGTACGCGGACGCCGGGCGCGCGAAACCGAGGACGCGCCCCTGACGTGCACCGCGGACCCGGCGAACGCCACGAGTGAGAGCAGCGGGGCGTGCGAGCCGTATGAAACGCAGAACCCGTACGACCCGCACCACCCGCACGACACCTACGAGGAGAGCGACGTGCTACGTCGCGCATTCATGACCGGCGGGGGCGCCACGGTGGCCGCCGCCTCGCTGGGGCCCGTCGGCCTCGCCCTCGACGCCGCGGCGGCACAGCGCCCCGTGCGCCGCGCCGGGGCGAGTGACGCGGGCGCCCTGGAAGAAGCCGTCCGCCGCATCCGGCTGATCGACGACCGGCACGGGGCCGACGGCCTCTACCGCCGTGCGGCGGCCCCGCTGCGTGCCGCCTACGCCCTGCTGGACGCCGGTACGACCCGGCAGACGACGGCGGACCGGCTCTACTCGGGCGCCGGTGAACTGGCCATCTCCGTGGGCTGGCTGGCCCACGACTCGGGACGCTTCGACGACGCCCGCTCCCACTACGCGGAGGCCCTCGCGACCGCCCGGATGTCCGGCGATCCGGGCCTGGAGGCGCACGCCTTCTGCAACACGGCCTTCCTCGCGCGCGACGCGGGCCGGCCGCGCGAGGCGGTCCGGGCCGCCCAGGCCGCACAGCGCGTCGCCCGGCCCGTGGGCTCGGCCCGGCTGATGTCGCTGCTCGCGCTGCGCGAGGCGGGCGGCTGGGCGGGCCTCGCCGACCGCGTCGGCTGCGAGCAGGCACTGGCCCGGGCGCACGCCCTCTTCGACCGGGGACCCTCGGACGACGACCCCGAGTGGATGAGCTTCTACGGAGAGGCAGAACTGGAAGGCCTGGAGGCGCAGTGCTGGTCCACGCTCGGCGACTGGCCCCGGGCGGCGCGGCACGCGCGGCGGGCGGCGGAGCTCCAGGACCCGCACTTCACCCGGAACATCGCGCTGTACACGGCGGAGCTGGCGGACGACCTCGCGCGGGGCGGCCGGCCGGACGAGGCCGCCGTGGCGGGGATGCGGGTGCTGGATCTGCTGGAGGAGGTCCAGTCGTCCCGGATCCAGACGATGCTCGCGGCTACGGCGCGGGTGCTGTCACCACACCGGCGGGCTTCGGGGGTATCGGCGTTCCTGGAGAGGCACGCTTCGTTGCCGCGGATGGTGTGACCGCCCTCGGCTATGCAAGGTGCCCGAGATCGTTCCAGCTCTCGATCGCCGGCTCCCCGTACGCCCATCCCAGCACCGACAGCGACGTCGGATTCAGCCGTATCCGCGCCGCGAAGTCGATCGGCAGACCCAGCCACCGCGCCCCGATGGACCGCAGGATGTGCCCGTGGGCGAAGACCAGGACGTCCCGGTCCTCGGCACGCGCCCAGGAGACCACCTCGTCCGCCCGGCCCGTCATCTCCGCGAGGGTCTCGCCCTCGGGGACACCGTCGCGCCAGATGAGCCAGCCGGGCCGGACGGCCTGGATGTCCGCCGGGGTCATGCCCTCGTACGCCCCGTAGTCCCACTCCAGCAGCGCGTCCCAGGCACGCGCGCGGTCGCCGAAGCCGGCCAGTTCGCATGTCTCACGCGCGCGTGCCAGCGGGCTGGTGCGCACCTCGACGCCGGGCAGGCCGTCGTACGGCGCCCGGTGCAGGCGCTCGCCGAGCAGCTTGGCACCGCGCCGGCCCTCCTCCAGCAGCGGCACGTCCGTCCTGCCCGTGTGCTTGCCGGACAGCGACCACTCGGTCTGTCCGTGGCGGGCCAGCAGGATGCGCGGAGCCATGGGGGACCTTTCCGGAAGAAAAACGCGAGCGGAGCTCCTCCATCATCGCGCACGCTGGTCGCGGGCAACCCGGGGGGCGATCTCAGCGTCTTTGAGGTCCGGAGGGCGCCCCCAGGGGGCGCACGTACGCCGTAAAGTGGCACGACCAACCGGCCGGGCGCCGCGTGACGACGAAGGGGGAGGGCGATCGGATGCCGCACACCGAGACACCGGGCACCGAGGCGGCCCCTGCGCTCCGGCTGCGCTGGTGGACGGAACTGCCGCTGATCCTGCTGGTGTACGCGTGCTACACGGCGGGCCGGCTCCTCGCCCGGGGCGACGTCTCCGGTGCGGTCGACAACGGCCTGGCGCTCCTGCGTGCCGAGAATGCTCTGTATCTCAACTTCGAGCACCCGCTCAACCGCCTGTTCACCCGCGAGGCCTGGATAGGCATACCGGCGGACTTCTGGTACGCGTCGCTGCACTACCTGGTCACGCCGGCGATCCTCGTGTGGCTCTTCCGCTCCCGGACGGTGCGGTACCGCGCCGCGCGCACGTGGCTGATGACGTCCACCCTCATAGGCCTGGTCGGTTTCACACTGATGCCGACCTGCCCGCCCCGGCTCCTCGACGCGAGCCACGGCTTCGTGGACACGATGGCCCAGTACAGCTCGTACGGCTGGTGGGGCGGCGCGGCGAGCGCCCCGCGCGGTATGGGCGGAATGACCAACCAGTACGCGGCGATGCCGAGTCTGCACGTGGGCTGGGCCCTGTGGTGCGGAGTGATGCTGTGGCGCTACGGCGGTACGCGCACGGCGAAGATCGCAGCAGTCGCCTACCCGCTGATCACGACGATCGTGGTCATGGGCACCGCCAACCACTACTTCCTCGACGCGCTCGCGGGCGCGGCCGTCATGGGCGTCGGACTGCTGCTCGCGCCGGTCGTGATGCGTACGGCGGACCGGGTCAGGGCACGGTTCGTGCCGCCCGTCGCACTGGTCCCGGCGGCATCTTCCGCCGCGGGTTCCTCGATTGTCAGTGCCGGATGCCAGACTTCCGCGGGTGAGCGAATTCCACGGCAGCGCGAGTCGCGGGTCGGAGCGGGAGCCGAGCCGAGTGCCTCCCCCAAGGACGCGGGGGACGGCGCTCCGGCACCGGCTCGCTGAGCTGCGCGGTCCCGACGTACCGGCGAAGGCCCTAGACGCGCGCGCGTTGGCGGCACTGGCCGCCAACCCCGGGTGTGCGCGGCGCGCGATCCTCGACGGCGCCGGGGTGAACAAGGCGGCGCTGGCGAGCGCGCTGGGCTCGCCGTCGGCCTTCGGTCAGTCCCAGTTCGCGCTCACGCGGGGCAACGCGTTCGAGGCGAAGGTGAAGGCCGACGGCGGTGCGGAGCTGCTGCGGCTGGTGCACGAGAAGCTGGACCGGACGGCCGAGCCGCCCACCGAGGCGCGCGTGCCCGACCTGACGGCGACCGGCCCCCAGGGGCGTACGGCCCGTACGGCGCTGGAGCTGCGGGAGGCCGCCGCGCACCCGGGCGCGTGGACGCTGCTCGACCACCCGATGCTCGCGCTCGACGTCGCCGGCTCCCCCGCGTTCCTCGAACCGGACGCGGTCGTGGTGCACCCGGACGGCAGCTGGACCGTGGTCGAGATCAAGTCGTTCCCGCTGCTGGACGGTTCGGCGGACCCGGCGAAGGTCGGTGCGGCGGCCCGGCAGGCGGCGGTGTACGTGCTGGCGCTGGAGGAGGTCGCCGCGCGGCTCGGCGCGGAGCCGGAGGGGTGCGCCGGAGGCGAGGGGGCGAGCGCGCGGAGGCCCGAAGGGTCGAGCACGGTCGCCCCCTCGACACCGGCTGAAGCGCCCCGGACGCGGAGCGCTCAGGACAGGGCTCCGGCTCCGCGCGTGCGGCACCGGATCCTGCTCGTCTGCCCCAGGGACTTCTCCAACCTGCCGGCCGCGTCCGCCGTCGACATCCGCAAGCAGCGTGCGGTGACGGCCCGTCAGCTGACCCGGCTGACCCGCATCGAGGACATCGCCGAGACGCTCCCCGAGGGCACGTGCTTCTCCCCGGAGCTGCCCGCCGACGAGCTGACGGCCGCCGTCGAGTCGGTCCCGGCGACGTACGCGCCGGAGTGCCTGTCCGCGTGCGAGCTGGCCTTCCACTGCCGGTCCCGGTCGCGCGAGACGGGCGCGGTGACCTCGCTCGGGCGGCCGGTGCGGGCGGAGCTGGGCGGGCTGACGACCGTGGAGGACGTCCTCGCGGCGGCCCGCGGCGAGGCGGGCGACCCCGACGATCCGGCGGTGGCGGCCCTCAGGCGGGCGGCGGCCCTGCGCGCCGAGGCACTGGAGGCGGCATGTCGCTGATCTCCACCCTGGCCCGGCTCGAAGCGGTCAGCACGGGCCGCGCCCAGCCCGCCGCGACCGTCCGGCACCGGCACCTGTCCGACCGTCCGCTGGTGTTCGTGCCGCTCACCACCGCCGGTGAGGCCGGCGCCCCGCTCGGCGCGCTGGTCGGCACCGACCGGGACGCGCCGCGTCTGCTGGCCGTCCCGCAGCCCCGCGACCGCGACCTCAGGTTCGCGTTCCTGGCCGAACTGGCCGACGTGGTACTGCCGTACATCGACGCGTACGCCGAGGTCGTGGAGGCCGCCGAGCGCACCGAGACCGACCCGGAGACCGGCAAGCGGGTCAAGGTCGAAGTCGACCTGTGCGCGGACGCGCCGCAGCTGATCGTGCCGAGCCGCGGGGGCATCGACCTGGTGCGGCTGCTCGGGCGCTCCATGCGTTTCCGGCGTACGGCGGAACAGGATCCGGAAACCCCGTATCCGGCGCCGCCCCGGGTGCCGCTGCTCGGGCGGTGGCTGACGCACTTCGGGGAGCGGGCCCGGGTGCCCGGCTCCTCGCTGCTGCTGGCCATGACCGACGTACTGAGCCGGCACTGGGCGACCGGGCAGTCCACCCTGGAGGACCAGCACCTGGGGGCGCTGCTCGCCTGGATCGACCCACCGGAGGGCCTGACCGGCGCCGAGGCGGCGCTGCGGGCCGAGCTGGAGCGGGACGCGAAGGGCCAGCTGACGTGTCCCCCGGCCGGTCCCGCCACCGACCCGGCGTTCGACAACAAGCTGCTCGCCCCGGCCATCGAGCGCTACGACCGTGCCCGCACGGCCCTGGCCGCCGCCGAGGACGGCCTGGAGGCCGACGACCGGCTCGGCGCGCTGACCGCCGCCGAGCGGGAGATCCGGGATCTGGTGCTCAGCCGCACCCTGCCCACCTGGGAAAAGGTCTGGCAGGGCCTCGACCTGCTGCGGGAGCTGCCCGAGGGGGCGCATGTCGAGGAGCGGTGGACCCGCGACCGCTGGTCCTTCACCGGCCACCGCGACCGGGTCCTGGCCGGCGAACCCCCGCAGCCGCGCCGCGACGACGCCGTCACCGCGGCGAACAAGCTCGCCACACGCGAGCGCGAGCAGGCCCGGCTGGAGGCGCAGGAGGCCCTCGACGACCCGCTGGTCATGGCGGGACGGCGGCTGTCCGGGGAGGCGTTCGCGGGTGAGGTCACGGACGTCGTGATGGCGTACAGCGAGGGCAAGCGGCCCAGCCCCCGCCCCCTGGTCACGGTCCGCACGGACGACCGGCCGCATCTCGGGGAGCGCACGAAGGTGTACCGGTCGCTGGGCGGGAAGCCGCAGTCGGCGGAGTTCGTCGGGGTCGAGGAGGACGGCGCGTACGTCGTGCTGCGGGTCCTCGACAAGATGGGCCGCGGCAAGGAGCCCGAGCCGGGGTCGGTGCCGGAGAAGGGCGACCGCGTCTGCTTCACGCTCTTCGAGCACGAGCAGCGGGGCGGCGCGAAGCTGCCCGACCCGGAGGAGACTCCCTGGACGCACGGCGGGCCGCCCGGTGAGGCGACCCTGGAGGCCGCCGACCCGGTGACCTCGGAGGACGTGCTGTGACGACGCTCTTCGATCCCTCCGCCGCCGCGACCCAGGCCACCGACGCGATCCTCCACGACACGCTGCACGGCACCGCGCGCGGTGTCGTCGTCGACTCCCCGCCCGGCGCCGGCAAGTCCACGCTCGTCGTCCGCGCGGCCCTGGAGCTGGCCGAGGCGGGGCATCCGCTGATGGTGGTGGCGCAGACCAACGCCCAGGTGGACGACCTGGTCCTGCGGCTCGCCGAGAAGAACCCCGAGCTGCCGGTGGGGCGGTTGCACAGCAGCGACGCCGACCCGTACGACAAGGCGCTCGACGGCCTGGAGAACGTCCGCAAGTCGGCGAAGGCGGCCGACCTCGCCGGGCTGGCCGTGGTGATCTCGACGGCGGCGAAGTGGGCGCATGTGAAGGCCGACGAGCCGTGGCGGTACGCGATCGTCGACGAGGCGTACCAGATGCGCTCGGACGCGCTGCTCGCGGTAGCCGGGCTGTTCGAGCGGGCGCTGTTCGTGGGCGACCCGGGGCAGCTGGACCCGTTCGCGATCGTGGGCAGCGAGCAGTGGGCGGGCCTCACGTACGACCCGTCGGCCTCGGCGGTGACGACCCTGCTCGCGCACAACCCGGACCTGCCGCAGCACCGCCTGCCGGTGTCCTGGCGGCTCCCGGCCTCGGCGGCGCCGCTGGTGTCGGACGCGTTCTACCCCTACACGCCCTTCCGCAGCGGCACCGGTCACGGCGACCGGCGGCTGTCCCTGGCCGTGCCGTCGGACGGCTCCGGCCCCGACCGGGTGATCGACGAGGCGGCCGAGTCGGGCTGGGGCCTGCTGGAGCTGCCCGCGCGGCACACGCCGCGCACGGACCCGGAGGCGGTGCGGGCGGTGGCGACGGTCGTACGGCGGCTGCTGGACCGGGCCGGCGCGGCGACGTCGGAACGCTCGCCGGACCCGACGCCCCTCACCGCCGACCGGATCGCCGTCGGCACGGCACACCGCGACCAGGCAGCCGCGATACGTGCCGCCCTGGCCGACCTCGGCGTCACCGACGTGGTCGTGGACACGGCCAACCGGCTCCAGGGCCGCGAGTACGACGTCACGGTGGTGCTGCACCCCCTCTCCGGCCGCCCCGACGCCACGGCCTTCCACCTGGAGACGGGCCGCCTGTGCGTCCTGGCCTCCCGCCACCGGCACGCGTGCATCGTGGTCTGCCGGGCGGGCGTCGGCGACCTGCTGGACGACTATCCGTCGACGGAGCCGGTGCAGCTCGGGACGGGGGTGAAGTTTCCTGACGGGTGGGAGGCGAATCACGCGGTGCTGGCGCATCTCGCGGAGCACCGGGTGATGTGGCGGCCATGACCCGCGGAAGCGGCCACGCCGGCCTCCGGCCACCCTCCGCCGGCCGGAGGCCGGCACGCCGCCGGAGGCGGCAGATGGCACAGCCCTGACGGGTGGGAGGCGCATCACGCGGTGCTGGCGCATCTGGCCGAACATCGCGTGTTCTGGCGGCCGTGACGAACGCCGGGGGGTGTCGCAGCCGTACCCACTACCGCGATGCCCACTTGCGCGCCCGCGAGACAATGGACGGTGGCCCACTCCACCTGGGGGTGCCCCCGCAAACGGGGGAGGGCCAGCGCGACGTACGAGAAGGAGTAGACATGGCGGAGCACACGCCGCGTCGGAACGAACCGCGGCTACGCCCCGCGCCCCTGCTCTTCGAGCCCGCGGAGGCGGCCTCGGACCCTGAGCACTTCTTCGACCTCGAGTCGATCGACGATCCCCGCGCGCTGCTGTCCCGCGCGACGGAGCTGACGCTGGCGTTCCGGGCCGCGGCGGACCGGGCGGTGGAGTTCCAGGCGATCGCGGCGGCGCAGCTGGCCGATCCGCGGCGGTTCGACCGGCTGACGACCGCGGACATCGCCGAGCGGGCCGAGTGGACCGAGGACTACGCCAAGAAGATGGTCGAGTTCGGACGGGACCTGCTGCGGGGCGGCGGCGAGGGCCGGGGGCCCGTCGACCCGGTGTGAGAACCGGTGTGAGAACCGGTGTGAGAACCGGGGGCTCCGCCGCTTTGCCGATCTCCGTGGCATATGCCAAGCGGGCAAGATACTCCCTCCCACCCCCTCCTGTCCCGATTTCCCGCAACCCTCGGGAACCGCGCGTTCACGGCCGGTAGACATTGACGCCATGAGCAGCGCATGGAACGCCTCCTATGTCACCCCGGACGGGGCCGCCTGGCTCGCCTCGGCAGGAACGTATCCGCGGAGCACGCTCGCCCTCTGGGAGGAGCGGCCGGGCGCACCGGTCGTCCTGCCCTGCGGGTCGGTCTTCGACGTCGTCAGCGCGCCCGCGATGTTCGGGCGGCGGATGCTCGACCGGCTGTGGGACGACGGGCCGGGCTCGGGGCCGGTCGCGGAGTTCCGGGGCCGGATGCTGCTGTTCGCCGCGCCCGGCACCGCCCAGCGGCTGCCCGCGCTGCTGGAGTGGGAGGAGTGGGGCGCGGGCGGTCGTACGAGGCCGGTTCCCCCACTGCTGTGCCACGGCACGGGCGACGCCGTCACCGTCCCGGCCGCGACCGTGTCCCATACGGAAGTGCCCGCCGCTGCGGGCCGGGCCCCTTCCCCCGGGGCGTTCGCCGGGGTCGGGG
>NZ_NGFN01000328.1 GCF_002148965.1 Streptomyces swartbergensis | reverse complement strand
GGTGGTGGACAGGTATCCGACGATGGCCGGGTGGCGAATTTCCAGCGCGAGGTCGCCGTTGCCGTCGGCGGGGAGGAAGGCGACGACCCGGTCGACGATGATGAGCCGGTCGGTGAGCTCGTCCAGCGCGCGCGCCTCGATGTCGCCCCTCAGTCGTTCTTGGTGCGCGACGGTCAAGGGGGAGTGGCGGAGGGTGTGCTGGTACAGGGTGCGGATGCGGCAGCCGCGGTCCAGCAGAGCCTGGTCGCGGTCCGTGGCGACGGCGTAGGCCGCCTCGGCCCGTTGCCTGGTGACCCTGGTGTGGGGCTGGATGGTGAGCAGCTCTCGGGAGGCGTCCGCCATGGCCGCGGTGATGGCCTCGTTGATCCGCTTCTTTCCGCTGAGAAGCGTCAGCGTCGGGGTGGCGGCCGCAGCCGCGCGGTGCCCTTCGACGGTCATGAACGGCTCGAATGTCTCGGCCAGCCGTTCTTCCCGTCGTCGTTCGCGCGCGATCCGTTCCCCGGAGGTCCGCAGCAGCCGGTGGAGGGCGACGGCCGGCGCCACGGGCTCGAGCCGGTGCAGGTCGTCGACGGCGGGGTGCAGCAGGCCGAAGTCCATCAAACAGGGCGCGGCGTTGGCCGCTTCGGCGGGTATGTGCCCTTCGCGCAGGGCTCGTTCGTACAGCTCCGTCCCGGCACGGCACAGTTCTTCCGCGTCGTGCATGGGGTGTGGCGCCGACGTCACTCGGGAATTCCTCCTCTTCAGTGGTCCTGTTGCAGGATCCCCGACTGCGCTATGAGGTACCCGAGTTGAGCTCGGCTGCCACTGCCCAGGGCCGACGCCAACTTGGCGATGTGAGCACGGCAGGTGCGTACGTTCATGCCGAGGCGTCGGGCGATGGCCTCGTCGACGTGCCCCTCGACCAGAAGCTTGGCTATGGAGTGCTGGACGTCCGTGATACCGCCGGTGGCCGCTTCGTACGGGGTGCCGGTGCTCAGTGGGACCGCGCGGTCCCACAGGTATTCGAAAAGCTTGATCAGGTAGCGGACGAGGCCGGGGTGGCGCAGTTCCAGAGCGACCTGCTGGTCGTCCCGGGCGGGGATGAAGGCGACGGTTTCGTCGCAGATGATCAAACGTTCCACCAGCTCGTCTATGGTGCGGTACTCCGCCTTGCCGTCGGAGAGCCTGGCCGCGTAGGCCAGTTGCTCCGGGTTGTAGCGGGCGGTGTGCTGGTACACCGTACGGATCCGCACACCGCGTTCGATGAGTGGCTTGTCGCGTTCCAGCCCTCTCAGGAGGCTGCGTTCGGACATGCGGTCGCTCGGCTGGAGGGTGAGGACCTCGGTCCGGCACTGGACTGTGGCCATGTTGAGTGCGGCATTGATACGTTCACCGCCTTCCAGCACGGTGATGGAGTCACTTACCGTTGCGATCTGGGTGCCCAGGGCCATGAACGGCTGAAAGGTCTCCGCGAGGTCGACGGCCAGGCGCCTGCGCTCGGCGATCTCGTGTTCCAGGGGGTTGAGTTGCCGGGAAAGGGCGACGACCGGGGCCACGGGGCGCAGCCAGTCGGGATCGTCCGGATCGGGGTGGAGGAGGGCGAACTCCATCAGGCAGGGGGCCGGCTCCACGTCCGCACGTGCGATGCGTCCTGTGCGCAGAGCGGTGGCATACAGACGTCCGCCCTCCTCGCACCACTCGGTCATCGGATGGGGATGTGTCCCTTTTGCTCGATTTGTTGTCAAATCTCCACCCCCCAGGGTCCTGAACATGCAGGAACATGATGCATTGATTGTGTGGCCATGACGTGCCCGAATGAGCCATCGTCGTACTCGACGGGGGAAAAGGGGACCTTCAAGTGAGGACGAAGCCGACTATGCGGAACAGAATGCTTCGCTCGGTGCTTGTCGCCGCCTTCTCCGTCGTTGTAACCCTCGGCGCGCTGAGTGGCTTCTCCGATGAGAAGGGCGATGTTCGGGCGAACACCAGTTGGCCGGCGGTGGCTCAGACCAGCTACGGCGTGAACAACACCAGCTGGCCGAGTTCCGCGACAGCGGGATCCGGGAGCTGACCGTGACCACTCCACCCGACGACCGCTCCTTCCGTCGCGAAATGGCCACCGCCTACCGCTCCGGCTGGCACTTCATCGACCTGGTCACCGCCATCCCCCACAGCGGCGACTCGTTGATGGTGACCGTTTTCGGCGAGCCGGTGGTCGTCACGCGGGACGAGGACGAGGACGTACGGGCTTACCGGTGTCTGCGGCGGCCTCGGGGGGCGCCGCAGCCCGTGCGGTGTGCCGTACGGTACGGAATGATCTTTGTGAATCTGGACCAAAGGGACCACGAGCAGGTGGAGGCCGACTCTCCTGCACCGAGGACCATCTCTGCCACCCCCCGCAGTGCCTGACGCGATTCCCCCGTCGTAACAGATCGCTCAGGTGCTTCCCCCCGCAGCGGCGTCACCGTGACCTGAACACGGTGACGCCGCTGCAGTTTCTGGCGACATTTCCGGTTATCCACCCAGTCACGCGCTGGCTGGATCCAGTCGATCACCGGTGTGGATATTCACTTCGGTCGACTTCGGTATCAACCTCGGGATCAACCGCGACATCAACCTCGCCCCATCGCTCGCGTCAGCTCTATCTCGATCACCACGCGCGCGGGGTTCGGCGAGGGCGTCCGCCCGTAGCGCTCGGCGTAACGGCGCTCCGCCTCCGCGACCCGGTCCGGCTCGGTGCGGACGAAGGCCCGGCCCTCCAGGGTCGCCCAGCGCTTGCCCTCCATCTGGCAGACGGCGACCGCCGCTCCCTGTTCCCCGGCGGCCAGCACATGCCGCGCTTTGGCGCTCGCCTTGTTCGTGATCACCCGAGCGAGCCGGGCCGCGGGATCGTATGTGACCCCGACGGGTACCACGTGCGGAGTGCCGTCCGGGCGGGGAGTCGTCAGGGTGCACACGTGCCGTTCCCGCCAGAAGCTGAGATACGGCTCGTCCGGAGCGCCGGGATCGACGGAGTACTTGGTCGCCATGCCCCGGAACTTAGCCCCTGCGGCCCTCCCGAATCGGCCTTGAGTGGACTAGACTCAACTTTGTGTAAGTCGTTCGGGTCAGTGCAAGGAGGAGAACGCGAACGTGGACGCCGAGCTGACCAACCGGAGCCGGGACGCGATCAACGCGGCCAGCAACAGGGCCGTGACCGAGGGGCACCCCGACCTCACCCCCGCCCATCTGCTTCTCGCGCTGCTCCAGGGACAGGACAACGAGAACATCACCGATCTGCTCGCGGCGGTCGACGCCGACCAGGCGGCCGTGCGCGCCGGAGCCGAGCGCGTGCTCGCCGGGCTGCCGAGTGTGACCGGGTCCACCGTGGCGCCGCCCCAGCCCAACCGCGAGATGCTCGCCGTCGTCGCCGACGCGCAGGCCCGCGCCAAGGACCTGGGGGACGAGTACCTCTCCACGGAGCACCTGCTCATCGCCATCGCCGCGAAGGGCGGCGCGGCCGGCGAGGTGCTGTCCCAGCAGGGCGCCGACGCCAGGAAGCTCCAGGACGCCTTCCAGAAGACGCGGGGAGCGCGCCGGGTGACCACGGCCGACCCCGAGGGCCAGTACAAGGCCCTGGAGAAGTTCGGGACGGACTTCACCGCCGCCGCGCGGGAAGGGAAGCTCGATCCCGTCATCGGGCGGGACCAGGAGATCCGGCGCGTGGTGCAGGTGCTGTCCCGCCGTACCAAGAACAACCCCGTGCTCATCGGCGAGCCCGGTGTCGGCAAGACCGCCGTCGTCGAAGGGCTCGCCCAGCGCATCGTCAAGGGGGACGTGCCCGAGTCGCTGAAGGACAAGCGGCTCGTCGCGCTCGATCTGGGGGCCATGGTCGCTGGGGCCAAGTACCGGGGTGAGTTCGAGGAGCGGCTGAAGACGGTCCTCGCCGAGATCAAGGAGTCCGACGGGCAGATCATCACCTTCATCGATGAGCTGCACACCGTCGTGGGGGCCGGTGCCGGCGGCGACTCCGCCATGGACGCCGGGAACATGCTGAAGCCCATGCTCGCGCGCGGTGAGCTGCGCATGGTGGGTGCCACGACCCTCGACGAGTACCGCGAGCGGATCGAGAAGGACGCCGCCCTGGAGCGGCGCTTCCAGCAGGTGCTGGTCGCCGAGCCGAGCGTCGAGGACTCCATCGCGATCCTGCGCGGGCTCAAGGGCCGCTACGAGGCCCACCACAAGGTGCAGATCGCGGACAGTGCGCTGGTCGCGGCCGCCACCCTCTCCGACCGGTACATCACCTCCCGCTTCCTGCCCGACAAGGCCATCGACCTCGTCGACGAGGCCGCCTCCCGGCTGCGCATGGAGATCGACTCGTCCCCCGTCGAGATCGACGAACTCCAGCGCGCCGTCGACCGGCTGAAGATGGAGGAGCTGGCGATCGGCAAGGAGACCGACGCGGCCTCCCGGGAGCGCCTGGAGAAGCTGCGCCGCGACCTCGCCGACAAGGAGGAGGAGCTGCGCGGCCTCACCGCCCGCTGGGAGAAGGAGAAGCAGTCCCTCAACCGCGTCGGTGAGCTGAAGGAACGCCTCGACGAACTGCGCGGCCAGGCCGAACGCGCCCAGCGCGACGGCGACTTCGACACCGCCTCCAAGCTGCTCTACGGCGAGATCCCCGCCCTGGAGAAGGAGCTGGAGGCCGCCTCCGAGGCCGAGGAAGAGGTCGCGAAGGACACCATGGTCAAGGAGGAGGTCGGCGCCGACGACATCGCCGACGTCGTCGCCTCCTGGACCGGCATCCCCGCCGGGCGTCTGCTGGAGGGCGAGACGCAGAAGCTGCTGCGCATGGAGGACGAGCTGGGCAAGCGGCTCATCGGCCAGACCGAGGCCGTGCGGGCGGTGTCCGACGCCGTACGGCGGTCCCGCGCCGGGATCTCCGACCCCGACCGCCCCACCGGCTCCTTCCTCTTCCTCGGCCCGACCGGTGTCGGCAAGACGGAACTGGCCAAGGCCCTCGCCGACTTCCTCTTCGACGACGAGCGGGCGATGGTCCGCGTCGACATGTCGGAGTACAGCGAGAAGCACAGCGTGGCCCGGCTGGTCGGCGCCCCGCCCGGATACGTCGGCTACGAGGAGGGCGGCCAGCTCACGGAGGCGGTGCGCCGCCGTCCCTACTCCGTCATCCTGCTGGACGAGGTGGAGAAGGCCCACCCCGAGGTCTTCGACATCCTGCTCCAGGTGCTCGACGACGGGCGTCTCACGGACGGGCAGGGCCGCACGGTCGACTTCCGCAACACCATCCTGGTGCTGACGTCGAACCTGGGCAGTCAGTTCCTGGTCGACCCGCTCACCAGTGAGGCGGAGAAGAAGGAACAGGTCCTGGAGGTGGTGCGGACCTCCTTCAAGCCGGAGTTCCTCAACCGCCTGGACGACCTGGTGGTCTTCGCCGCCCTGACCAAGCCCGAGCTGGAGCGCATCGCCAAGCTCCAGATCGAGCGCCTGGCCAAGCGCCTCGCCGAGCGGCGCCTCATCCTGGACGTCACACCCGAGGCCCTGGCCTGGCTCGCGGAAGAGGGCCTGGACCCGGCGTACGGCGCCCGCCCGCTGCGCCGCCTCGTCCAGACCGCCATCGGCGACCGCCTCGCCAAGGAGATCCTCTCCGGCGAGATCAAGGACGGCGACACGGTCCGCGTCGACCGCCTCGGCGACGAACTGTTGGTGGGACCGGCGGTGGGCAAGACGCTGTAGGGGCGACGGTCCCGTCACATCGTGAACGCCGAGAAGCGCACCCGCGCGGTCTCGGCGTTCACGTACTCCACCCTCACCTGCACCACGTGTGCCCCGACCGTGGCGGGCAGGCCGTTCTCATGGGTCACGTCCAGACAGAGCGCCCCGCAGGAGCCGCCCGCGCGGGGCTCCGGGGCGTCCGGATACGTGGCGCGCAGCCAGTACCGCACGTCCTCGCGGGGCATCCGCAGCACCGCCGTGTACGCGGTGTCGATGCCCCGCTGCGCGGTGCAGTCGTGCACCTCGGCGCCGGCAGGGCGGTCGGCGCCGCCGAAGGCCAGTGCCTCGGCGCACCCGACCTTCGCCACAGCCCCGGCACCCGGATCGTCCTCGTCGGTCAGGGCCCACATGAACACGCAGACGATCAGGAACACGAGGACGGGCACGGGCACCGCCAGGATCGCCAGAGCCGGCCGCCACCGAGTGCAACCCCTGCCCGGTTCCGCCACCGCCGCCCCCTCCGTCCGCCCTTCAGGAGGACGGCGTGCGGCACCTGGAGGTTGCGGTTGACCGGATCGTGTCAGCCATGGGCTTAGCGGGGTAGTCGGGGCTTGCCACCCCCCTCCCCGCATGGGGGAGGATGGCGGGATCCGTACGAAGGGAAAATCACGGTGACCATCGACCCGTCCTCGATTCCGAACTTCGGGGGCCAGCCCGAGCCGCAGCCGCAAGGACCGGCGGGCCCCGTCGTCCCGGATCAGGACCTCGTGAAGCAGCTCCTCGACCAGATGGAGCTCAAGTACGTCGTCGACGACGAGGGAGACCTCGCGGCGCCGTGGGAACAGTTCCGCACCTACTTCATGTTCCGGGGTGAAGGAGACCAGCAGGTCTTCTCCGTGCGGACGTTCTACGACCGGCCTCACGAGATCGAGGCCAAGCCGCAGATCCTGGAGTCCATCGACGACTGGAACCGCCGCACCCTGTGGCCCAAGGTCTACAGCCACACCCACGACGACGGCACGGTCCGCCTGATCGGCGAGGCCCAGATGCTGATCGGCATGGGCGTGAGCCTGGAGCACTTCGTCTCCTCGACGGTCAGCTGGGTGCGGGCCGCGATCGAGTTCGACAAGTGGCTCATCGAGCAGCTCGGTCTCGAGGAGGAGATCAACGAGGCGGAGAAGCCCGAGGACGAGGAGTAGGCCTTAGCAGGCCCCGCCCCAGCGGCGCGTCGGCGCGTACGAGCAGAGAGGTACGTGCTGTACGCGCCGTACGCCTTTTCAGGCCCCGCCGACGCCCTTCAGGCGGCGTACGGCCTCCTCCAGCACGCCCGTCCGCTTGCAGAACGCGAACCGTACGAACGGGGGCGCCCTCCTCGCGGTGGTCGTAGAAGACCGCGTTGGGGATCGCGACGACACCGGCGCGTTCCGGCAGGGCGCGGCAGAAGGCGAAACCGTCCGTCTCGCCGAGGGGGCGGATGTCGGTGGTGACGAAGTAGGTCCCCGACGGGCGGAAGACCCGGAACCCGGCCTCCTCCAGACCCGCCGCCAGCAGGTTCCGCTTGACCAGCATGTCGTCCCGGAAGGCCGTGAAGTACGGCTCGGGCAGCGCCAGGGCCTCCGCGACCGCGTACTGGAACGGCCCCGACGCCACGTCGCACTCATTCGCTTGTCGCGCAACAAGCCCACCAGGGGCAACTCCAGCACCGCCGATGGGCCGACTGCTGACACGGCGCTGTCCGCCGTATCCTGACCACACACGGGAAGGAGCCGTCCATGAGCGTCGACGCGATCGTGCACACCGAGTTCCCCAAGGGGTACACGGTCCTGTTCGGGGCCGACGGAAAGGTGATCATGACCCCGCAGAGCGAAGAGCACTCCAGCACCATCAGGTCGATGCAGATCGACTCCGCTCTCGCCCTCGGCCGTCACGCGAAGGTCACCTCCGATGTCTACATCGACTTCCCCGCCGACGAGAACTCCGCCCCCGACCTTGCGATCCTGCGCGAGGACGCGCGCAAGGAAGGCAAGCGCTACAGCTTCGAGGACGTCCTGCTGATCTCCGAGGTCGTCTCGACCTCCTCTGCGCGCAAGGACTATGACGACTGCACCGCGAAGTACGGCCGTTACGGCATCCCGATCTACCTGGTCGTGGACCCGTACGCGCAGGAAGTCGTCCTCCACACCCAGCCGACCGCCACCGGTTACATTGCGGCACACACGCACAAGTACGGCACGGGCAAGCTCCCCATCCCCCTGGCCGACGGCCGCACCTTCACCCTCGACCTCGACGAACTCCCGCGCCCGGAGCCCGAGGCAGACGCCCGCTGACGAAGGACTCCCGGTGCGGCGGCGCGGCGGTGTAGGTGCGTGGCGGCTCGGGGCAGCCGTGTACGTGTGGCCGGTACGCCGGTATGCCGGTCGACTGTCATGCGGTCGGCGTCTTGAGCCGGGCGGCCGCCTCCTCCAGCACCTCCGTCCGCTTGCAGAAGGCGAACCGCACGAAGGGCGCGCCCTGCTCGCGGTGGTCGTAGAAGACGGCGTTGGGGATCGCGACGACACCGGCGCGTTCCGGCAGGGCGCGGCAGAAGGCGAAACCGTCCGTCTCGCCGAGGGGGCGGATGTCGGTGGTGACGAAGTAGGTCCCCGACGGGCGGAAGACCCGGAACCCGGCCTCCTCCAGACCCGCCGCCAGCAGGTTCCGCTTGACCAGCATGTCGTCCCGGAAGGCCGTGAAGTACGACTCGGGCAGCGCCAGGGCCTCCGCGACCGCGTACTGGAACGGCCCCGACGCCACGTACGTCAGGTACTGCTTCGCCGAGCGCACCGCCGTGACCAGCTCCGGCGCCGCCGTAACCCAGCCGACCTTCCAGCCGGTGAACGAGAACGTCTTGCCGGCCGACCCGATGGTGACCGTACGCTCGCGCATCCCCGGGAACGTCGCCAGCGGCACGTGCTCGGCCTCGTCGAAGACCAGGTGCTCGTACACCTCGTCCGTCACCACGAGCAGATCCCGCTCCACCGCCAGCTCGGCGATCGCGGCCAGCTCCTCGCGGGTGAGGACCGTGCCGGTCGGGTTGTGCGGGGTGTTGATCAGCAGCAGCCGGGTGCGGTCGGTGACGGCGTCGCGCAGTTCGTCGAGGTCCAGGCGGAAGCTGTCCTCGTGCGGGCGGAGCGTGACCGGCACCCGGCGCCCGCCCGCCATCGCGATGCACGCCGCGTACGAGTCGTAGTACGGCTCCAGGGCGATCACCTCGTCACCCGGCTCCAGCAGGGCGAGCAGCGAGGCGGCGATGGCCTCCGTGGCGCCCGCGGTGACCAGGACCTCCGTGTCCGGGTCGTACGACAGTCCGTAGCGCCGCCGCTGGTGGGCGGCTACCGCGGTGCGCAGCTCGGGGACGCCGGGGCCCGGCGGGTACTGGTTGCCGAGGCCGTCCCGCAGCGCCCGTACGGCGGCCTCCCTGACCTCCTCGGGGCCGTCGGTGTCGGGGAAGCCCTGCCCGAGGTTGATGGCGCCGGTGCTCAGGGCCAGGGCGGACATCTCGGCGAAGATCGTCGTCCCGAACTCGGCGAGCCGGCGGTTCAGGAGGGGGCGCGCACTGGAGGTCATGCGGGTCATCCTCCGCCGAAGCTCTGGAGTTCCTCAACTCTGCTTTGGGGCGTGCCGGGGGCGGGCATCTCCCGGTCACGCAAGAGCGAGGCGCCCACGGGGGGCCGCTTCGGGGGAACGGAAGGAGRGTGACGCCATGGTTGTCGGCATCATCCTGGCGGTGATCGGAGTCGTCCTGGTCGGGGCGCTGGTGTCCAAGGCCCGCGGCGGCGGATCCGGACGGACGACCCGTCGCGGGGCGGGGGCGTCCACCGGATCGGGCAGCGCCGGCGGGGGCAGCTGGT
>NZ_NGFN01000327.1 GCF_002148965.1 Streptomyces swartbergensis | reverse complement strand
GTGCGGGGCCGGAGTTGTGCAGCCAGTAGCGGGTGGCGACGGGCTGGGCGGGCTCGTGGGCGGCGATGCCGGGCCCGGACGCCTGGTGGGGCGGCTGGGCGGGCGTGGCGAGGAGGGTGGCGACCTCGAAGCCGGTCAGGTCGACTCCGAGGCCGCCGGTCTCCTCCGGGGCGAGGGGCGCCCCGGGCCTCTCCAGGACGTCGGCGCGGGCGCCCGCGGCCCACGGCACCGGCCCGGTCACCCGTGCCCGTACCGGCCGGCCGTCGACCTCGTGCACGCGGACGACGAGACCCTGTCCGGGATCCACGGGTGCCTCGCTGCCCCGGGCCAGCGGGGAGCCGAGCGGCTTGAGCGCGTCGAGCAGCACCTCGCCGGCGGGTTCCAGGCCGAGCAGGGTCGCCTGCCTCGGCAGGGCGCCGGAGGACTGCCGCAGCCGTGCCGTCAGCGGACGGTTGTACGCGTGCCCGGCCTGCGGCAGCCGCAGGTCCCGCCAGTCGCCCGGGCCCGCGACGACGGCGTACTCGAAGGTGTGCGACCAGCGCTGGAGCTGGAACCCCGAGCCGTCGGGGGCGGTGCGGCGTGGTGGGTCCACCCAGACCCCGGACGGCCAGCCGGTGCAGGAGCGCATCAGGGACATGTAGAGGTCGCCGGAGGCGGTGACCACGCAACCGGGGGTGCCGCGGTTGAGGATCGCGAAGCTGCGGCCGTCCCAGGCGTCGCCGGGCGGCAGGGCCTCGCCGCCGCCGGCGGCCGTGGCCGTCACCGTGAAGTCGTCCAGGTCGGCGATCAGCGCATCGACCGCCTTGGCGTCGTCCTCGGGGCGGGCGCCCGCCACCACCAGCAGCGGCAGGCGTTCCAGGTCGCGCAGGTCGGCCCCGGGGATCCACTCCTCGCGCAGACAGGCGCGGGGCGCGACCCAGACGGCGGCCACGCCCCGTTCGGCCAGCTGGCGCTTCAGTTCCCGCCCGGCCGCCGGGTCCCAGCCGAGCGCCTCGGCGACCACGGCGTTGCGGTCGGGGCCGCCGACGGCGATCCGGAGGTCCGGGAGGTTGGAGTCGACCTCCAGGTCGCCGTAGCGCGGGCCGCCCGCGATCGTCGTGGTCGCCGTGACCCCGGCGCGGACCAGGGCCGCCGCGAGCGGGGTGCCGAGGTCGCCCGCGATGTCCCAGTCGGCATAGATGAGTTCGGCGACGCCGATCGAACGGTGTCCGAGGAGGACGCCGGAGTCGTCGTGGACGGCGACGCGGGCGGTGGAGCCGAGGCCGAACCAGGTGTTGGCGGGGTTGTCCAGCGTCCAGGGGAACCGTTCGCTGTCCACCTCCACGAACCCGAACCCGCGCCCGATCACCGCGTCCGCCACCTCGTGCACGGGCAGTCCGCCCCGTACGTCCGAGGGCCAGCGCACCCGGATCAGCCGGTCGGCGCCGTCGTACCCGTCGACGGTCGTGGTGGCGTCGAGCCGGTCGACGCCCTGCCACAGCGTCAGGCGCTGGGTGCAGCGGAAGAGGCCGAGGTCGGCGGTGACGGTGATGCGGGAACCGGCGGGGGAGTGCTCGACGCGCACCTCGGCGGTCACGTCCCCGCTGCGGGCCGCGGTGGTGCCGGTCGGGGTGAGGTGCCAGGGGCCCTCGCCGAAGCGCGGATGCCTCGGGTACTCCTCCTGGACGACGATCTCGTTGCCGATGTCACCGGGGCGCAGCAGCTCCCGGCCGCCCTCGGCCAGGGCGCGCAGGCTGCTGACGCCACCGCCGCGTGCCGGGTCGACCGTCACCTCGTAGAACTCGTTGCGGATGGTGAGGCCCTCGCCGGGTGCCCAGCCGGGGGCGGACCCCTCGGTGAGCGGGAGCGCCGTGAGGCCCATGCCGGGCGCCTCCGGGACGACGACATGGAGCCGGCCGTCCTCGCTGACCGCGGGCAGTCCCTCGGGTACGAGACCCGGGTCGTCGACCGTCAGCACGTCAAGGCGTGGCCATGTCGCGGAGTTGAACACGACCAGGTCGGGACCGTCGCCCGGGGTGACCCGGTCGGCCAGGGCCTGGGTGGCGTCGGCGTGCACGCTCCGGGCGAGGTCGTGCAGCTCCCGCCAGCCGGTCATCAGGTCGATGTAGACCTGGTCCGACTCCGAGCCGGTGATGGCGTCGTGGTGGGCGCCGTAGACGAGTTGCCGCCAGGCCTTGTCCAGGGCCGCGTCCGGGTAGGGACGGCCGGTGACGAGGGAGGCGAGCGTCGCCCAGGCCTCGGCGTCGGCGAGGAGGGTCTCGCCGTACCGCTGGGCCTGCTTGGTGTCGATGTAGGAGACGTCCTTGCCGGTGTAGACCGGGTTCATGTCGCGCGTCTGCGGGGAGGCCTTGCGGCCCTCCGTCTCCAGTTCCGCGCGGACGGCGGCGAAGAAGTCCCGGGGGATCGCGCTGATGAAGCGCGGCCAGACGTACCGGGCGTTCCAGTCGCGGTGGATGTCCATGACCCAGCGGCACGGCGGCGCGTAGTCCCCGCCCACCGGGAGCAGCACGTTGCGGGTGAGGGCGACCTGCTTGAGCCGCTGGAAGAGCTGGTACGCGGCGGCCTCCGCCTCGGGGAGGGTGGGCGCGTTGTCGATGGCCCAGCCCGCGCCGTAGTGGTTGACCATGTACGCGGTCAGCAGGCCGCGCCCCGACGGGGCGATCCAGCTGAACTCGGCCGGGAACTGCATCCGGCCCGGGTCCCTCGGCTCCTCGCCGAACACCGACAGCGTCGGCCCCCACTGGTGGAACGGCCCGCGCGCCCACGAACTGGAGCTCACCCCCGCGTCCGCCATCAGCCCCGGGAACTGCGGGTCGTGCCCGAAGGCGTCCAGCTGCCAGGCGGTCTCCGGCGAGGCGCCGATGACGCCGCGCTGGAAGCCGTCGCCGTACAGGGCGTTGCGGATCGTCGCCTCGGCGCCGGTGAGGTTGGTGTTGGGCTCGTTGTAGGTGCCGCCCATGATCTCGACGCGGCCGGTGCGGATCAGCTGCCGCAGGAAGGCGCGCTCCTCCGGGAAGGCGTCCCAGTAGGGCTTGAGGTAGTCGACCTCCGCGAGCACGAAGGTGTACGCCGGGTCGCGCCGGGCCAGGTCGCAGTGGGCCCGGACCAGGCTCATGCCGGACTGGCCGCGCGAGTCGAAGGTGCGGGCGGGCAGTCCGCTGGTCGCCGGGTCATCGGCGACGTCCCAGGTCTCCGTATAGGCGCCCTGGGTGTTCCACCAGACGGGGTCGTAGTGGAAGTGGCTGACCATGAACATGGTCCAGCCGGGCTCGGCCGCCGTGAACTCGCCCGTGCGGGAGGTGACTTCGTCGCCGTCGGCCGCGGTGACCCTGATCTCGCGGCGGTCGCCCGGGACCAGGTCCTCGCCGGTGACGGGGATCTCGGCGCGTACGGTGCCGTCCTCGCCGACGGCGGTCTGCGTGGTGCCGGTGAGGCCCGGGCCCTCGACGGTGAGCCGCACGGCCCGGCCCGGAGTGTGGTTCAGCTCGACGGCCACCACCTGTCGCGGCTGCTCGGTGGTCCCGGAGAAGAGCTCGGTCGACTCGACAGAGGTGACGCGCATGGGGCTCCTACGAGTGCTCTGGGGAGCCCCATCCTGCACGGCAGGAGTGATTCAAACAACCATCTTCACGTCAACTTGGTGGTTCATCCATGCACCGTCGGCCATGTCACCTGGTCCGCCGGGACTTCACCGCGTGCTGCGGGGTGATGTGGTCGGTCAGCGCCAGCGACGCGCTCGCGCGCTGGTAGGTGAGCTGGGCGACCCGGACGTACAGGCAGTCGACGAGCATCAGGACGGAGTGCCGGCTGCTGATGCTCTCGGCCCGGAAGCTGGTTTCCGAGGAGGACGAGATGAGCCGGATGTCGGCGGTCCTGGACAGGGGCGAGCGCGGGTCGGTGGTCAGGGCGATGGTGGTGGCGCCGCGCTCCCTGGCCATCTCGAACGGTTCGAGGGTCTCGCGGGTCGCCCCGGAGTGGGAGATGCCGATGGCCACGTCCGCCGGGGTGAGCAGGGCCGCGGAGGTGGCGGCCGCGTGCACCTCGGTCCAGCCGCGGACCGAGCAGCCGATGCGGAACAGCCGGGTCTCCGTCTCCTGGGTCACCGCGCCGCTGCCGCCGACGCCGTAGACGTCGATGCGCCGGGCGCGGGCCAGGGCCTGCGCCGCGCGCTCCAGCGCGTCGAGGTCGATCCGGTCGATGGTCTGCTGGATGGCCCGCAGGTCCGCCGTGCCGACGACCTGGACGACCCGTTCGAGGCTGTCGTCCGGGGAGATGTCGGGACCGATCTCGGCGGTCCCCCAGTCGGACACCTCGCCCCGGCCGCGCTCCTGGGCCAGTTCGATCAGCAGGTGCTGGTAGGAGTCCAGCCCGATGGCCCGGCAGAAACGGGTCACCGTCGCCTGGGAGGTGCCGGTGCGGCGGCCCAGCTCGGCGGCCGAGCAGTGGGTGACGGCGGCCGGATCCTCCAGGATCAGCTCGCCGACCTTCCGCAGGGACCCCGCCAGCCGGGGCAACTCGGTACGGATCAGTGTGGTGACGTCCGTGGGAGGCATGGGGAGAAGGTACCAGCCACCCTTTGGGGCGCACGTTGAATACCAGGACCCGATGGGATACAGAGAGCGGGCGTGATTGATTGATTCACCGATGGGGAAGTGTAGGGTGATTCAATCCATCAGTGGGGAGTGTGTCGCGTGTCCGTCGAGTCTGTGAGCGCCCAGGGGTTCGCGCGGGAGAGCCTCGCCGTCCTCCAGCACGTCATCGAATCCGCCCGGGAAGACGTGGCCGCCGCCGCGGACCTGGTCGCCGAGTGCGTACGCGCGGACGGTGTCGTCCAGGCCTTCGGCACGGGCCATTCGCAGGCCCTCGTCCTCGAACTCGCGGGCCGCGCGGGCGGACTGGTCCCCACCAACCGGCTGAGCATCGCCGACCTCGTCCTCTACGGCGGCGAGGACCCGGCCGTGCTCGACGACCCGCTCCTCGAACGCCGGGCCGGGGTGGCCGCCCGGCTCTACGACCTGGCCGCCCCGAACCCCCAAGACCTCTTCGTCGTCATCTCCAACTCCGGCGTCAACAGCGTCATCGTGGAGATGGCCCTGCACGCCAAGGAGCACGGCCACCGGGTCCTGGCCCTCACCTCCCTCGCCCACACCCGGGCCGTCCCCGCCGTCCATCCCAGCGGCCGGAAGCTCGCCGACATCGCCGACGTCGTCCTCGACAACGCGGCCCCGCGCGGCGACTCCCTGCTCGAACTGCCCGGCGGCGGCTCGGTCTGCGCCCTGTCCACCCTCACCGGCGTGATGCTGGTCCAGATGACGGTCGCCGAGGCGGCCGGCCGCCTCCTCGCCGCCGGAGAGCGCCCGCCGGTCTACGTCTCGGCCAATGTGCCCGGCGGCTTCGAGGGCAACCTGGAGCTGGAGGAGAAGTACGCGGGCCGGATCCGCCGCACGGCGAGCTGAGTCGAACCGGCCTGGGCGGACGGCCGGGGTCCCTCATCGGGGCCCGCCAGGGGAGATGTGCCACCGGCCTGATCTTGTGATCGGCGTCACTTCTCTGCACTTCACCCTCATGAGTGAAGGCGGGTATGTGACTCGTCAAAGGGCCTCCGAGACGGATGGGATGGGGTCAGGGGTGGCGGCGCCGGCGGCCGCCGGGCAGATCCCCCGGCGTCGGTAAGATCAGCGCTCTCATGGGGGTGCGATGCGAACATCGGGGCTGGGCGGCGAGGGGCAGAAGTACGCGCTGACCTCGGATGAGGACGACAGCGATTTCTGGGGCTTCGCTCACGAGGCAGAGGGGTTGTTCACGCCCCTGCCGGGTGAGGAGGGCGCGCGCCGGGTGCACCTCGCGGGTTGCCTCCCGCAGGGTGGCCTGCTGAGGTGCGTTGACCACGTCGGCAGTCGTCGTGCCGTGGCGGGGAACGCCTGGTTTGAGCTCCTCGACGGTGACGGTGCCACCATGGGGTCCTACTTCGTCAACGAGGTCACCGTCATCGGCGTCAAGCCCTCCGCCAGCGGTGCTGGCCTCGTCGACCTCACGGTGACGCTCTGGTGCGAGAACGCCCTGCCCGGAGCTGAACGACCGTGGGAGATGGTCCGCACCGGTCGCCTGAACCACACCGGAATGTGGTACGAACTCGCGCCCGAAGACCGACACGCGTGGCTGTCGGTGGCCCTGTGGTCCCGGGAGTACCAGCGCCAGGGGAGGCCCGATGCGCCTGCAGGCCAGGTGTTCACCTTGGACGGCCGACATGTCGTTGACCGGGACACCTTCTACTGCGCGATCGGTGAGGCCATCAACGGACCCGGTGGATACTTCGGCTGGAACCTGGACGCTCTGGACGACTGTCTGAGAGGCGGCTGGGGCGCGACCACTCCGTTCACCTTGCACTGGGACTTCTCGGCCGAGGCTCGGACGCGGTTGGCAGAGCGCGTGCCCGTCGGCGATCGCGAGCTTGTGCTGTTCGACCTGATCCTGGAGATCTTCGAGGAACGAGGTGTGAGCGTCATCCTGCGGTGAGAGCCTGTGAACAAACCCCGTCTGCGCGCAGCGGCGTCCGGTGCGCCCGCCCTTCGGGCGGACGGCGGTTTGTTCACAGGCTCTGAGCTGAACCGCTGACCGGGTGGTTCCGGAATACGCCAGAGACCTGCCTTCTGCCAGCGGCAGAACACCGGCCCGACCGGGCTCGACGATCACTACAGTCCAGGCTCATGACGACAGTTACAACGCGCACGATCGACTACGCGGCCGACGGCCTGACGATGATCGGGCACCTCGCGCTCCCGGCCGGTGTCGACCGCCGGCCCGCGGTCCTGGTCGGGCCCGAGGGGGTGGGGCTCAGCGACGTCGAGCGCCGCCGGGCCGATGCGCTCGCCGAGCTGGGATACGTGGCGCTGGCCTTCGACCTCCACGGCGGGCGCTATTTGGGCGACCCTGAGGAGATGTTGGCCCGTTGCATGCCGCTGCTCGCCGACCCCGACCGGATGCGAGGCATCGGCCACGCGGCGCTCGACGTGCTCCGCGCCGAGCCGCGGACCGACTCGGACCGGATCGCCGCCGTCGGCTACGGCACCGGGGGCGCAATCGCGCTGGAACTCGGGCGCGACGGCGTCGACCTGCGCGCGATCGCGACAGTCAACGGACTGACCACGGGCCGACCAGGCGAGACGGCGCGCATTCACTGCCCGGTGTGGGCCGGGGTCGGGTCGGAAGACGCGATCATGCCGCCCGCGCAACGGGACGCATTCACTGCCGAGATGCAGGCTGCGGGCGTCGACTGGCGCCTCGTGGTCTACGGCGGCGCCTTGCACGCCTTCCATCACCCGCCGGTCGACCACACCGTGCTCCCCGGCGTCGGTTATCACCCTCAGCACGCGCAGCGAGCATGGCGCGACGTCGTCGACCTGCTCGCCGAGTGCCTGCCCATAACGGAGTGATCTGGGCAGACTGGGGTTTGTTCACCGGGTCTGACAGCTCGTTGCTTCGAGGCATCGCTCTGGGGAGCGTCATTCGGACTCCTGCGGACGGCGGCGTGCGGGGAGGCCGAGGTGGACGGCTGGTCGCTGAGCTCGGCGTTGGGTCTCGTCGCGCTTCGCGCGGAGGAAGGTGAGGGTGAGGTCGATGCCCTCGATCTCACCGAAGTAGAAGCTGCGGACGGAGATGACCAGGCTGTCCGCCCCGGCGCGCGGAGCGCCGTTGACCTTGACGGCGATCATCTGCCGCCAGGCGGTGTAGATCTCGGGAGAGATCCGCAGGTCAGCCTGGTCGGGGTTGAGGCGTTCGATCTTCTCCCAGAAGTGGTGAGCCAGGTGCAGGACCAGGTTCTTCAAGGTGGCGTAGTCGGTGTCCGCGCGGCGCCGCGTGAAGTAGTCGATCAGCACCCCGCGCACTGCCTGGTTCCGGATCGGGTAGAGGTCGACGAGCTCCTCGACGCTCTTCTGGCCCCGCATGAGAGCGGCGCGCATCGCCGCCGGAACGGTCGGTGGAAGATGGCCCATGGCGTGAAGTACGTGCCACACACCTTGCCGCGGAGGCGATTCCCGGCCTTGTTCCCGGGGTCCACCACCGACCAGGCCCGCCGGTTCCGTCGTCGGTGCGTACCCGGGGCTGAGGTACGGCTTCCCTGTCCGCGGATTGACCGTTCCCGGACGCGGCGACTGCGGGTTGCGCCGTCGGCGCTGCGGGTTCGGGGCCGTACGCAGCCAGCCGGTCAGGACGGCCGTCTCCGCCTCGGTCGCCCGTTCCCAGGCGACGTCGAGCAGCCACAGAAGCCGGAACCAGCATCCCGAACCCGTAGCTACGGGCGGTCAGCGGGCTGCTGTCACTCAGCGCCAGGTCGCGCAGGTACGCGGTGCCCGGCTCCACCTCGCGTCCGAGGCCGTTGACAACAACGAAGGGAGGGTGGGCCTCACCGGTTTCCACCACGGCACCAGCGCGGGGCAGCTGGGCCCGACCCTCCATCAGTTCGTGACGTAGATCCACTTCGCTCTCCTTGATCGTGATGACCAACACCGCGATCAACGGGGAGAAGAGGTGCAGATAACTGTGCATAAGGACTAGGGTGAAACCGCTCGGGTCTCCTTCCGGTGAGGGAAGTGATCCCGGTGACCGTCGTCTGGGACGACATCGGCGGCCTCGTCGATGCCCATGAGCGTTTCCTGGCGGGCGCGCACGTCGATGCGGACGTCCGGGAACCCGTGCTGGACTCCTGGAAGCGGTGCCGGTCCGTCGGACTCGAACCCCACCGGCTGGCTCTCCCATACACCCCTGACCTGGCACTGGACGACCGGTTCCTGCGCGCGGCCGACCCCGTCCTCCAGGACCTCACCGCCTCGCTCGCCGATGTCGGCATGACGATCGCGCTCTGCGACGCGCAGGGCCGCATGGTGCAGCGGCTCGGCGGCGAACGGCGGCTGCGCGCGCGACTCGACGAGGTCCGGTTCGCCCCCGGCTTCGACGCCTCCGAACCCGTCGCCGGCACCAACGGAGTGGGCACCGCGCTGGCCGAACGGGGCGCCGTCTACGTCGCCGGCCGCGAGCACTTCGCCGACTGCCTGGCACCGTTCGCCTGCGCGGGCGCGCCCGTGCGCGATCCCCTCAGCGGCCGTATCGAGGCCGTCCTCGACCTGACCTGTCTGCGCGGTGACGGCGACCCGGCCATGCTGCGGATGGTCCGCGACGCCGCCCGGGAGATCGAGGGACGGATGCTGGACCAGGCCACGCAGCGGGAGCGGGCCCTGCTCGCCGCCTACCGCAGGGCCGGGGGCGATCCGGGCGGCTGGCCGCGACAGCCCGAGCACCGGGAACTCGACGACGGCGGCCTCGACCTCGGGCGGATCGACCTGGCCGTGCTGCGCGAGAAGGCCGAGGAACTCATCGCCTCACCGCACCTCACGCTCGACGAGGTCACGCTCCCCGGCGGCCGGGCCGCGACCCTGCTGCGCCGCCAGGTCACGGGCCCGCAGGGAGAGGCGGGTGTGGCGGTCGAGGTGCGCATCCTCGGCGGCCCGCGCCTGAGCCACACCCGGGCGGGCGTCGCCGAGACGGTGGTCGCACCGGCCCCCGCGGGCGCGGTCGTCCCGCCGACCGGTCTCGCACCGGTGGTCGCGCCGACCGGGTCCGTGA
>NZ_NGFN01000326.1 GCF_002148965.1 Streptomyces swartbergensis | reverse complement strand
GGCCCCCGCTTCCGCCCCGACCGGACCTCCTGGCCCGATGTGCGCACGCACGCCTTCGCCGACCGCCCCGCCGTACCGCACACCGCGGACGAGCACCTGGCCGCCGGGGACGCGGCCGCCGCGCTCGCCCGGTACGCCGGACAGCTGGCCGCCGACCCCGCCGAGCCGCACGCCCTGGCCGGCTGGATCGTCGCCCGGGCCGTGCTCGACCCCGGACGGGCGACGCGGCGCATGCTGGCCCGGCCGGAGCTGCTCCAGCCGCTGCCCAGCGGCTGACCGGGGGATGAGCGGGGAGCCCTCCCGGACCGGGCTGGTTGTCGTCAGGCAGACGCAAACAAGAGTTCGCCGAAACGCGCGAGCAGCGCGTCAACCGGCGCTCCGATGGTCAGGATGGAGGCATGGCTTACCACGTCCACTCCGAGGCCGGGCGGCTGCGCCGCGTCATCCTGCACCGGCCCGATCTCGAGCTCAAGAGGCTCACCCCCAGCAACAAGACCTCGCTGCTCTTCGACGACGTGCTGTGGGTGCGCAGGGCCCGCGCCGAGCACGACGGGTTCGCCGACGTGCTGCGCGACCGGGGCGTCACCGTCCACCTCTTCGGTGACCTGCTGGCCGAGGCCCTTCAGGTCCCGGCGGCCAGGACCCTCGTCCTGGACCGGGTCTTCGACGAGAAGGAGTACGGCCCGCTGGCCACCGACCATCTGAGAGCCGCCTTCGAGCACCTGCCGGGGGCGGAGCTGGCCGAGCTCCTGGTCGGCGGCATGACCAAGCGCGAGTTCCTCGACGTGCACCCGGAGCCGACCTCCGTGCGCTTCCACGTCATGGAACTGGACGACTTCCTGCTGGACCCCCTGCCCAACCACCTCTTCACCCGCGACACCTCCGCGTGGATCTACGACGGCGTCTCCATCAACGCGATGCGCTGGCCCGCCCGGCAGCGCGAGACCGTGCACTTCGAGGCGATCTACCGGCACCACCCGCTGTTCCGCGACGAGACCTTCCACGTCTGGTCCGAGGGGCAGGCCGACTACCCGTCCACCATCGAGGGCGGGGACGTCCTGGTCATCGGCAACGGGGCGGTGCTCATCGGCATGAGCGAGCGCACCACGCCCCAGGCCGTCGAAATGCTCGCGCACAAGCTGTTCGCCGCCGGTTCCGCCGAGACGATCGTGGCCCTCGACATGCCCAAGCGGCGTGCCTTCATGCACCTCGACACCGTGATGACGATGGTCGACGGCGACACCTTCACCCAGTACGCGGGGCTCGGCATGCTCCGCTCGTACACCATCGAACCGGGCGTGGGCGAGAAGGAGCTCAAGGTCACCGACCATCCGCCGGAGCACATGCACCGCGCGATCGCCGCCGCGCTCGGCCTGAACGAGATCCGGGTGCTGACCGCCACCCAGGACGTGCACGCGGCCGAACGCGAGCAGTGGGACGACGGCTGCAACGTCCTGGCCGTCGAACCCGGCGTCGTGGTCGCCTACGAGCGGAACGCCACCACAAACACCCACCTGCGCAAACAGGGCATCGAAGTGATAGAGATCCCGGGCAGTGAGCTGGGGCGGGGGAGGGGCGGACCGCGGTGCATGAGCTGCCCGGTCGAACGGGAGCCCGTATAGGCACCCCCACGTCGACGTATAGGCATGCTGAGTTTCGTATAGTATTCCAGCAGTCCTGCCCGTCCCCGTACCGCCGTATCCCTGGAGCGCCCCATGGCGACAGTCCCGACCGCCCTCGCCGGCCGCCACTTCCTCAAGGAGCTGGACTTCACCGCGGAGGAGTTCCGCGGTCTGGTCGAGCTGGCCGCCGAGCTGAAGGCCGCCAAGAGGGCCGGGACCGAGACGCAGTACCTGCGGGGCCGGAACATCGCGCTGATCTTCGAGAAGACCTCCACCCGTACCCGCTGCGCCTTCGAGGTCGCGGCCGCCGACCAGGGCGCCTCGACGACGTACCTCGACCCGTCCGGCTCGCAGATCGGCCACAAGGAGTCGGTGCGCGACACCGCGCGGGTGCTGGGCCGGATGTACGACGGGATCGAGTACCGGGGCGACAGCCAGCAGAAGGTGGAGGAACTGGCGGCGCACGCCGGTGTGCCCGTCTACAACGGGCTCACCGACGACTGGCACCCCACCCAGATGCTCGCCGACGTGCTGACCATGACCGAGCACTGCGCCAAGCCGCTGACCGGGATGACCTTCGCCTACCTCGGCGACGCCCGCTTCAACATGGGCAACTCCTACCTGGTCACCGGCGCCCTGCTCGGCATGGACGTGCGTCTCGTCGCCCCGAAGGACTACTGGCCGGCCGAGGAGGTCGTCGACCGGGCCCGCGCCCTCGCCGAGACCAGCGGCGCCCGCATCACCCTCACCGAGACCCTGGACGAGGGCGTCCGGGGCGCCGACTTCGTCGCCACCGACGTCTGGGTCTCCATGGGCGAGCCGAAGGAGGTCTGGGCCGAGCGCATCACCGCCCTCGCCCCGTACGCCGTGACCATGGACGTCCTGCGCGCCACCGGCAACCCGGACGTGAAGTTCCTGCACTGCCTGCCCGCCTTCCACGACCTCGGCACCAAGGTCGGCCAGGAGATCCACGCCGCGCACGGCCTGGAGTACCTGGAGGTGTCGGACGAGGTCTTCGAGTCGGCGCACTCCGTCGTCTTCGACGAGGCGGAGAACCGTCTGCACACGATCAAGGCCGTGCTGGTCGCGACCCTCGGCTGAACCGCGTCAGGCCGACGGGCGCCGCTGAGCCGGCACCACGGGCAGCCGGAACCACACCGCCTTGCCGGACTCGGTCGGCCGGTGCCCGCACGACGAGCTCAGGGTGCGGATCAGCAGCAGACCGCGCCCGTGCTCCTGCCAGGGGTCGGGCATCCGGCCGGACGGACAGGTGAGATCGCCGGGCGGCTGCGGGTCGGTGTCGTGCACCTCGACCTGGCAGCCCGACGGCATCAGCTCCACCACCAGCTCTATCGGCGTCTCGCCGGAGGTGTGCTCCACGGCGTTCGCCACCAGCTCCGCCGTGAGCAACTCCGCCGTGTCACGGTCCGCCCCGTGCTCCAGCTCGGTCAGCGCCGTACGGACCAGGGCACGGGCCACGGGCACCGCCGCGGCGGTGTGCGGCAGCGCGATGCGCCAGGAGGCGGGGGCTGAGGAGAGTTCGTACAAGGCGGGTCCGTTCATGGAGCAGGACATCCTGCTTTCAACCTTATGAATGGTACGGCGCCACTCTTCCGAGGCGTCCGAGGGGCACTGCCGGAGGGCCTGCGGCCCCCTTGCCGCACGGCTTACCCAGGTGAACGCCGTGCCGCGCACAGCTGCTCCCGCCGTTACGCCGGTGTGGATGATCTGTGACGGATGTGACCGGCCCGGCTCACGCCCGGCTCCCCATGAAGTCCTACCCGGACGGCCTATCGCGCACTCATGACGACAGTCACGAATGAGTGATAACTTCGTAGGGTAGAGCTCAGTGAGGCAGTGCCCGCCCTAGGAGGCCGCACGTCATGAGTCCCTTCACCGGCTCCGCCGTCCGCACCCCGAGCTGGCAGCATCTGCGCGTCGACCTCACCGACGGCGTCGCCACCGTCACCCTGGCCCGCCCCGAGAAACTCAACGCGCTCACCTTCGGCGCCTACGCCGACCTGCGCGACCTGCTCGCGGAGCTGTCCCGGGAGCGGTCCGTACGGGCCCTGGTGCTGGCCGGCGAGGGCCGTGGCTTCTGCTCCGGCGGCGACGTCGACGAGATCATCGGCGCCACCCTGGGCATGGACACCGCCCAGCTCCTCGACTTCAACCGGATGACCGGCCAGGTGGTCCGCGCCATCCGGGAGTGCCCCTTCCCGGTGATCGCGGCGGTCCAGGGCGTGGCGGCCGGTGCCGGAGCGGTCCTCGCCCTGGCCGCCGACTTCCGCGTGGCCGACCCCACGGCCCGCTTCGCCTTCCTCTTCACCCGGGTCGGCCTCTCCGGCGGCGACATGGGCGCGGCCTACCTCCTGCCCAGGGTCGTGGGCCTGGGCCACGCCACCCGCCTCCTGATGCTGGGCGACCCGGTCCGCGCCCCCGAGGCCGAGCGCATCGGCCTGATCAGCGAACTGACGGAGGAAGGCCAGGCCGACGAGACAGCACGACAACTGGCCCACCGCCTGGCAACCGGCCCGGCCCTGGCCTACGCCCAGACCAAGGCCCTCCTCACGTCGGAACTGGACATGCCCCTGGCGGCATCGGTGGAACTGGACGCTTCCACCCAGGCCCTCCTGATGACCGGAGAGGACTACGCAGAGTTCCACGCGGCGTTCACGGAGAAGCGCCCCCCGAAGTGGAGCGGACGGTGAGTGCAGGTACTTCAGGGGCGCGGGGAACTGCGCGACCAGCCACAGACAACCCGCACTCGCCCACCGGGCCGGACAACCCCCTACGCGTCGCCATCATCGGCGGCGGCCCCGGCGGCCTCTACGCCGCCGCCCTCCTCAAACGCCTCGACCCCACCCGCGACATCACCGTCTGGGAACGAAACGCCCCCGACGACACCTTCGGCTTCGGCGTGGTCCTCTCCGACGAAACCCTCGGCGGCATAGAACACGCAGACCCCCACGTCTACGAGGCCCTCCAGAGACACTTCATCCGCTGGGACGACATCGACATCGTCCACCGCAACACCCGCCACACCTCCGGAGGACACGGTTTCGCCGCACTCGGCAGAAAACGCCTCCTGGAGATCCTCCACACCCGCTGCCGCGAACTCGGCGTCGACCTCCGCTTCCACACCGAGGCCCCGGAAGGGCTCCCGCAGACCCACGACCTGGTCATCGCGGCGGACGGCATCCACAGCACCACACGCGAGACCTACGCGGACGTCTTCCGCCCCCGGGTCACCACCCACCGCTGCCGCTACATCTGGCTCGCCGCCGACTTCCCCTTCGACGCCTTCCGCTTCGAGATCGCCGAAACGGAACACGGCGTCATGCAGCTGCACGGCTACCCCTACGCCGCCGACGCCTCCACCGTGATCATCGAGATGCGCGAGGAGGTCTGGCACGCGGCCGGCTTCGACGAACTCGGCGAAGCCGAGTCGGTCGAACGCTGCGCCAAGATCTTCGCGGAAGCCCTCCGCGGCCGTCCCCTGAAGTCCAACAACTCGGCGTGGACGACCTTCCGCACGGTCGTCAACGACCGCTGGTCGCACGGCAACGTCGTCCTCCTCGGCGACGCCGCCCACACCGCCCACTTCTCCATCGGCTCCGGCACCAAGCTCGCCGTCGAGGACGCCCTGGCCCTGGCCGCCTGCCTGGAGGAACAGGAATCACTGGAGGAGGCCCTGACCGCGTACGAGGCGGAGCGGCGGCCCGTCGTCGCCTCCACGCAGCGCGCGGCCCGGGCCAGCATGGAGTGGTTCGAGAACCTCGCCCTGTACCTGGACCAGCCGCCCCGCCAGTTCGCCTTCAACCTGCTCACCCGCAGCCGCCGCGTCACCCACGACAACCTGCGGCTGCGCGACCCGCTCTTCACGGAGGCGGTGGAGCGGGAGTTCGGCTGCCCGCCCGGCACGCCCCCGATGTTCACGCCGTTCCGGCTGCGCGGCCTGACCCTGCGCAACCGGGTCGTCGTCTCGCCCATGGACATGTACTCGGCGGCCGACGGCGTTCCCGGCGACTTCCATCTGGTCCATCTGGGCGCACGGGCCATGGGCGGGGCCGGGCTGGTGATGACCGAGATGGTGTGCGTCAGCGAGGAGGGCAGGATCACGCCCGGCTGCGCCGGCCTCTACACCGGCCGGCAGGCCGAGGCCTGGAAGCGGATCACGAACTTCGTGCACGACCGGGCGCCCGGCACCGCGATCGGCGTGCAGCTCGGCCACAGCGGCCGCAAGGGCTCCACGAAGCTGATGTGGGAGGGCATGGACGAGCCGCTGGAGGAGGGCAACTGGCCGCTCGTGGCCGCGTCCGCGCTGCCGTACAAGCCGTTCAGCCAGACCCCGCGCGAGCTGTCCCGCGCGCAACTCACCGACATCCGGGAGCAGTTCGCGGCCGCCGCCGGCCGCGCCGCCCGGGCCGGGTTCGACCTGCTCGAACTGCACTGCGCCCACGGCTATCTGCTCTCCGGTTTCCTCTCCCCGCTGACCAACCGCCGTACCGACGCCTACGGCGGCTCGCTGGAGAAACGGCTCCGCTTCCCGCTGGAGGTGTTCGACGCCGTACGGAACGTCTGGCCGGGGGAGCGGCCCATGACCGTCCGGATCTCCGCCACCGACTGGGCCGACGGCGGGACCACGGCCGAGGACGCCGTCGAGATCGCCCGGGCCTTCGCCGCGCACGGCGCCGACGCGATCGACGTGTCGACGGGGCAGGTCGTGGCGGACGAGCGGCCCGAGTTCGGGCGGTCGTACCAGACGCCGTACGCGGACCGGATCCGCAACGCCACCGGCATCCCGGTGATCGCTGTCGGCGCGATCTCCTCCTGGGACGACGTCAACTCCCTGATCCTGGCGGGCCGCACCGACCTGTGCGCCCTGGCCCGCCCCCACCTCTACGACCCGCACTGGACGCTGCACGCGGCGGCCGAACAGGGCTACACGGGCCCCGGCGCCGTCTGGCCGACCCCCTACCGCGCGGGCAGCCGCCGCCCGCAGACGGGCCGCACGGACGCGCCCAAGCCGCGCCTCACTCTGGGGAGCTGAGCAGCCCCACGAACTCGGCGCCCGCGTCCCGCAGCCGCTCGTGCAGCCCCTGGAACACCGCCGACGAGCGGGTGCCCGGCCAGTCCTCCGGGAGCAGTTCGGCCGGCAGGCCCGGGTCGATGTAGGGGAGGTGGCGCCAGGAGTCCAGGGTGAGGAGGTAGTCGCGGTAGGCCTCCTCCGGCGGAGCGTCCTCGCGTTTCTCCCAGGCGTGCAGCACGCGCGCGTGGCGGTCGAGGAACGCCTCGTGCTCCTTGGCGATGGCGGCCAGGTCCCACCAGCGGGCGACGGCCTCCGCGGTCGGGGCGAAGCCGAGGTGGTCACCGCGGAAGAAGTCGACGTACGCGTCCAGCCGCAGCCGCTGGAGGGTGTGCCGGGTCTCCTCGTACAGCCGCGCGGGCGCGATCCACACGCCCGGCGCGGCCGTGCCGAAACCGAGACCGGCCAGCCGGGAGCGAAGCACGTGCCGCTTCTGCCGCTCCGACTCCGGCACGGAGAACACGGCGAGCACCCAGCCCTCGTCCTCGGGAGGAGCCGTGGCGTAGATGCGCCGGTCGCCGTCGTCGAGCAACTGACGGGCGTCCGGGGACAGTTCGTACCCGGCCGCGCCCTGCGCGGTGCGGGCGGGCACGAGCAGTCCGCGTCTCTTCAGCCGCGACACCGAGGAGCGTACGGACGGGGCGTCCACCCCGACCGCCGCGAGCAGCCGGATCAGTTCGGCGACGGGCACGGGGCCCGTCGCGAAGCGGCCGTACGCGCCGTAGAGCGTGACGATGAGAGACCGTGGTGCATGCTGGTCGGACACGTTGATCATCTTAGGTCGTTCGGGTCACTCCCGGTCGTTCCCGGTCGCCTTCGGTGCGGCCGTCCGGGTGCCCGCCGGTGCGCAGCCTGAACCGCTGGAGCTTGCCGGTGGCCGTGCGCGGCAGCGCGTCCAGGAAGACGATCTCGCGCGGGCACTTGTACGGCGCGAGCTCGCTCCTCACGAAGGCGCGCAGCGCCCCGGCGTCCCGTTCCGCTCCCTCCTTGAGGACGGCGAAGGCCACCACAACCTGCCCGCGGGCCTCGTCGGGCCGTCCCACGACCGCGGCCTCCACCACGTCCGGGTGCCGCAGCAGCGCCTCCTCGACCTCGGGCCCGGCGATGTTGTACCCGGCCGAGATGATCATGTCGTCGGCGCGGGCGACGTACCGGAAGTAGCCGTCGGCCTCGCGGACGTAGGTGTCGCCGGTGATGTTCCAGCCGCCGCGCACGTACTCCCGCTGCCGCGGGTCGGCGAGGTAGCGGCAGCCGACCGGTCCGCGCACCGCGAGCAGCCCCGGCTCCCCGTCGGGCACCGGCTCGCCGTGCTCGTCCTGCACGCGCGCGTGCCAGCCGGGCACGGGGACGCCCGTCGTGCCGGGCCGGATCCGCTCGTCGGCCGCGGAGATGAAGATGTGCAGCAGCTCGGTGGCGCCGATGCCGTTGATGACGCGCAGGCCGGTGCGGTCGTGCCAGGCCCGCCAGGTGGCCGCCGGCAGGTTCTCGCCGGCCGAGACGCAGCGGCGCAGGGACGAGACGTCGTGTCCGTCGAGCTCGTCGAGCATCGCGCGGTACGCCGTCGGGGCCGTGAACAGCACGGACACCCGGTGGCGGGCGATGGCCGGCAGCAGTTGCCTGGGACCGGCCTGCTCCAGCAGGAGGGCGCTCGCCCCGGCCCGCAGCGGGAAGACCACCAGCCCGCCGAGCCCGAAGGTGAAGCCGAGCGGGGGACTGCCCGTGAACACGTCCTCCGCGTGGGGCTTCAGGACGTGCCGGGAGAAGGTGTCGGCGATGGCCAGGACGTCCCGGTGGAAGTGCATGCAGCCCTTGGGGCGGCCGGTGGTGCCGGAGGTGAAGGCGATCAGCGCGACGTCGTCGGCCGCCGTGTCGACGGCCTCGTACGGTGTGCCGGGCGCCGGGCGGTTGAGGAGGTCGTTCGGGGCGTCACCGCCGTAGGTGGTGATCCGCAGGTGGGGGATCTCGGCCTTGGCGAGGTCGTCGACGGCCCGGATGTCGCACAGCGCGTGCCGGACGCGGGCGATCTCGCACATCGTGCTCAGCTCGTGCGGGCGCTGCTGGGCGAGCACGGTGACCGCGACGGCCCCCGCCTTCAGCACCGCGAGCCAGCAGGCCGCGAGCCAGGGGGTGGTGGGGCCGCGCAGCAGCACGCGGTTGCCTGGGACGACGCCGAGTTCGCCGGTGAGCAGGTGCGCGATGCGGTCGACGCGGGCGCGCAGGTCGGCGTACGACCATGGCTCTCCGGCCGGGGTGAGGAACGCCGGGCGGTCGCCGGGCGGGCCGTGGAGCAGTTCGGCGGCGCAGTTGAGCCGTTCGGGGTAACGCAGCTCCGGCAGGTCGAAACGGAGCTCGGGCCATTGGTCCGGGGGTGGCAGATGGTCACGGACGAAGGTGTCGACGTGGGCCGTACCCCGTGGATTCATACGGTTCGCCCCCTTGGCGTGGTGGGCTCGCTCCAGGAGCGTATCGTGTTGGTGACGACAGTCAACGGTCCGCGATAACCTCGGAGTGGCCCGGCCGGGAGGCAGGGGTGGCGGAGAAGGGACCGGCGATGACCGCATTCTCGCTCGAACCGGCACAACTCGCCTGGTGCGCCGAGCTGCGCGCCCTCGCCGCGGAGCGGTTGCGCCCGCTGGCCGACAAGGGCGAACCGGGCCGGGTGAACCGGGCCCTGCTCGCCGAACTCGGCAGCCTCGGACTGCTCGGCCGGCTCTTCACCTCCGGCGCGCTCGACCTGTGCCTGATGCGCGAGTCCCTGGCCTACGCCTGCACGGAAGCCGAAACGGCCCTCGCCCTCCAGGGCCTCGGCGCCCACCCCGTCCACGCCCACGGCACGGAGTCCCAACGCGCCCGCTGGCTCCCCCGGGTGGCCGACGGCAGCGCGGTGGCGGCGTTCGCGTTGAGCGAGCCG
>NZ_NGFN01000325.1 GCF_002148965.1 Streptomyces swartbergensis | reverse complement strand
TTGACCAGGGGCAAAGCAGCTCGCAGCCGCTTGTTGTAGGCCGGGCGCTGCGGCAGGTACGGGAACATCCCGTGCAGGTGGGCGTGGGCGAAGCGCAGCCAGCGGGCCTCGCAGTGGAAGCCCAGCACGGCCTGGGCCACTGCCAGGGTCACCAGCTCGGCATCGGTCAGCCGCGGCGGACGCCCACGCCACCGCAGGGTCTTCAAACGGTCATCGACATGCACGTACAGTGCCGTCAAGAGGGTGTCTAAATCGGTCGTCACAACCCGATGTTGGACACCCTCCCTACGTCTGAGAACACCGCATTCGGAACTACTCGTCTAGGGGTGACGGGGGCGGGTTCGGCGTACCTCGTCGTTGGCGGTCTGCGGCTGCTTCTGCGTTTCTGCCCAGGCCGCCAGCAGGGTGAGTGCGTCGGCGCTGGGGGTGCCGGGATCCGCGGTGTAGGTGGTGATGGAGACGTGAGGGTCGCCGGGCAGGGCGAAGTCGTCGTACGCGAGGGTCATCGTGCCGACGGCCGGGTGGTGGACGACCTTGCGCCCGCGTGAGTGGCGGCGCACATTGTGCTTGGCCCAGCGGGTGCTGAAATCGGTGCTGCGGGTGGAGAGCTCGCCGATGAGTCCGGTCAGCTGCTTGTCCAGTGGGTCGCGCCCGGCGGTCGCGCGGAGTATCGCGACCACCTGGTCCTTCGCCTCGTCGAGGTCGGTGTAGTAGGCGTCCGCACGTGGGTCGAGGAACACGTATCTGGCGATGTTCGGTGGCTGCTGGGCCATGGTGAACAGGTCGGCGTACAGGGCGCGGCCCACGTCGTTGGCGGCGAGGAGGTCGAGGCGGCCGTTCTGCACGACGGCGGGCACGCTCATGGAGTCGAGGACCTGCTGCACGGACGCGGTGATGGGGGAGGTGCGCTTGGGGCGCTTGCGGGATGAGCCGGGCGCGACGCTACGTGCCAGGTCGTACAGGTGGGCGCGCTCGTCGTCGTCGAGTTGCAACGCACGGGCGATGGAGTCGAGGACGCTCTCGGACGCGCCACCGAGTTGGCCGCGCTCGATGCGGGTGTAGTACTCGACGCTGAGGCCGGCGAGCATCGCGACTTCCTCGCGCCGCAGCCCTTCGACGCGGCGGTTGCCTCCGACGTAGGGCAGCCCGGCCTGCTCGGGCGTGATCCGCGCCCTGCGGCTCATGAGGAAGCCCCTGATCTCCTGCTGAAACTCCATGGCTCCCAGGCTAGGACGCGTGTTCCTGGTGTGGGGGTCCCTGAGAGTGCCTGGCAGGCATCCGAGAGGCGAGGGACGGTGGATGGGCAACCCAGAAGATCTGTCTGAAAGGGATGTCTGCCAAGTGCGTGGAGCTGTCCTGTATGCCCCGGGCGATGTCCGGGTGGAAGAGCGCGAGAACCCCGCGATCATCGCACCGACGGATGCGATCATCCGTGTGTCTGCGACGTGCGTGTGCGGGTCTGACCTGTGGGATTACCGTGGCGTCAACGAGGTGACCCAGCCCACCCCGGCGGGGCACGAGTACGTCGGCGTGGTCACCGAGATCGGCGACGAGGTGAAGAACATCGGGGTCGGTGATTTCGTCGTCGGGTCGTTCTTCGCCTCGGACAACACCTGTGAGATCTGTGAGGCGGGCTACCAGTCACGGTGCGCGCATGCCGAGTTCGTCGGGGCCGGCGGTGCTCAGGCGGAGTACCTGCGGGTGCCGCTGGCCGACGGCACTCTCGTGGCCACCCCCGGGATGCCGGACGACGACCTGATCCCCTCGCTGCTGGCCGCCTCCGACGTGCTCGGAACGGGCTGGTTCGGCGCCGTGGCCGCCGAGGCCGGGCCGGGCAAGACCGTGGCCGTGGTCGGTGACGGAGCGGTGGGCCTGCTCGCTGTCCTGGCGGCGAAGCAGCTGGGTGCGGAGCGGATCATCGCGATGTCGCGGCACGCGTCGCGGCAGAAGCTCGCTCGCGAGTTCGGCGCGACCGACATCGTCGAGGAGCGCGGCGACGAGGGTGTTGCGAGGATCAAGGAACTCACCGGCGGGTACGGCGCGCACAGCGTGATCGAGGCCGTCGGCACCCAGGAATCGATGATGCAGGCCATCCGCTCCGCCCGCCCCGGCGGGCACGTGGGATACGTGGGCGTGGCCCACGGGGTGGAGCTGCCGGGCGAGGAGGTGTTCTTCGCCGAGGTGCACCTGCACGGCGGGCCCGCTCCGGTGCGCCGGTTCCTGCCCGAGCTGGTCCAGCTCATCTGGGACCGCGAGATCGACCCGGGCAAGGTCTTCGATCTCACCCTCCCGCTCGATGAGGCCGCTGAGGGATTCAAGGCGATGGACGAGCGACGCGCCATCAAGACCCTGCTCAAGCCCTGACCCCTCACTCACCGGTCCCAGTTGCTCTCGCCCGGGACTCAAACATCCCGGGCAGGGTTGCGCACCCTCATTTTGACCTCGACGGGAGAACCCCCATGAACCCCACTTACGACTTCTCCGGGCAGGTGGCCCTGGTCACCGGCGCCGCCTCCGGCATGGGGCTGGCCGCCGCCCGCGCCTTCGCCGACTCCGGCGCCGCCGTGGTGCTGGCCGACCGCGACCACGACGCCGTCCACAACGCGGCCGAGGAGATCACCGGCCGCGGGGGACGGGCGACCGGTGTCGTCTGCGACGTCACCGACGAACAGCAAGTGGAAGCGGCGGTGCGGGCCGCGGTGACGGAGTACGGCCGCCTGGACATGGCGTTCAACAACGCCGGCATCCAGGTGCCGCCGACCGACGCGGCCGACGAGACGGCCGAGAACTTCGACCTGGTCAACGCCGTCAACCTGCGCGGCGTCTGGGCGGCGATGAAGCACGAACTGCGACAGATGCGAGAGCAGGGCAGCGGCGCCATCGTCAACTGCTCGTCCCTGGGCGGGCTCGTCGGGCTGCCCGAGCGCGCGGCCTACCACGCCTCCAAGCACGGCGTGATGGGCCTGACCCGCAGCGCCGCAGTCGAGTACGCGCCTCAGGGCATCCGCATCAACGCCGTGTGCCCCGGCGTCATCGACACCCCGATGGTGGCCGACATGGTCGAGAACCAGGCCGAGGCCATGGCCGGGATCATGAAGGAACAGCCCATCGGCCGACTGGGGACAGCGGACGAGGTCGCGGCAGCCGTCCTGTGGCTGTGCAGCCCCGGCGCCGGCTTCGTCGTCGGAACAGCCCTCCCCGTCGATGGCGGCTTCACCGCCCACTGAGGTGTGAGGCCGGCCGCAGAGCCAGCACCGTACCGGAGACAACTTGGGCCGACTTTCACTCCGTCCCCGGCGCCGGATACGTGGACCTCTACGACAAGACGGACCTGATTCCGTTCGACACGCTGGAGGAGTTCTTCACCAAGAACCTCCCGTGAGCACCACACTGCGGCCCGGTGCCGGTGGGCCTGCATTGCGGAACTGATGCCCGACATCCTCGACGGCGGCCCGGCCGGTTTACCAAGACATGGCCGACTGCAAGAGCCTCAAAGTTCTCGTCAAAAACTGACCTCGGGACAGAACAGGAGAGGGGTGCGGCCCCGGGCCCGGGCCCAGCCGGACTCTTCCCGCCCCATCCGCACCCTCTCCCCGCGCATCCGTCACCACTCCGCCTCATGGCGACGCGCAAAACGTCCCCTGCAAACGACACACCTCCTCCTGCCCAGCCGCGGTCGCGGCTGATCCGCCCAGCGATGCGAAGGCGTACCCATGTCCAGTGAATCTGTGTCTGCTGTTCCACCGCCCGCCGAACCGGACGATCCCTCCTCGGCACCCACGCGGCGGACCTTCATCGCCACCACCACCGCGGTCGGTGGCGTTGCCGTCGCGGGCGGCGTGGTCGGAGGGTCCTTCCTCGTCGGCTCGGAGGAAGCGGCAGCGGCCGCGCCGCCGGCCAGCCGTGTGTCCCTGAGGGTGAACGGCGCCCGGCGGACGGTGACGGTGGACAACCGCACCTCGCTGCTGGACCTGCTGCGTGAGCACTTCGGTCTGACCGGTTCCAAGAAGGGCTGCAACGCCGGAGCGTGCGGTGCGTGCACGGTGCTGGTCGACGGGCAGCGGCACAACGCCTGCCTGACGCTCGCGGTGCGTCTGGAGGGCGCCGAGGTCACCACGATCGAGGGCCTGGCCGACGGCGACGAACTGCACCCGCTGCAGCAGGCGTTCATCGACGAGGACGCCTTCCAGTGCGGCTACTGCACCCCCGGCCAGATCATGTCCGGCGTCGGGTGCATCAAGGAGGGCCACACGGACTCCCCGGAGGAGATCCGGGAGTGGATGAGCGGCAACATCTGCCGCTGCGGCTGCTACGTGAAGATCGTGCGCGCGGTCGAACAGACCGCCGGCCGGAAGTAGAGGTGCGGCCGTCATGTTTCTCCTACACCCGCGCCTCCGACACGCGCGAGGCCCTCGACGCCGCCCGCCGCGGCGGCCGTTACATCGCCGGGGGCACCACCCTCGTCGACCTGATGCGCGAGACCGTGGAGCGCCCCGAGAGCCTGATCGACATCAGCGGCCTCCCACTTCGCGAGGTCAGAGCCACCGAGGGCGGCGGGCTGCGCATCGGTGCCTTGGTGCGGATGGCCGAAGCTGCCGCTCACCCCAAGGCGCGCGCCCTGTATCCCGTCATCGCCGAGTCGCTGGAACTGAGCGCGTCCGCCCAGCTGCGCAACATGGCCACCATCGGCGGCAACATCATGCAGCGCACCCGCTGCACCTACTTCCGCGACGTGACCGCCGACTGCAACAAACGCGAGCCCGGCTCGGGGTGTGCCGCGCTGAAGGGCCACAACCGCACCCACGCGATCCTCGGCACCTCCGACGCCTGCGTGGCCACCCACCCCTCCGACGTCTCCGTGGCCTTCGCCGCCCTGGAGGCGACCGTGCACCTGCTGGGCCCGGACGGGGAACGCCGTGTCCCCTTCGCCGACTTCCTGCTGCGACCCGGTAGCACCCCCCACCGTGAACAGGCAATCCGACAAGGTGAGTTGATCACCGCAGTCGAGATCCCGGCGCTTCCGCGTCCGCTGAAGTCGGGCTATCTGAAGGTGCGCGACCGGCAGTCCTACGAGTTTGCCCTGACCTCGGCGGCCGTCGCGCTGCATGTGCGCCACGGGGTCATCCGTGAGGCCAAGGTCGCCGCCGGAGGCGTAGGCACCGTGCCCTGGAAGCTGACCACCGTGGAACGGCACCTGGTCGGCGAACGCCCCTCCGCAGCGCTGTGGGCGGCCGCCGCGGACAAGGCAGCCGACGGGGCACAGCCCCTGCAATACAACCGGTTCAAGCCCGAGTTGCTCAAGCGGACCGTCGAGCGTCAGCTGCGCGTCGTGGGAGGTATGAAGTGAGTCCTCAGCCCCAGGCCGCCGTCGGCGCCCCGCTGTCCCGGGTCGACGGACGGCTGAAGGTCACCGGTCAGGCCCTGTACGCCGCCGAGCACGACGTCGAGGGCGCCCTGCACGCGGTCATCGTCGACAGCGGCATCGGCCGCGGACGCATCACCTCCGTCGACGCGGACGCCGCGCTGGCACACCCCGGCGTGCTGCGGGTGATCAGCCACCGCAACGCGCCGGAGCTGCCGTACCTCGACAACCCCGGGTCGAACAACCCGCAAGGCCGACGGCTGCGGGTCTTCCAGGACGACAAGGTCCTCTTCCACGGCCAGCCGGTCGCCGTCGTCATCGCCACCACCCTGGAGGCCGCGCAGCACGGCGCGAGCCTGGTGAAAGTCGGCTACGACGCGAAGAAGCCCTCGACCGACATGGCCAAGGCGAATCCGGACGAGCCGACCAGGTATGCGCGCGGTGACGCCGCCGCCGGGCTGCGCGACGCGGCGGTGCGTATGGACCTCGATTACCGCATGGCGCGCAACCACCAGAACCCCATGGAACCGCACGCCACCATCGCCCGTTGGAAGGGCGACAAGCTGACAGTGTGGGACAAGACCCAGTGGGTGGTGGGCACCCAGACCGAGCTCTCCACGGTGTTCGACCTGCCCATGAAGTCGGTGCGGGTCATTTCGCCGTTCGTCGGGGGCGGCTTCGGCAGCGGGCTGCGCTGCTGGCCGCACACTGTGGTCGCAGCCCTCGCCGCCCGCGAGATGAAACGTCCCGTCAAGGTCGTCCTGACCCGCCGTCAGATGTACTTCGGCACCGGTTTTCGGCCCTCCTACGGCTACCGCCTGCGGCTCGGCAGCGACCGGCGGGGCCGACTGACCGCCATGGTGCACGAGATGGACGCGGAGACCTCGTCGTACGAAAAGTTCGAAGAGGCCATCATGCGCGCCGGCCAGATGTTCTACAGCACACCCAACGTCAGCCAGGCGTACCGGAAGGTACCGCTGGACGTGAACACCCCGCTGTACATGCGGGGCCCCGGCTTCGCCAACGCGTCCTTCGCCATCGAGTCGGCCATGGACGAGCTCGCGAACCGGCTCGGCGTCGACCCGATCGAGCTGCGGCTGCGCAACGAGCCGCCCGAGGACGAGTCGAACGGCCTGCCCTGGTCCACCCGCAAGCTGCGCGAGTGTTACACCGTGGGCGCCCGGGAGTTCGGCTGGGACCGGCGCAACCCCAAGCCACGCTCGACGCGTGACGGCGACTGGCTGATCGGTCTGGGCATGGCCGCGGCCGTGTACGACCCCGGGCGGTTTCCCGCGCAGGCCCGGGTCCGCCTGGACGCCGACGGCACCGCGGTGGCCGAGGCCGCCACCATCGACATGGGGCCGGGCACCTACACCTCCCAGACCCAGGTCGCCGCGGACGCCCTCGGGCTGACCATGCGCAACGTGACCTTCCGGCTCGGAGACTCCCTCTACCCGCCGACTCCGCCGCACGGCGGCTCGATGACCATGACGGTCGTCGGCTCCGCCGTTCTCGACGGGTGCAACAAGGTCCGCGGCCAGGCGATCAAGCTGGCCGTCGAGGACGAGCAGTCGCCGCTGTACGGCGTCAAGGCCGAGGACATCGTCGTCCGCAACGGCCGACTGCACGTGCAGGACAACCCGGCCCGCGGCGAGACCTACCAGCGGCTGCTGTCCCGCAATAGGCTCACCCATCTCGAAGCCGTCGGCGCGTACGCCGGGGCGCCAGAACCCGCGCGGCACTCGTACTTCTCCTACGGCGCGGTCTTCACCGAGGTCGGCGTCGACGCCACGCTCGGCCTGGTCCGGGTGCGGCGGATGCTCGGGGTGTATGACGTGGGCCGCATCGTCAGCCCCAAACTGGCCGACAGCCAGGCGCTGGGCGGCATGGTCGGCGGCATCGGCCAGGCCCTGCTGGAGCACACGGTCACCGACCACCGCGACGGCAGGATCGTCAACGCCAACCTCGCCGACTACCTCGTACCGGTGAACGCCGACATCCCCCACCTCAAGGCCATCTACCTGGAGGGCGAGGACCCCGATGCCGACCCGCTCGGCGTCAAGGGGATCGGAGAGGTCGTCCAGGTCGGTGTGGCGGCCGCCATCGCCAACGCGGTCTACAACGCCACCGGCCGCCGCATCCGTGAACTGCCCATCACTGCGGAGGCGTTGATCTGAGCCGGGGTGCCCTGGGCCATGGAGGAGAAGCCCAGGGCATCCCCCTGCCCGTCCGGCCGGCGGCCCCCCGTCTGCCTGCCGGACCTTCCAGGGCCGCCGCCGCGTTCCCGCCCCCGGGGAGCGCGGCGGCGGTCCTGCCCCACACCCACGGAGACAGGCCCATGTTCAACATCGCGGACACACTGCACCGCTGGTGCCGCGAGGCACGCCCCTTCGCCCTGGCCACCGTCGTCGACGTCCACGGCAGCGCCCCCCTGCCGGCCGGTACGTCGGTCGCGGTGGATATGGACGGCAACGCCGTCGGCAGCATCTCCGGTGGCTGCGTCGAGGGCGCCGTCTACGAGCTGTGCCGGCAGGTACTCGAGGAAGAGGGCGAGCCCAAGCGCGCCTGGTTCGGCTACTCCGACGACGACGCCTTCGCCGTCGGACTGACCTGCGGCGGCGAACTCGACGTCCTGGTCCAGCGCATCGACCCCGCGACGCAGCCCCACCTGGCCGTCGCGTTCGACGAGGTCCGTCGGGGCAGGCCAACGGCTGTGGCACAGATAGTCAACGGTCCCGAGGAACTCCTTGGACGCACGTCGTGTGTCCTCGGTGACGTCGACACCGCCCACGCAACCCTGGACGACGGCGAGGTGGACCGGACGGTGACGGACCAAGCCGCTGCCCTACTGCGAGCCGGACGCACCGCACGCGTCGAGGTCGGCGGCGACGCGGACACCTGCCCCGAGAAGCTGTCCATCCTCGTCCACGTCCACGCGTCCCGGCCGCGCATGCTGATCTTCGGCGCCGTCGACTTCGCCGCAGCCCTCAGCCGGATCGGACACCTCCTGGGCTACCGGGTCACCGTGTGCGACGCACGCCCGGTCTTCGCCACCGCGGACCGGTTCCCGGAGGCGGACGATGTCGTGGTCGACTGGCCCCACCAGTACCTGGAACGAACCCAGGTCGACGCCCGCACCGCGATCTGCGTCCTCACGCACGACGCCAAGTTCGACATCCCCCTGCTGCGCCTCGCCCTCGACCTGCCCGTCGGCTACGTCGGCGCGATGGGATCCCGGCGCACCCACGACGAACGCCTGCACCGCTTGCGCGAAGCCGGCGTGCCCGAGGCCCGACTGGCCCGGCTGCGCTCACCAATCGGCCTCGACCTCGGCGCCCGCACACCCGAGGAGACAGCCGTCTCCATCACCGCGGAGATCATCTCCCACGCCAACCACGCCACCGGCCTGCCCCTGTCCGACAGCACGGGGCCGATTCACGGACCGCGCGTCCGACGCCAGGCCGACGGTCGGAGCACCCCCTACCTTGCCGCACGCGTCGGCGTGGACCGCTGAGGCCAACCGGTCGGCCTGCGCACGGCGGGCCGAATGCCTGCTCGGGGAGGGGCCCCAGTCCCGCTACAGGTCGATCGCCCGCTTCTGTGGCTGGCATGGGAGGGCGTCGAGCGCCAGACGACGGCTGAGTCGGCGGGAACCCAGTCGAAAGATGGGGTAGATGAGGGTGAGGTCGTGACGCTCGATTGACGCTCCAGCCCTGGGCAAGCCCTCCCGGCATCCGGGAAAGGGCCTCTGAACTGCACGTTTCTTCATCAGTGGCATCCGAACATGTTCTCGATGACGCATCATGTGGAGTGCGTGGCGATTCTTGAACCGGCCGCGAAGGGCTCCTGACCTGGGGGTTTTGTGCGTGCGAATTATGTGCGGTGCAGGCGTTACCGGCGATATCTTGACGCTGAAGTGACGCTCGTGACGCTCATTTGACGCTCGTCCTGATGGAGTGTCAGGCGAATTGTTGCGCAGGTCAGGCTCTGTCGGGTGGCGTGTATCGATGGGGCGCCGAGCGCGGGCGACGCTCTGCGCGGAGCTGCTGGTTTCTGATGGCCACTTGTTCCGGAAGAGACCAGCCAGCGTTTTGTCCTGGAGCGATGGACGGGCGCGAGTCGATGACCTGCGCTAATGGTCTTTCGCGTGTTTCACGCTCGTGTCCCTTGATGCAGCCGGAAGTCCCAGAGGGCTCCCAGTGCCGGCCGACGCTCTCTCGGCCTTGTGGCGGGCCGTGCGGACACGTTGTCCGGGGCGTCATTGCCCCCAGGCTCTCCTCCAAGGCGTTCCCGCACGGCGACGTGGGCCTGGCCGTATGGTGGGGCTCGGCATGTGGCGGGGCCCGTAC
>NZ_NGFN01000324.1 GCF_002148965.1 Streptomyces swartbergensis | reverse complement strand
AGCGTGTTCCTTGGCCGAGCGGACCTCCTCACCGAGCTGCGCCAGGGCGTCGGCGGAGCAGGAGTCGGCCAGCATCGGGAAGAGCCGGTTCTCCTCGTCGCTGACATGGGCGGTGACGGCGTTCTTCAGCCGCAGGATCAGCGTGTCGAAACGCCCGTCGCCGGGACGGCAGTCTTCGAGTTCCTTGAGCATGCGCTCGACCTCGCTGTGGTCGGCGATCTCCTTGTCGGCGAGGTCGTCTCCCCCGTCGACGTACCGTCGCACCGCCGGGTACAGGTACTCCTCCTCGGCCACCGAGTGCCGGATCAGCTCCATCGTGAGCCGGTCCGCCAGTACACGCCGCTGCTCGTCGGCCCCGGGCAGCGCTTCGATCTGCGCGAAGAGGTCCTCCACCTCGCGGTGATCCGTGGTCAGTTCCTGGATGACATTTCCGCCGTGTCCCATGGGTTCTCCACTCCTTGTCGTACTGAGGCGGGGGCGCTACCGGCTCTGTCCAGCGCTCCACCGGCTCGCCACCCAGCAGGGATACCTGCCACGCCCGAACCGGCGCCCTCATGCGGGTCCACCACTTCACTCCGCTGGCGGACAGCATCCGGCCGGTACCGCGGAGGAGTTACGCCTCGCGCCGGTGATCGGGCGCGTTGACGATCTCCGTCACGTTGGCCTACTCGCCGCGTCCGGCAGCCGTCGCACGGCATCCATGCCGCGTCCGGCGGCGGCACCGGTCACCCGGGTCCACACGGACGTCGTCGTCCGCGGGCGGCTCAGGCGCGTACGTCCAGCGCAGCAGTGCGCCGAGTGCTCCTGCCGGGCTCCCGGCCACACGGCTCCAGCAGCGGCGTCGGGCGGGCCGCCGTCGGGAAGCAGCAGGCGATCCGGCCCTGCGGCGACCAGGAGCGACGATGGCTGTCGGTCGCCGCGGTCTTGGGCCGAGTGTCCGCCGCGCCGCGAGGTGACACGCACCACCACGAGGGCCGCGAAGTGAATGCGAGTGGACTCGGGGAAGAAGCAGCGGCAACCGAGGGAGGCTGCCGTGGACGACGTATTGGGGCTGGGAGACGTCTTGGCGGAGGCGGAGGATGCCTCGCCGGTGGAGTCCGTCGATGTGGTGGCACGAAACCTGCTGAAGCGATTCGGAGCGACCTGCGTGTCGTTCCTCTTCGTCGACCTGATCGGGGAGGAACTCGTGCGGCTCACCACGGCCGACGGGGCAGAGAACGGCCGTAGAGCGACGCGTATCGGCCTGCGGGGCAGTGTGCACGAGAAGGTCCTGATGTCCCAGCGTCCGCATGTGGAACCGGACGAGGAGGGCGGCCACCGGGCCATCTCGCCGGTGACCAACCGCGGCGACTGCGTCGGGGTCTTGGAGATGACGTTGCCGCACACCGACGAGAGGGTGCTGCGTCAAGTCGATGAGGCTGCGCACGCGTTGGCGTACATCATCGTCACCGACCGGCGCTTCACCGACCTCTACCACTGGGGCCGACGCACCCCGGCGACCAGTCTGGCCGCCGAGATCCAGCATCAGTTGCTGCCGTCCGCCGCATGCTGCGAAGCCGAACAGTTCGCCGTCGCCGGCGGGCTGGTGCCGGGTGACGACATCAGCGGTGACACGTACGACTACGCCCTGGACCGGGACACCCTGCATCTGTCCATCACCGACGCCATGGGGCACGACACCGAATCCGCGCTGCTGGCGACCCTTCTGCTCGGGGCACTGCGCGGCGCCCGGCGCGCCGGATGCGGCATCGCGGAGCAAGCCCGTCAAGCGCACCAGGCGCTCCTCGACCACGACCGCGGCATGGCCACCGGCCAGTTGCTGCGCATCTGCCTCGACACCGGCAGCGTGCAACTGGTCAACGCCGGTCACCCGCGGCCGCTGCTCCTGCGCGACGGCACCGTCGAGGAACTGGCCCTCTTCGCCAACCTGCCCTTCGGCGTCGCCTCGCCCACCGCCTTCCAGGTCCAGGAACTGGAGCTGCGCCCCGGTGACCGGCTGTTCATGCTCACCGACGGCATGCAGGAACGCGGCGCGGCGGGTGTGGACCTGCCCGCGCTCATCCGCGACACCCGTACCCGCCACCCACGCGAGGCCGCCCGGCACCTGGCCACCGCCGTCCGCGACGCCTGCGGAGGCCACCTCGAGGACGACGCCACCGTCCTGTGCCTGGACTGGTACGGCGCGCGGACGGATGCCCCGCGGCGGTGCACCCCATGAACCGGCGCCGAACTCCCTGTCGTGGACCACGCTTATGGCGGCCTACGGCGGGCACACGTGTGTTGCCCGAAAGGGCACTGAACGGAAGGAGTTGTCGTGTCTTTCCTCTGGGCGATCATCGCGGGGCTCATCATCGGCCTGCTGGCCAAGCTCGTCATACCCGGACGCCAGCCCATTCCCCTGTGGCTGACGGTCATCATGGGCATCATCGGGGCCGTCGCCGGCAACGCGCTCGCCACCGCGTTCGGCGTGCGCGACACCGGCGGTATCGACTGGATCCGTCACATCTTCCAGATCGGCATCGCAGCCGTCCTGATCGCGTTCGTCACCCCGTTGTGGGCCCGACGGCACGCATGATGGTTCACCCACCTCACGGGACGATGTGCCAGGCGTGCGAGCAGTGAACTGGAACCCCTGGGGCCGCTTCGGGCCCTGGCGGCAACGGCCCCAGGGATCCAGGACGTTGGAGGAGCTACGACCCGACGTCGTGTCCGTCCAGGACACATGGAGCACGCACAGCATCAACCAGTCCCATGAGTCGGCCACCCGCTCGGCCTGCAAGCGATCTTCGGCCCGAGCACGTGCCGGAGCCCCAGCCGGGCCCCGAAGCCCGCACTCCTCGGGCCGGCGATACTTCCTGGACCGGTGAGGTCCATGTTGCCTGATTCCGAAGTCAACCGGTGAGCTTCGTCCGTACGGTGGCTACCCGAGAGCGTCGCGCTCGACGTCGGTATCGGTCGCCGCCGGCACCGCGACCCGAGTCCGGGCGGGATCGAGTACGGCGAAAGCCGCGTCCGACGAGTCGTGGTGGAATCAGTCCGTGAACGCCATGAACCGCAACCACCGGTGATCCGCGGCGCGCCGCACCGCTTCCAGGAACGGTACGTCGGCGGGGCCCCATGAGCGCGTACAGACTGTCCCAGGCATACAGCCACGCGTACGCCCCACCCTGTCCCTGGCCGTTCACTCCGCCGTTGTAGGAAGCGGAGAAGAGTTCGTTGAGCACCTCGTCGGGTGTCGTGGCACAGGCGAGCGCGCTGCCCCGGTACGTGCCTTCGCCTGCCAGACAGCGCGGGGGCAGTTCCTCGATGAAGGACATGCCGAAGTCGTCAGTCGTCAGGGCTGAGCGGGCTCGGCAGCGTGAAGACCCGTGCCTCGGACTCACAGGCCCATCCGCCGGCCGTGAACGTCCCGGCAGCCGCCTTGGCCCGCCCGTCGTCACGTGTGTCACTGGCCCTGCGGCCCGCGGCGGCACCGCTGCCGGTCGAGGGAACCTCCGGGAAACGCGACCGGAGCTGCTGAGCCTTGACCAGCTTCGCGGCCACCGAACGCGGCAACCGATCGGCTTCCCCGGAATCCGTTGCCCCGAGGGGCAGCAGCCGACTCCACGACGTCCACGGCAAACGTCGCACAGTCCCGCGAGCGCGTGTCGGCAAGGGCCTCGGCGATCCGCCCGACGGCCCGCGCCACCGACGCGCCGCCGGACCCCTCGACGGACACCCGCCGGCCCAACCGCTGTGCCACTTCGTAGAGTTCCGTCGGCCTGAGCTCAGCCAGATGCCTCAACTCCGGTCGTGACCGCTCCCAGAGAGGTCGCTCGGAAGCGTCGCCGCCGGGCACCGCTTGCTCGTGGCTCACGCTCCGAGCCTACGGGCAAGGGGATCAAGTAACTCGGCTGAGGCATAGCCTGGTCGCTCGCCCACCCGGTGGTCTCGGGCACGAGGCAGCAACGGCCGAAGCCCGACGACAGACGCGGACGCATGGACAGTCGTGCCGCCGCAGTGGTCCTCGGCCGCCAACAGTCGACACCGCGACCGCCGCCCTTCGGCCCCGCCTGAATCGGTCGATGTCGCGCTCCAGGGCGATCAGCCGGTTTTCCAGCGGTTCCGGGTGTCGATGCGCTCCCATTCCGCGGCCCACTGCGCCATGCGGTGCCGCTCCAGCCCCAGACGCACAGCCCAGGCCGCGCCCAGCACGGCCCCTCCCGCTGCTGTCGCCGCCAGCACGCCTCCCGAGACTGCGTGCAGCCGTGCCTCATCTTCGGTCAGGGGCTCGGCCGTGACCTTGCCGCTCTGGTCGGTCCACACGGTGATCGTGCTGCCGGCTGGAGTCCTGGCCGGGACCCTGGCTTCGTCGGTGTGTACCGAGTCGTCCGGCGTGGCCCACCGCACAGTTGCCCAGACCCGGTAGTCGGCCGATGCCCGCGCGGGCGGACCCTTGGCGTCCTTGACGAGTACGGCGGAAACCTGCCGTCTCTCTGCCCGCTGTTGCTCGGCGTCCCGCTCGACCGCGTCCCCTGCCATCAGCCCCACCAGCAGGCCACCAGCAAGGGCGAGCACCCACCCGGCGAGCACCACCCATGCCTCGATGACGTCGCTGCGCCGCCGCAGCGGATTACGCCGCCACCGCCACAGCCGCACCCTCGCACATGACGCAGCCATCGGCCGACACTCCCTCGTCAGTACCCGACAGCAACAGCACCACTTCCAGTGTGCTCCCGGCCGGTGAGCCGCATCTACGCTCCTGGGCCGTCCACGGACAGCGGCAGTTGCTCGGCAAGCCATCCCGCCACAGCAGTGATGCCTTTGCCGGGCGGCTCACGGTGCGCCTCGATGCCCTGACAGACGTCCCTTACGAACCTCCAAGCCGCGTCGGCCCATGTGGCCGGAGCCCGCCCGCCCCGGCCCATCAGCGGTGATGGTTCGTTCTCCAACCGTCAGTTCGAGCGACGACCATCGCGCACGCGCCGTTACGGAGTGTTCGCACTCCTGACCAGCCAGGAACCTGAGCGGCAGAGCAGCCAGCGGGCCGCTCGTGGCCAGGCCGGTACGCGGAGGAGCGGTGTCCGCTCCGCATCGGCGCCCGGATGGCTCACGCCCGGGCGACGGGCCCCGGCGATGCCAGGAAGCTGAAGGTGGCCGGGCTGGAAGGCGAAGCCGGCCCGGCCGGCGCAGAACCGACCGAACCCGCGAGAGAGGCGAGCTATGACCACCGCCAAGGACATCATGACCCCGGGCGCCCAGTGGATCCCCAAGACCGAGACGCTGGACCGCGCGGCGCAGATGATGAGGGACCACGAGGTGGGTTCGCTGCCGGTCAGCGACCCCGACAACGAGGACCGGATGTGCGGCATCATCACCGACCGCGACCTCGTGGTGAAGTGCGTCGCGGCCGGGCGGGACCCCTCCCGCGTCACCTGTGGCGAGCTGTGCGAGGGCACGCCGCGCTGGATCGACGCCAACGCCGACGTCACCGACGTCCTGCGTGAGATGGAGGAACACCAGATCAAGCGCCTGCCGGTGATCGAGAACAAGCGGATGGTCGGAATGATCAGCGAGACGGATGTGGCCCATCACCTCTCCGACGATCAGCTCGCGGAGTTTGTCCAGCGGGTGTACGCGAGCTGACGCCAGCGCCTGCAGAAGCACCACAGGTGTGTCCCCCCGGACATCCGCCTTCGCGGCCACAGGGGCCCGGGGCTGCCTCTGCCGCCGGCGAGTGGAGCCCCGGCGCAGCCGGTACCGCGCAGCACACCCGGACAACAAGCTGCGAGGCCGAGAGTCCGTACGCCGCCAGCCGAAGCCCGCCGCCTAGCTCAAGAGCTGGGGCCAGGCCGAAGCCGCCGTGTCAAGCCGCCATGGCATCCACAGGTCTTGAACACAGGAGCCCTGGTGGACGGGAACCGTTGCCCTGGCCCGTCAGGAATCTGAATCTTTCCTCCCGTGTTTCCCTAACAGGAATCACTTGAGCTTCGTCTTGTGGAGTAGTCACGGGCGTGTGAGGAGTTCGGCGATGGCCTGGATATCTGCGCTCGTTTCGGTAGCCGGCCGAGGCGGTAGCCGTGTCGGCCAGGCCGCGGTGGGCCTGCGGGGCCTCGTGCTCGGCGCGCCGCTGCTGCGGCGGCAGTCCGCGGAGGGGTCCGGCGATGAGTGGGGGCACGTCGTCGTGGAGCCGCGGACGGCATGGTTCGTAGAGGGCCAGGCCGCGGATCTGGGGCCGGTGACGGTGGCGTACGAGCGACAGGGAGCCGGGGAGCCCGTGGTCCTGCTGCACGGGCTCGGATCCCACCGGCTGGCCTGGGACACGGTCGTGCCGCTGCTGGCCGGGCAGCGGGAGGTCATCGCGATGGACCTGCCGGGCTTCGGACAGTCTCCCGACCTGGACCCCGGTGTGCCCCGTGACCTCGATACGGCCGTGGTGTGGCTGGGGTCGGTGTTCGCGGCGCTGGGCGTGGAACGGCCGCATGTGGTGGGTCACTCGCTGGGCGGGCTGATCGCGCTGCGCCTGGGGCAGGCCGGGCTGGCGCGCAGCGTGACCGCGATCGCTCCGGCGGGCTTCTGGACCGGCACCGAGCGGCGCTACGCCTACGCCGTGGTGAACGCGGCACGCCAAGGGGTACGGCTGCTGCCGGGGCCGGCGCTGGAGGCGCTCGTGCGCACCGCGCCCGCCCACGCGGTACTGACCGGCACCCTGTACGGCCAGGCCGAGCTGTGCCCGCCGCACGCGGTCGTCGCGGCGCTGCGGACGTTGCGGAGCGCGGTGGCGTTCAGGGCGACCTTGGAGGCCGGGCGTGCTCCGGGTCTGTTCACCGGCGACATCCCCGACGTGCCAGTGACGATCGCCTGGGGCACCCGCGACCGCCTCCTGCCGCCTCGGCAGGCGACCCGGGCCCGAGCGATGATCCCGACGGCCCGCCTGGTGCCGCTGGCCGGCTGCGGTCACGTGCCGATGCTGGACGCGCCCGAACTGGTCGCCCACACGATCCTGCACGCCACCGAACCCGAGACGCATCCGCAGCCGGAACCCGGCCGCTCCGACGGACGATGAGACCGAATTGGAGCGCCCAGGCGGTGTCAGGTCTTCTGCGCGGGAATACCGCAAAAAAGCATCTCTGGTGAGGAACGCGAGCGCACCGGCGTCCTGCGCCGCGGCACACGCCGGACCGACCGGTTCGAGTACCGCACCCTGCTGCCCGGCGACATCAACGCCGAAGGCGTCGAGGCGACCTTGAGCGACGGCGTGCTGACCGTCAAGGTCCCCAAGGCCGAAGCGGGCAAGCCGCGCCGCAGCGAGATCACGGCCGGAGAGTGATCCCTCCCCGCGGAGGCGGGGACTCTCCCCCTGCCCGGCGACGTACGACTTCGCCGCCGCGGTGGCAGCCGCCCTGGGACCTGCCACACAATCCCAGGGCGGCTCTCGGTCAGGCCGACGCGCGCGCCTCGGCGGCGGAGATGATCTCCTGGCGTTGCCGGTGGCGCTGTTCGTACTCCAGCACCTGACGGGCCACGCCGGAGGGAGCGTCCTGCAGGCTCGCGGTGATCTCGTCCGTGTCCATGGCGTCGTAGCCGGTCCACGGCTCCGCTTCGCGCAGCTGCTCGATGGTCTCCAGCACCCTCTTCCGGCGCGCATGCGCACGCTCGTAGCCCTCGATCACGGTCAGATCCAGCTGGGACAGCGTGCGCAGCCGCCTCTGGAGCTGCTGCGTACTGAGCTGGCTGAACCCGGGAATCGGCAGGTCCTCCTCCCGCCTGACCGCTCCGAGGACCTCCTCGGCCATGGGGCCGGGCTCGGGCCTCTCCCGCCCCGCGCCCTCGGCCGCATCCCGGATCTGCCGGATGCCGCGCTCGGTGACGTCCCGTGCCCGGTCGAAAGCGCTCCACACCGTCTGAACCGCTGTGCCGGCCAGACCGCCGTTACCACCTTCACGCGGGCCGTGGCCATCAGTGGACGCCGCCACAGCGCGGGCGTGCTCGGCGAGGCTCTCCTCCAGCTCCCGCAGCAGTTCCTCGTCCTGGTGGCGCAGCGAGCCGAGCAGGTCGGCCGTGAGCTGGTCGTGCATCTGCTCGGCGAGGGCCTCCCCGGCCCGGCACACCGCCATGGCCCGCGCCGCAGCCGCGTACTCGTCCTCCACGTTCCTCATCAGCCGTCGCGGATCGGCCGGGCCCCCGCCGGGCAGCATCCTCCGGACGACCACCGACCCGATCGACAGCGGCAGCATCGCCGTGCGCACCGCCCCCCGCGAGACGGAGCGCGTCACACTCGCCGCGGTGCCCAGGACGCCCCGCGAGTGCAGAGCGCGCTCCTGACGCTTGATGCGCTGGACGCTGATCTGGACCTCGGCGGCCTGGCGCTCGAGCATCTGCCGGTACGGGCCCGGCGGCGTAACCGTCGCATCCGCCCGCAACCGGTCGAGGACCGCGGCATGCGCCTGGCGCGCATCCTCCAGTACCGGTACGAGTTCCTCCGTCATCACAGCCATACGGTGCTCCCTGCGGAAAGGTGAGGCGGCAATCCGCCGCACACGGAAAGCGGCCACCCCGAGCGCCCTCACGGCCAGGCAACCGGCACCATCCTGCGGGACCCACACCAAGATCGCCCGGCGGGCTGGGCCGGAAGGCCCAGGATCGCCTCACCGCCGCAGCGTGGCACCAACGCAGGCGAGCCAGGCGGGCTTGATGCGACCGGCGAGATCCCTGGCGACCTGTTCCAGCGTGGGACTGACCATGCGGCAGGGCCCGAACCACGTGGCCCAGAGGTCAACCCCGACCCGGCGCTGCGCTTTCTCGGCGAGTCCGTGAAGTCACTGACGGTGGCATAGCCGATCCGGGGCAGCGGCGCCTGGCAACGACCGTAGCGGGGATGCCCCTGGGCAGCGGCGGGCAGCCGGTCGCGGCGCCCCGACGGCGCCGCCTGACGCTCCTCGAGGGCCGGCACCGACGCCGGGCCATCTGGCCCCGGATGGCCCCAGATGGCCTGGGGGTACTACGACGCAGTGCGCACCGCCGCCACGCCGCGGAGGGCTTGATCACGTCAGGGCCCCGGCGCACGCTCGGCTACCGGGGTCGGGCCAGGCCACGCCACGCGCATCGTCATGCCGACCGCCGCGTCGCCAAGCGCAGTGGCACAGTGGCGGTATGTGCGGCCGCTATGTCTCCACCCGCAGCCCTGAGGACCTGGCCCAGCTGTTCCGCGTCACCGACTGGCATCCCGAGGAGACGCTGGCACCGAGCTGGAACGTGGCCCCGACCGACGACGTGTGGGCCGTGCTGGAGCGCCCCCCACGCGGAAGTGACGACACCGCGTCGCTGCGTCGGCAGCTGCGGCCGCTGCGATGGGGGCTGGTGCCGTCGTGGGCGAAGGACGTGAAGGTCGGCGCGAGGATGATCAACGCGCGGGTCGAGAGCGTCCACGAGAAGCCCGCCTTCCGCCGAGCGTTCGTCAAACGCCGCTGCCTGCTGCCCGCTGACGGCTTCTACGAATGGGAGCAGATCAAGGACAAGAAGTCGGGCAAAGCCCGCAAGCAGCCCTACTTCATTCACCCAGAGGACGGGCAGGTGCTGGCGCTCGCCGGCCTGTACGAATACTGGCGCAACCCGGAGATCAAGCCAGACGACGACCCTGCGGCCTGGCTGATGACCTGCACCGTCATCACCACGGAGGCCACCGACGCCGCCGGCCGCATCCACCCCCGCATGCCCCTCGCACTCACCCCCGACCACTACGACGCCTGGCTAGATCCCCGCCACGAGGACCCCGAC
>NZ_NGFN01000323.1 GCF_002148965.1 Streptomyces swartbergensis | reverse complement strand
CACCTCGGATGCCCAAGGTGGTCAGTATCCGGTATTAGACCCCGTTTCCAGGGCTTGTCCCAGAGTGCAGGGCAGATTGCCCACGTGTTACTCACCCGTTCGCCACTAATCCCCACCGAAGTGGTTCATCGTTCGACTTGCATGTGTTAAGCACGCCGCCAGCGTTCGTCCTGAGCCAGGATCAAACTCTCCGTGAATGTGTACCGGTAATCCGGTCGACACCACGAGAGCGGAACAGTCAGGCGGAATAAGCCCGACCGTTCACAGCGTCCTCGCTGTGTTTTTTCAAAGGAACCTCGCCCCAGCTGATGCTGGAGACGGGGTATCAACATATCTGGCGTTGACTTTTGGCACGCTGTTGAGTTCTCAAGGAACGGTCGCTTCCTTTGTACTCACCCTCTCGGGCTTTCCTCCGGGCGCTTCCCTTCGGTCTTGCGTTTCCGACTCTATCAGATCCTTTTCTCGATCCGATTCCCTGTCGGCGGGATTTGCCGGGCGGCCTTGGCTTTCGCTCGTCGGCCTTTCGACATTCACTACGTTAACCGATTCGCCGTCCAACTCATAATCGAGTCCGTTGGCGCCGAATTCAGACGTGCGAGCACGCCGAATTCACCCCTGCTGAGGGGAGTGGCTAGGTAGTGGGTTGGCCGCTTCCGGCTGCTGGCGAATGCCGTACCCGGGTCAAGCGGCTCGGGATACATTACGCATCCTGCGGGGACGCGTCAACTTCGGCGGCGCCTCGGGACATGGGCCCGATAGGGGCTCACCGTCGGGTCGTTGGCGACCCAGAAGCGCCAGGGGTGGATGTCGCCGTTGCCGCCGTCGCCCGCGACTCCGGTGCGTGGGCCGTTGCGTATCTGGTCACGGCGTACGGGCGTACCCGTGAGGACCCTCAGGGGTGTGGCGTCGGAGGTGCAGGCGTCCGTGCCGTCCAGGGAGCGGTCCACGCCCAGGGCCGTGGCAAGACGGGCCGGGCCTTTGGCCAGTTCCTTGTCGTTGCGGGCCGAGAGTCGACGGGTGCGGGCCAGCTCGGCGCCCTCGATGATCTCGCCGGCGCGCAGCAGGACCGCGCTCGCCTTGCCCTCGGGACCGCACACCAGGTTCATGCAGAACCACATGCCGTACGTGAAGTAGACGTATACGTGCCCGGGGGGACCGAACATCACGCCGTTGCGGGCCGTCCGGCCGCGATAGGCGTGGGAGCCGGGGTCGTCGGCACCGTCGTAGGCCTCGACCTCTGTGAGGCGAAGGGCGATCGGACCGTCCGGGGTGGTGCGTACCAGGATGCGGCCGAGGAGGTCGGGGGCGACATCGAGGACGGGCCGGTCGAAGAACTCCCTGGACAGGGGCGTACGGTCGGGGGTCGCGATCATGCCCTCCGAGGGTACTGGAGACGGGTGGCGCGGCGGGGTGGCCTCAGGGCGCCGGCCTTGCCAGGGTGAGGGCATGGAACCGGCCACGGCCGGATCGCGTTTGTACGGATCAAGGATCCACCCGTAGTGGGCGAGAGGGAGAGACATGGCGTTCAAGAAGCTGCTCGCGAGCATGGGGGCCGGCGGGGCTTCCGTCGAGACGGTGCTGCACGAGGTCAACGTCGTGCCGGGCGGTGTCGTCCAGGGTGAGGTGCGGATTCAGGGCGGGTCCGTGAACCAGCAGATCGAGGGGCTCTCGGTAGGGCTGCAGGCCAAGGTCGAGGTGGAGAGCGGCGACCAGGAGTACAAGCAGGACATCGAGTTCACGAAGTCGCGGCTGGGCGGGGCGTTCGAGCTTCAGGCGAACGCGGTGCACGCGGTGCAGTTCGGGCTGGAGATTCCGTGGGAGACGCCGATCACGACGATCGACGGGCAGGAGCTGCGCTCGATGCACATCGGGGTCTCCACGGAGCTGGAGATCGCGCGGGCGGTGGACTCCGGTGACCTGGACCCGATCAACGTGCACCCGCTGCCGGCGCAGAAGGCGATCCTGGACGCGTTCATCCAGCTGGGCTTCCGGTTCAAGAACGCGGACATGGAGCGCGGTGTCATCCGGGGTACGCGGCAGAAGCTGCCGTTCTACCAGGAGATCGAGTTCTACCCGCCGCAGCAGTACCGGGGGCTGAACCAGGTCGAGCTGAGCTTCGTGGCCGACCAGCACGCCATGGACGTGGTGCTGGAGATGGACAAGAAGCCGGGGCTGTTCAGCGAGGGCAGCGACACCTTCCGGTCCTTCCAGGTGGGGCTGAACGACTACCAGGGGACCGACTGGACGGCGTACATCAACCAGTGGCTCTCCGAGGTCGGCAGCAAGCGCAGCTGGTTCTAGGAGAGGGCCTAGGCTCGGGATCGACTGCAAGAACCGATCCAGGAGGTACCGAGGTGACCGAGCTCAAGCGGCGGCCGCTCCCCCACGACTTCCATCCGCCCGTGCCGTCGTTCACGGTGACGAGCGAGGACGTCCAGGAGGGGGCGACGCTCAAGGACGCTCAGGTCTACGCGGCCGGCAACACCTCGCCGCAGCTGCGGTGGGAGGGCTTCCCGCCCAAGACCAAGAGCTTCGCCGTGACCTGCTACGACCCCGACGCTCCGACGGGCAGCGGGTTCTGGCACTGGGTGCTGTTCGACATCCCGGCGTCGGTGACCGAGCTGCCGGCGGGTGCGGGCAGCGGCAAGTTCGAGGGTCTGCCCGAGGGTGCGATCCACGCTCGTAACGACTACGGCGGCAAGGAGTTCGGCGGTGCCGCGCCGCCGCCCGGGGACGGGCCGCACCGGTACGTGTTCACGGTGTATGCCGTGGACCAGGAGAAGCTCGGGCCGGACGCGGAGGCTTCGCCGGCCGTCGTGGGCTTCAACCTGCGGTTCCACACGATCGGGCGGGCCCAGCTGATCGGTGAGTACGAGGTGCCCGCCGAGGGCTGAGCAGGCCGCCGCTCTATCCCAGCGTTCACGGAACGTTTGCCCGCTCCTGGTCTTGGAATTGATCAGGAGCGGGCATTTTTGTTGCCGGGGGTCGCGGGGGTCACCCCTCGTGGGAGCAGCAGATATTGCGTTGTCCATCTCGGCGTGCCCGGCCAGAGTTGATCCCAGCCCGCCAGGGGGTGGGCCGGTGCACACGGGAGGTGGGCTGGTATGCGGGACACGCTGGTACTCAACGCGAGCTTCGAGCCGCTGTCGACGGTGACGCTTAACCGAGCCGTCGTTCTGGTGCTTCAGGACAAGGCCGTCGTCGAGCAGGCCCACCCCGAACTGCGGATGCGGGGAGCCGCGGTCGACATACCGGCGCCCCGTGTGATCAGGCTCTGCCAGTACGTACGGGTGCCCTTCCGAAGACGAGCGCCGTGGTCGAGGCGGGGTGTGCTGGTCCGGGACCGGCACCGGTGCGCGTACTGCGGGAGGCGGGCGACGACCGTGGACCACGTGGTGCCGCGGTCGCAGGGCGGTCAGGACACGTGGCTGAACACGGTGGCCTCGTGTGCTCAGGACAACCACCGCAAGGCGAACCGGACTCCGGAGGAGGCGGGGATGCCGCTGCTGCGGCAGCCGTTCGAGCCGACTCCGGCGGACGCGATGCTGCTGGCGCTGGGGCAGGACGACTTCGACGCGCTGCCGGAGTGGCTGGCCCAGCCTGCGGCCTAGTCTGGCTGGCTGACTGACTGGCTGTCGCATGAAGGGGGCCCGCTTCCTTTGGGAAGCGGGCCCCCTTCATGCGTGCCGGGTCAGTCGAGGGACGGCTTCTCGCGGCGTTCCTGGGCGGGGACGCCGCCCCCGGACGCGCCTGAGTTGCCGCCGGAACCGCCGCCCAGGCCACCGAAGTTGCCCATGGCGCCGGACAGGCCCTTGAGGGCGTCGCCGATTTCGCTGGGGACGATCCAGAGCTTGTTGGCGTCGCCTTCGGCGATCTTGGGGAGCATCTGGAGGTACTGGTAGGAGAGCAGCTTCTGGTCCGGGTCGCCGGCGTGGATGGCCTCGAAGACCGTACGGACGGCCTGGGCCTCGCCCTCGGCGCGCAGGGCGGCCGCCTTGGCCTCACCTTCGGCGCGCAGGATCTGCGACTGCTTCTCACCTTCGGCGCGCAGGATCTCGGACTGCCGGACACCTTCGGCCTGGAGGATCGCGGCGCGCTTGTCGCGGTCGGCGCGCATCTGCTTCTCCATCGAGTCCTGGATGGAGGTGGGCGGCTCGATCGCCTTGAGTTCGACGCGGTTGACGCGGATGCCCCACTTGCCGGTGGCCTCGTCGAGGACGCCGCGCAGGGCCGCGTTGATCTCCTCGCGGGAGGTCAGGGTCCGCTCCAGGTCCATGCCGCCGATGATGTTGCGGAGCGTGGTGACCGTGAGCTGCTCGATCGCCTGGATGTAGCTGGCGACTTCGTACGTCGCGGCGCGGGCGTCGGTCACCTGGTAGTAGATGACCGTGTCGATGTTGACGACCAGGTTGTCCTGGGTGATCACCGGCTGCGGCGGGAAGGGCACGACCTGTTCGCGCAGGTCGATGCGGTTGCGGATGGTGTCGATGAACGGGACGACGATGTTGAGGCCGGCGTTCAGCGTCCGCGTGTAGCGGCCGAAGCGCTCGACGATGGCCGCACTGGCCTGTGGGATGACTTGGATCGTCTTGATCAGGGCGATGAAGACCAACACCACCAGAATGATCAGGACGATGATGACCGGTTCCATCGTCGTTCCCCGTGTCCCTTCTCCGCTTCGGCGCCTTCGGCAGCTCTTATGGTTGTCGAAGATCTTGCTGGTCGAGTCTGTCAGACCGTCGCGTAGCTGGCGAGGAGTTCACTCCAGTTACGTCCTGCGAGGTCACATGACGATCGCGGTGGCTCCCTCGATGTCCACGACGTCTACTTCCTGGCCTACTTCGTAGGCGCGGTCGGTGTCGAGGGCGCGGGCGGACCAGACCTCTCCGGCCAGCTTGATCCGGCCGCCGGAGGCGTCGACACGTTCCAGGACGACGGCTTGTCTGCCCTTCAACGCGTCCACACCGGTGGCGAATTGGGGTCGCTGGGCGCGATGCCGGTTCGCGATGGGCCGTACGACGGCGATGCCCGCGGTCGAGATGACGGCGAAGACGACGACCTGGGCGACGGCTCCGCCGCCGAAGACCCCGCTGACCACCGCGGCGCCGATGGCGCCCACCGCGAGCATGCCGAGTTCGGGCATCGCGGTGACCACGAGCGCGATGCCGAGCGCTGTCGCGCCGATCAGCCACCACAGCCATGCGTCGATTTCCACGTGGTCATGGTAGGTCCGACGGCCCCGTCGCCGACAGGGCGCCCGGCGTGTGAAATGCCGTTCTTACTTTGGGATTTGTGAAGCGGCGGGCCGGGTCAGGACAGCGGGAGGCCCTGTGCCGTCCAGCGCTCGCCCGCCTGTTCGACGACGAGCGGGAGGCCGAAGCAGAGGGAGAGGTTGCGGGAGGTGAGTTCGAGCTCCATCGGGCCGGCGGCCAGCACCTTGCCCTGGCGGATCATGAGGACGTGCGTGAAGCCCGGGGGGATCTCCTCGACGTGGTGGGTGACCATGAGCATCGAGGGGGCGATCGGGTCGCGGGCGAGACGCCCGAGGCGGCGGACGAGGTCCTCGCGGCCTCCGAGGTCGAGGCCGGCGGCGGGCTCGTCGAGGAGCAGCAGTTCGGGGTCGGTCATCAGGGCGCGGGCGATGAGGGTGCGCTTGCGCTCGCCCTCGGAGAGCGTGCCGAACTTGCGCTCCAGGTACTCGCTCATGCCGAGGCGGTCGAGGAAGGCGCGGGCGCGCTGTTCGTCGATCTCCTCGTAGTCCTCGTGCCAGGTGGCGGTCATGCCGTACGCGGCGGTCAGCACCGTCTCCAGGACCGTCTGGCGCTTGGGGAGCTTGTCGGCCATGGCGATGCCGGCCATGCCGATGCGCGGCCGCAGCTCGAAGACGTCGGTGCCGGGCTTGCCGAGGGTCTCGCCGAGGATGGCGGCGGTGCCCGAGCTGGGGAAGAGGTAGGTGGAAGCGAGGTTGAGGAGGGTGGTCTTGCCGGCGCCGTTCGGGCCCAGGATGACCCAGCGCTCGCCCTCCTTGACCGACCAGGAGACCTGGTCCACCAGAGCCCGGCCCTCGCGGACCACAGATACGTCCTGAAGCTCCAGAACATCGCTCATGAGCGCGTTGTCTCCCCTTGCAGTGTGGCCGGTCTCGGCTGTCGCGTAAGCCTGTGGCTCGGTCCGCCGCGCCGGTGGGCGCAGCCCTCCATGAAATCTACGCCACCGTTCGGCCCGGACATTCCCTCGGTCCGGTCCTTGGAGGGTCCTAGGGTGGGAGCATGCTCACGGAACCGCGCGCTGGACGTCTCGCAGCTTGGGGAAATGCCCTATTGGCCGGACTTGTCTCTCCGGACGACGCCGTGCTCGCCATCGTCGGTGAGGACGCGGTGCATCGGGTGGAGGGGCTGCCGGGTGAGTCGGGCCAGGTCGGGCTGACGCTCGCACTGGGGCGGCTGCGGACGCTCGGGGTGACCGGGCTGCGGGTGGCGCTGCCCGCGCCGGGGCATCCGCTGGGGCTGAGCGGGCCGCCGGAGTTCAACGCGCGGGCGCTGGAGGCCGAGGAGGCCGTGGTCTGTTACGGGGCCGCCTTGGGGTTGGTGCCGGACGTGTACGAGGCCGGGCCCGAGGGTGTGCAGGTCGAGGTGGTGTGGCATGTGCTGCCCGTGCGGGAGGCGCCGCCCGCGGATGTGCCGTCGCTGGGTGAGGCGGAGCGGGAGCTCGCGGAGGCCCTGAGGGAGGCGACCGAGGCGCTGACGCGGCTGGATGTGGCCGGGTCGGGGCCGGTGGCGGAGGCGGCGGTCGACGCGTATCGGGCGCGGGCCGAGCGGGGGCGGGAGGTGCTGGCGCCCGGGTATCCGTCGCGGGCGGTGCGGGTGCTGGAGTTGGCGCAGCGGGTGGGGACGCTCATCGATGTGGCGACGGAGAGTGGGCCCGGGGGTGCGGTGAGTGCGTCCGAGATCTCTGCGCGGCGGGAGGCGTTGCGGCCGGTGGAGCGGACGGCTCGGCGGGCGCAGGTCGCGGCGTACAACTCCGTTGTGGAGGAGCGGGAGCGGGGGGTGCGGTGACTGGGGTTTCTGGTGCTCGGCGTTGGTGCTGAGCGGGGGTGCGGTGCGGTGACTGTCGGTTGTGCAGGTGCTCTGCGTCTGTCCTGAGGGCGAGTGGGTGCGCAACCCGGCGCTGCGGGGTGCCGCTGCGCCCACCCGTGCCGCCCAAGCGGCACGGCTGCCCGCAGCTGAGCAGACCAGACCGGCCTCCCAGGCGTTGCTGGGAGGCCGGGGTCACCTCCGGCTCGGAGACGGAGGTGGAGCGTCAGTGGTTGACGGCGTGGTTGCCGAAGGCGGGGTTCAGGATGCCCACGACGTTCACGCTGTTGCCGGACACGTTGACCGGGACGTGCACCGGGGCCTGGACGACGTTGCCCGAGCCGACGCCCGGGGAGCCCACGGCCTGGCCGTCGGCGTGCGCGCTGGTGGCGGAGGCGATGCCCGCGCCCGCGGCCAGCAGGCCACCGGTCACCATCGTCACGGCAGCGGCCTTCTTCAGGTTCTTCACTTCTGAGCCCTCCTTGCGATTGCCGCGGCAGGCGCCGCAGCACGCACTGGAGAACGGCGGAGATCCACCGAGGATGCGCCATGTGGGGGACATTCCCACGACGGTATGAATCTCAGTCCGGAACGGAACCCTCCGTGTTGCCGTGGGATGAGCGTGTCAGCCGGTCACGCCATGGCGAACGGCCCACAGGGCTGCCTGCGTTCGGTCGGACAGATCGAGTTTCATCAGGATGTTCGAGACGTGGGTCTTGACGGTCTTCTCGGAGAGGACGAGGGCGCGGGCGATCTCCCGGTTGGAGCGGCCGTCCGCTATCAGGCCGAGCACCTCGCGCTCCCGTTCGGTGAGCGAACCGGCCCTGCCGGGGCCCGAGTTGGCCTCCTCCTGGGACAGCAGGGCGTCGGCGACCTCCGGCTGGAGGAGGATGTGCCCGGCGTGGACGGAGCGGATGGCTCCGGCGAGGGCGTCGGGGTCGACGTCCTTGTAGACATAGCCGGCGGCACCCGCGCGCAGGGCCGGGACCACCGTGCGCTGCTCGGTGAAGCTGGTGACGATCAGCACGCGCGCGGGGTTGTCCAGTTCGCGGAGTCTGCGCAGGGCGTCGACTCCGTCCATGCCCGGCATCTTGACGTCCATGAGAATGACGTCGGGCCGCAACTCCTCAGCACGGTCGACTCCTTCGGCACCGTCCGCCGCCTCACCGATGACCTCGATGTCGTCCTGCACCTCCAGGAACGTGCGCAGGCCCCGGCGGACGACCTGGTGGTCGTCGACGAGCAGCACCTTGATTGCGTCAGCCACCGGGGACCTCCATCTCGATCGTGGTGCCCTTGCCGGGCGCCGATTCCACGGTCAGCGTGCCGCCGGCCCCGCTAGCCCGGTCCCGCATCGAGACCAGGCCCAGATGGCGCCCCGCGCGGCGGACCGCCATCGGGTCGAACCCGCTGCCGTCGTCCGTGACCCGCAGGACGGCTCCGCCGCCGTGACGGTCCAGGGTCACGTCGACGTGGTCGGCGCCGGAGTGGCGCAGGGCGTTGTGCAGGGCCTCCTGGGCGACCCGCAGGACGGCCTCCTCCTGGGAGGCGGGCAGGGCCTTCACGCCGCGGGCGGCGAAGGTGACGTGGGCGGAGTRGGCGCGGTCGAGGACCTGGACCTGCGTCCGGAGAGTGGCCACGAGGCCGTCCTCGTCGAGGGCGGCGGGGCGCAACTCGACGACGGCGGCGCGCAGTTCGTCGGCGGCCTCGGCGGCGAGGGCTGCCACCTGCTGGAGTTCGCCCTTGGCGCGGGAGGGGTCCCGGTCCACCAGGCGGGCCGCGGCCTGGGCGGTCAGGCGGAGGGAGAAGAGCTTCTGGCTGACCGCGTCGTGCAGTTCGTGGGCGAGGCGGGAGCGTTCCTCGGCGATGGTGAGTTCGCGGCTGCGTTCGTAGAGGCGGGCGTTGGTGAGGGCGATCGCCGCGTGCTGGGCGAGGATGCCGAGCAGTTCCTCGTCGTCGGCCGTGAAGCCGCAACCGCCCTCGGGCTTGGGGCATGGGGGGTGTTCCCCCACAGGACGCAGCTTGTTGGCCAGGAACAGCGCGCCGATGACCTCGTCGCCGTCACGGATCGGCAGGCCCAGGAAGTCGACCAGGTCGGGGTGGGCGCTCGGCCAGCCCTCGAAGCGGGGGTCCTTGCGGACGTCGGCGAGGCGCTCGGCCCTGGCCTCGTGGAGCATCGCGGCGAGGATGCCGTGCTGGCGCGGGAGCGGGCCGATGGCCTTCCACTGCTCCTCGCTGACGCCGTCGACCACGAACTGGGCGAAGCCGCCGTGGTCGTCCGGGACGCCGAGCGCGGCGTACTGCGCGTCGAGCAGCTCGCGGGCCGAGGCGACGATCGTCTTGAGGACGTCGCGCACCTCGAGATGCCTGCTCATGGCCAGCAGCGCGGAGCTCACCGCGGCGAGGCCGGACCGGGGACCGTGACTCATGTCCTCACGGTACCGGCGGGCTGTGACAGCGCGGATCGGACCGCCGGCGGCGGGCGCCCGGTCCGGTGGGCCTAGGTCGCGGGGCCGATGCGGCCGGGCGGCGTGGCGTAGGACCGGGGGCGCCGGGCCGGTGGCGTAGGGCGAAGGGACCCGGTGGTCTGCGGCCCGCGTCCGAGGCGGTCGGGGTGGTCCTGTTCCTACGTTGAGTGCACCCGATCACGACGAGGGAGCGGATCATGCCGGTTGCGATCATCACCGG
>NZ_NGFN01000322.1 GCF_002148965.1 Streptomyces swartbergensis | reverse complement strand
CTGTCGTGGGGGTGGTCGGGGACTGGGTCGCGCCGGGCTGGTTCTCCTCCGGGATGTGGCGGCTGACCTCGGCTGTCGTCAGGCCGAGACCGCCCAGTTCGATCTCGTCCCAGGCCTGGAGGCGGCGGTTGTCCCGGTCGAAGTACAGGATCGACGCCTCGATGGGGTCGGGGTGCTTGCCTTCGATGGCGCGCAGGCCGCTGCCGCCCGTGGAGCCCTCGATGCGCAGTCGGGTGCCGTACTTCAGGACTTCCATCTCGTCGTGGTGGACGTGGCCGGCCAGCACCAGCGGCACCTCGCCGTCGACCTCGCGGGCCGCCGACGGCTCGTGGGCGATGGCGATGTCCACCGGGGTTCCCGCCGTGCGCTGGTCGCGCAGGGCCGTGGCCAGGCGGGATCCGGCCAGCTCCTGGGACTGCTCGTTGCCCGGCTGCTTCGAGCGGTCCGGGGTGAACTGCGGGTCGCCGATGCCCGCGAAGCGCAGGCCCTCGATCGTCTTGGCCCGGCCGTCGTCCAGGACGTGGACGTTCTTCAGGCCCTCCAGATAGCGCTGGGTGATCATCGAGTCGTGGTTGCCGCGGACCCAGACGTAGGGGGCCCCGAGGTCCTCGATGGGGTCCAGGAAGCCGTTCTCGGCGGCCGTGCCGTGGTCCATCGTGTCGCCCGAGTCGACGATCACGTCCACCTTGTACTGCTCCACCAGCGAGGCGATGATCTTCCAGCTCGCCGGGTTCAGGTGGATGTCGGAGACGTGCAGGACCCGGATGGTGGAGGGGTCGGGCGCGTAGGCCGGGAGGGTCGAGGTGGCGTCGTAGAGCTTGGTGACGTTGGTGACCAGGCGGGCCAATTCCTTCTGGTAGACGTCGAATTCGGTGACGATGCTGCGCGCGTTGCCGACCAGGGAGGGGGCCGACGTGAGCAGTCCGGAGAACTTGGGTTCCAGGACGGAGTCGGGGCGCCAGGTGGCGTACGCCGTGCCGCCCGAGGCGGCGAGGAGGGTGAGCGCGAGGCCGCCGGCGGCCAGGGCGCGGCGGGGCCGGCGGTAGACCGCGAGGCCGAGTGCGGTGGCGCCGCCGACGACGGCGACGCCCGAGCGGACGGCCAGGTCGAGAGTGCCGCGTCCGACGTCCTCGGTGACCTCGTCCTGGAGGCCGGAGAGCCGTTCGGGGTGGTCGACCAGGGCCCGGGAGCGCTCCGGGTCGAGCTGGTCGACGTTCACGTCCAGGCGGACGGGAGCGATGTGGCTGTCCAGCTGAAGGGCACCCAGAGGCGAGATGTTGATCTTGGTGCCGCCCGTGAAGGAAGGGCGCAGGGTCATGGTGGTGTTCATGGGGCCGACCGGGACCCGGACATTGCCCACGACCAGCAGGCCCAGCCAGGCACCGAGGAGGACGACGGCCACGAGTCCCACCGCGCGGGACCAGGGGTGCGGCTGCGACACGAGTTCGATCGTGGCCGGGGCCTGGCGGGAGCGGTAGCGGCGGGCGAGGGTGCGCGGGGCCTTGCGGATCGGGTTCAGGACACTCAGGACTGCGGCGGGGACGCGGGCCATTGGTCCCGTATGCCCAAGTGACGGGCCGGATATGCGACGCCGGATGGCTCTCGTACGGCTGTGTCGTGGCCGACAATGGGCCTGTGCTGGAGATGACGCGCGAGGAGTTCGAGGAACTGGTTGCCGAGGCGCTCGACCGGATCCCGCCGGAGTTGACGCGATTGATGGACAACGTCGCGGTGTTCGTCGAGGACGATCCGCCGTCGGACGATCCCGAGCTGCTCGGGCTGTACGAGGGGACCCCGCTGACCGACCGGGGCGAGTGGTACGCCGGTGTGCTGCCGGACCGCATCACCATCTACCGGAATCCGACGTTGCGGATGTGCGAGTCGCGGGAGGACGTCGTCGCCGAGACGGAGATCACAGTGGTGCACGAGATCGCGCACCACTTCGGCATCGACGACGCGCGCCTTCACGCCCTGGGTTACGGCTGAGCGGGCTGTGAATGCGGGGCGCGTGTCCTCTTGTGGGCGGCGGGAGTTGGAGGTGTTGACTCCCTCACCCTTCCCGGAGGTGGCCCCGTGCGCCCCTTGTACGTACCCGTCCGTCTGGCCGCCACGGTCGTGGCCGTCGCCGCTGCCGCCGGCTGCATGAGCGTCGGCGACGGCGACGCGGGCGGGAGCGTCAAGCCGTCGCACTCCGCCGGGCAGCGGGGCGGCGAGGCGCCCGACGGTGGCTCGGCGGCGTCGGGCGGCGGTACCGGGCTCGATGCGGCGGCGGCCGACGGCGAGCGCGGGCGCGGCAAGGGCAAGAAGGGCGAGAAGGGCAAGGGCGGTGGGGCGGGGGAGTCGGCGACTCCCGGGGCGTCGCCGTCCGCCGTGGTGAGCGCCTCCGCGCCGGGGCGCGACAAGCCGGGGAAGCCGGCCAGGCCGACGCCGAAGCCGCCGGCTCCACCGACGCCCACCCGGTCGGCCGATCCCGAGCCCACGCCGACACCGACCGAGGTGACGACGTCGCCGGAGCCGACGGACAAGCCGGAGCCGTCGTCGTCGGCGCACGAGCCGCCGGGGCCGCAGCTGGCGCAGCGTGAGCCGGCACCGGAGGCGGGGTCGCCGGCGTAGAGCCGGGAGCGCGCTGTAGCGGGGGTCGCCGGTGCACGGCCGGGAGCGCGCCGTAGTGGCGGTCGCCGGCGCAGGGCGGAGTCCATCGTCACGGCGGGAACATTTCCGGCCGGAGGGTGGTTGGGAGGATTCGGGAAGCTGTCCGGCCGTCGGAAAGCAGCCCGCTGTCTCCTGCACAGTCCGGTTTGCCTTGTGGGGCCCGGAGTGCGTATGGTGGCAGATCGTTTGATCCCATCTTGCCCGGCGCCACCGCAGAGCGCGCCGTGTGGCGCGTACTCTCTCCCTTGCCGTGGTGGACCGCATTGAGGCGGTCGTATTGCGAATCGCGAATCACGGAGTTGACGGGCGCGTGCCGACGAGACTCCGGAAGGTTTCGCATTCGCATGTCCATCGCCAGTACTGATCACATCGTCGTGCCCGAGAACGAGGCAGCCGACGACACCCCCGAACTCACTTTCGCCGGCCTCGGTCTCCCCGAGGGCATCGTGCGCAAGCTCGCGCAGAACGGTGTGACCACCCCCTTCCCGATCCAGGCCGCGACCATCCCGGACGCCCTGGTCGGCAAGGACATCCTCGGCCGTGGCCGCACCGGCTCCGGCAAGACCCTCTCCTTCGGTCTGCCGACCCTGGCCACGCTGGCCGGCGGCCGCACCGAGAAGCACAAGCCGCGGGCCGTCATCCTCACGCCGACGCGTGAGCTCGCCATGCAGGTGGCCGACGCGCTCCAGCCCTACGGCGACGTCCTCGGCCTCAAGATGAAGGTCGTCTGCGGCGGTACGTCCATGGGCAACCAGATCTACGCCCTCGAGCGCGGCGTCGACGTCCTCGTCGCCACGCCGGGCCGGCTGCGCGACATCATCAACCGCGGCGCCTGCTCGCTGGAGAACGTGCAGATCGCCGTTCTCGACGAGGCCGACCAGATGTCCGACCTGGGCTTCCTGCCCGAGGTGACGGAGCTGCTCGACCAGATCCCGGCGGGCGGTCAGCGGATGCTGTTCTCCGCGACCATGGAGAACGAGATCAAGACCCTCGTCGACCGGTACCTGAAGGACCCGGTCCACCACGAGGTGGACGCCGCCCAGGGCGCGGTGACGACCATGTCGCACCACATCCTGATCGTGAAGCCCAAGGACAAGGCGCCGGTCACCGCGGCCATCGCCTCCCGCAAGGGCCGCACCATCATCTTCGTCCGTACCCAGCTGGGCGCCGACCGCGTCGCCGAGCAGCTGCGCGACTCCGGTGTGAAGGCCGACGCGCTGCACGGCGGCATGACCCAGGGCGCGCGGACGCGGACCCTGGCCGACTTCAAGGACGGGTACGTCAACGTGCTCGTCGCGACCGACGTCGCGGCGCGCGGCATCCACGTCGACGGCATCGACCTGGTGCTGAACGTGGACCCGGCCGGCGACCACAAGGACTACCTGCACCGCGCGGGCCGTACGGCGCGTGCCGGCCGCACGGGCACGGTCGTGTCCCTGTCCCTGCCGCACCAGCGGCGTCAGATCTTCCGGCTGATGGAGGACGCGGGCGTCGACGCCGGGCGTCACATCATCCAGAGCGCCGGGGCCTTCGACCCGGAGGTCGCCGAGATCACCGGCGCCCGGTCGATGACCGAGGTCCAGGCCGAGTCCGTGGGCAACGCCGCGCAGCAGGCCGAGCGCGAGGTCGCCCAGCTCACCAAGGAGCTGGAGCGGGCGCAGCGGCGTGCGAACGAGCTGCGTGAGGAGGCCGACCGGCTGCTCGCGCGGGTCGCTCGGGAGCGCGGCGAGGACCCTGCGGCCGTGGTGGCCGGGGAGCCCGCGGAGGTTGTGGCCGGCGTCGAGATCTCGGTGCCGGAGCAGCGGACCGCGCAGGACGTCGAGCGCGAGCAGCGCTCCGAGGCTCCCGCGCCGTACGAGCGGCGGGAGCGGCGCGAGGAGCGCGGCGGGGCCGGACGCGACCGGTCCTTCGAGCGTCGTGACGACCGGGGTGAGCGCGGCGGCTTCCGTCGTGACGACCGCGGTGGTCGTTCCTTCGAGCGTCGTGACGACCGCGGTGGCCGTCCGTTCGAGCGTCGTGACGACCGCGGTGCGTTCAACCGGGACCGCGACCGGGACCGTGACGGTGACCGTGGCGGCCGTTCCTTCGACCGTGACCGCGACCGTGGTGGTTTCCGCCGGGACGACCGGGCGGACCGGGGCGACCGTGGTGAGCGCGGCGGCTTCCGTCGTGACGACCGTGGCGGCCGTTCCTTCGAGCGTCGTGACGACCGCGGTGGCCGTCCGGCCGAGCGTCGTGATGACCGTGGCGGGCGTCCGTTCGAGCGTCGTGACGACCGTGGCGGGCGTCCGTTCGAGCGTCGTGACGACCGTGGTGGCTTCCGCCGGGACGAGCGCGGTGGGCACCGTGGCAGCGACCGTCCCTTCAACCGGGACCGCCGGGACGACCGTCCGGGCTACCGCGCCGGCGGGCACGACCGCCCCGGGCACGACCGTCCCGGGCACGACCGTCCGCAGGGGCGTCGTGACGACCACCGTGGCGGCGGTTCCTTCCAGCGCCGCGAGGACAAGCCGCGCTGGAAGCGCAACAGCTGACGCACAGGCATGACGAGCGCCGTGGCCCCCGTCCCCCCGGGGCCACGGCGCTCCGCCGTTCCGGAGGGTGTTTTCACACCCTCGGCACGGCCGGGTCACCGATACCCGATCGGAGACTCGGCCTGGTCCGGCTATGCTCGTGGGGGCAACATCGCCTGGGCCCTTAGCTCAATTGGCAGAGCAGTGGACTTTTAATCCATTGGTTGTGGGTTCGAGTCCCACAGGGCCTACAGAGAAACCCCAGGTCAGACATCGTCGACCTGGGGTTTCGCCCGTTTTGAGCAGTGTTCGTGATCGCTAGCCGGCCCGTAGCTGGCCCGAGGGTCAAAGGATCATGCTGAACATGCGAACGGCCCCCAGCTGGCGGGGATCCCAGCTGAGGACCGTTCAACTCCCCTGGGGGGAAGGGGAGTGGGTGGCCGCCCCACGGGGGACGGCCCCCCTGTCCCGCCTCCGGTGTCCTCTCCGGGATTGCTCGCGGGGGAGGGTCCCACGAGCGATCCCAGCACCTTCGGCGGGCTCATCCCGCTACCGGCGCGGTCGGTGGCGCTGCCGGTAGCGGGGGGTCAGTGGCGCCTGGAGTACGGCGTGGTCTGGGTCGGCACGGGCTTGCAGGCGGAGTAGTCCGCCGTTCGCGCCTCGCTCCCGGCCCACGCTCACGCCCCCTAGGGCGGTCCACAGCGGCCTGCCGCACCAGCAGCAGGCCCAGCCCTGGTGCGGGGCGTAGGTCAGCTCGTCGGCGGGCGGTGGGCGGCGGCCCGGGTCGCCTGGTCATCGGCTCGTCCCTGACTGCGCCCGCAGCCCGCACTCATCGGTGGTGAGCCCGGAGGCGTCGGCGTGGCCGGTGACGATCTGCCAGCCGGGCCCGCGGCTGTACAGGAGTGGAAGCGGCCGGCCCGAGAGCCGTGATGCGCACGCGCGTCCCCGCCGTCGACAGGGTCATCCCCACTACCGGAGCCAGTTGCAGACAGAGACGGACACTCCGGAGGCCAGCGTCAGCGTCTCACCCTGGCCCGGATCACCCTCTCCCCGGCTCGGGTTGTGACCGGGCGGCGCGCGGTGGTGCCGACCTCGCGGGAGGGCTCCCGCACGACACAGTGGATAGCCCGGCTGCCGGGGGTGCGGCAGACCGGCACTCAGAATAACTGTGCCCGCGAACTGAGATTTCAACGGAACACGCAGACAGATTCTCTGCCGCAATAAGTGGGGTGGGATTCTTCACCGCACACAGGCCGCTGCGGCGTGCTACTGTCGATCTCAGTTGCAGTTGTGGTTCCCGAAACTTCAAGTGCTCTCCGGTCGGCCTCCGTGCCGCTGGGGGCACTTTTGTATTTCCGGTCGTTTTTCCGGGCGGGGTGATCATCGCGGCGACATGGTGTCCGCGCTGTGCGGATCCCTATGCACTGCCCCAAAGGAGATATGACATGACTGCTGGTACCGTGAAGTGGTTCAACGCGGAAAAGGGCTTCGGCTTCATCGAGCAGGACGGTGGCGGCGCTGACGTGTTCGCCCACTACTCGAACATCGCCGCCCAGGGCTTCCGCGAGCTGCTCGAGGGCCAGAAGGTGACCTTCGACATCGCGCAGGGCCAGAAGGGCCCGACGGCCGAGAACATCGTTCCCGCCTGACACTGACGCGCATTGTGCAGCTGGGGCCCGCATCCCTCGGGGTGCGGGCCCCAGCTGCTCGCATTTCCCAGGCGCCCCGGTCGCGCCGACATTTCAGCGCCTGCGCCCGCACATATTTTCCGCCGGCCAGCTTCGCTTTCACGTTCTATCGGCCAATTCTTGCAATTCTCCGTGCCGCTCATCGCTGCGGGAATTCCTTGATATGTGCCGCATCGAGGAAGGTTCCGCATGAACCGCACACGCACGAACGACCGCTTCCCCCGCACCCGTAACGGCAGTGCCGACTCCGGAAAGGGTGGCAGCCGATTCGGCTCGTCGGCCCCGCGCCGGTCCGGCGGGCCGAGCCGCTCCGGCGGTTACGGCCGCCGACCCGCCGCGATCCAGGGGGAGTTCGCCCTCCCCAGGACGATCACCCCCGCGCTTCCCGCCGTGGAGGCCTTCGCCGACCTCGACATGCCCGCGGAGCTGCTGGCCGCGCTCGGCTCGCAAGGCGTGAGTGAACCGTTCCCGATCCAGGCCGCGACCCTGCCGAACTCCCTCGCGGGCCGGGACGTCCTGGGCCGTGGCCGCACCGGCTCCGGCAAGACCCTCGCCTTCGGGCTGGCGCTGCTGGCCCGTACGGCCGGGCAGCGCGCCGAGGCCAGGCAGCCGCTGGGGCTGATCCTCGTACCGACGCGTGAGCTGGCGCAGCAGGTCACCGACGCGCTCACCCCGTACGCCCATTCCCTGAAGCTGCGGCTGGCCACGGTGGTGGGCGGGATGTCGATCGGCAGGCAGGCGAGCGCGCTGCGCGGCGGTGCCGAGATCGTCGTCGCCACCCCGGGACGCCTCAAGGACCTCATCGACCGCGGCGACTGCCGGCTGAACCAGGTCTCCATCACCGTCCTCGACGAGGCCGACCAGATGGCCGACATGGGCTTCATGCCGCAGGTCACCGCCCTGCTCGACCAGGTCCGCCCCGAGGGCCAGCGCATGCTGTTCTCCGCCACCCTCGACCGCAACGTCGACCTGCTCGTCCGCCGCTATCTGACGGACCCGGTGGTTCACTCCGTCGACCCCTCGGCCGGCGCGGTCACGACGATGGAGCACCACGTGCTGCACGTCCACGGCGCCGACAAGCACACGGCCACCACCGAGATCGCCGCACGCGACGGCCGGGTGATCATGTTCCTCGACACCAAGCACGCCGTCGACCGCCTCACCGAGCATCTCCTGACCAGCGGGGTACGGGCCGCCGCCCTGCACGGCGGGAAGTCGCAGCCGCAGCGCACCCGCACGCTGGCGCAGTTCAAGACCGGACACGTCAACGTGCTGGTGGCGACCAATGTCGCGGCGCGCGGCATCCACGTCGACAACCTCGACCTCGTCGTCAACGTCGACCCGCCGACCGACCACAAGGACTACCTCCACCGCGGCGGCAGGACCGCCCGCGCCGGCGAGTCCGGCAGTGTCGTCACCCTGGTCACCCCGAACCAGCGCCGCGACATGACCCGCCTCATGGCAGCGGCCGGCATCGTCCCGCAGACCACCCAGGTCCGCGCCGGCGAAGAGGCTCTGCACCGCATCACCGGTGCCCAGGCGCCCTCCGGCGTCCCGGTCGTCATCAAGGCGCCGGTGGTCGAACGTCCCAAGCGCAGTGCCACTTCACGCGGCCGGCGCAGCCCCGCTTCGGCGGCCCGCCGCGCTTCCGGACGGCAGAACACGGTCGGCGCGGTGGCCTAGCACGGGCCCTTCGCCTCGCCGCTGACCGCGGGGCCGAAGCCGAACAGAACAGTGAGGGCCCTGCCGACGCGCGCCGGCAGGGCCCTCACCGCGTGCCGTGCCGCTCTCGGCACGGCCGTGGGTCAGTGGTCGGAGCGGCTGAAGCGTGACGGTCCGGTGGTGGAGTGTCGGAGCCAGGTTGTTCCACGAGGCGACGGCACGGAAACAGAAGGCCGGCGCAGGACCAGGACCGGCAGATGGTGGTGCAGTTACCGGTTCCTTCGGGGCCTTGATGCCATACGGCACCAAGGCCCCTCTGCGTCCTCTAGCCCGTCGCCAGCATCCCCGACCGCAGCCGTGCCACCGTCCGGGAGATCAGGCGGGAGACGTGCATCTGGGAGATGCCGAGGCGCTTGCCGATCTCCGCCTGGGTGAGTTCCTCGACGAAGCGGAGGTGGAGGATGAGGCGCTGGCGCTCGTCGAGTTCGGCGACCAGGGGGGCCAGCGCGTGGAAGTCCTCGACGAGTTCGAGGGCCGGGTCCTCCTCGCCGATGAACGAGGAGAGCGTGGTGTCGCTGTCCTCCGAGTCGCCGGTGATCGCGGCGTCCAGGGACGAGGAGAGGTAGCCGTTCGCCGCGACCTGGGCCTCGACGACCTCCTCCTCCGAGAGGTTCATCAGCGCCGCCAGCTCCGCGACCTTCGGCGCGCGGCCGAGGCGGGAGGCCAGTTCCTCGGTGGCCTTGGCGAGTTCCGTACGGGCCTCCTGGAGGCGGCGCGGCACGTGCACGGCCCAGGACGTGTCGCGGAAGAACCGCTTGATCTCGCCGATGATGTACGGCACCGCGAAGCTGGTGAACTGGACCTCGCGGGAGACCTCGAACCGGTCGATGGCCTTGATCAGCCCGATGACACCGACCTGGACGACGTCCTCCATCGCCTGGCCGCTCGCACGGAACCGGCGGGCCGCGAACCGCACCAGCGACATGTTCATCTCGATGAGCGTGTTGCGCGCGTACTGGTATTCGGGCGTGCCCTCCTCCAGCACGGCGAGCCGTTCGAGGAACTGGCCGGTCAGCCCACGCGCGTCCTGCGGGGCGAGCTTCTGCGGCTCGGTGATCTGCGGCAGTTCCTCACCGGTGTCGGTGGCGGAATCCGTCGTCGTGCCGATGCGCGTCGTCGCCGTCACGGGCCCTCCCTCGTAGTTCCGGCCCGCTCCCGTCCCCCGACAGGCCACCTCCAGCCCCGCTACCCCCAGTCGCCCGGCTCATGCC
>NZ_NGFN01000321.1 GCF_002148965.1 Streptomyces swartbergensis | reverse complement strand
ACGTCCCCCTGCACGCGGCCCCCGCCGCACCCCTCACCTCCACACTCCCGGTGCTGAAGACCGCACTCGCCCGGCTCGTCGGCGGCCCGGCCCCGCTCACCCGCCACCTGGAGGTCGAGACCTACACCTGGCAGGCCCTCCCGCCCGAGCTGCGCCCCCGCGGCCGCAGCCAGCTCGCCGAGGGCATCGCCGCCGAACTCGCCCTCGCCCGCGACCTGTTGACGGACCTCGGCCTGAAGGAGCTGCCATGAGCACCCATGAGCACCCGGCCCCGGCCACCGCGGACCGCCCCACACCGCTCCTCGTCCTCGACGTCGTCGGCCTCACCCCCCGTCTCCTCGACCACATGCCCCACCTCAAGGCGCTCGGCGAGTCCGGCTCCCGCGCCCCGCTGGGCACCGTGCTCCCCGCCGTCACCTGCGCCGCCCAGTCCACGTTCCTCACCGGCACCATGCCCTCCGAGCATGGCATCGTCGGTAACGGCTGGTACTTCCGCGAACTCGGCGACGTCCTCCTGTGGCGCCAGCACAACGGCCTCGTCGCAGGTGACAAACTCTGGGACGCCGCCCGCCGCGCCCACCCCGGCTACACCGTCGCGAACATCTGCTGGTGGTACGCCATGGGCGCCGACACCGACATCACCGTCACCCCCCGTCCGGTCTACTACGCCGACGGCCGCAAGGAACCCGACTGCTACACCAGGCCGGCCGCGCTGCACGACGAACTCACCGACAAACTCGGCACGTTCCCCCTCTTCCACTTCTGGGGCCCCGGAGCGGACCTCGTCTCCAGCCGGTGGATCATCGACGCGACCCGCCACATCATCCGCACCCGGCACCCCGACCTGACGCTCTGCTACCTCCCTCACCTCGACTACGACCTGCAGCGCTTCGGCCCCGACGACCCGCGCTCCCTGAAGGCGGCCGCCGATCTGGACGCCGCCATGGCACCGCTCCTGGACGACGCCCGCGCCGAGGGCCGCACTGTCGTCGCGCTGTCCGAGTACGGCATCACCCGCGTGAACCGGCCCGTCGACATCAACCGCGCCCTGCGCCGCGCCGGCCTGCTGGAGGTGCACACGCAGGACGGCATGGAGTACCTCGACCCGATGGCGTCCCGTGCCTTCGCGGTCGCCGACCACCAGATCGCCCACGTCTACGTGCGCCGCCCCGAGGACCTCGACGCCACCCGGGCCGCCCTCGACGGCCTGCCCGGCATCGAGCAACTCCTCGACGACGAGGGCAAGAAGGCCCAGCACCTCGACCATCCGCGCGCCGGCGAACTCGTCGCCGTGGCGGAACCCGACGCCTGGTTCACGTACTACTACTGGCTCGACGACGCCCGCGCGCCCGACTTCGCGCAGCTCGTCGAGATCCACCGCAAACCCGGCTACGACCCGGTCGAGCTCTTCATGGATCCCCTGGACCCCTACGTCAAGGTCAAGGCGGCCACCGCGCTGGCGCGCAAGAAACTCGGCATGCGCTACCGCATGGCGGTCGTGCCCCTGGACCCCTCACCTATTCGCGGCAGCCACGGCCGCCTCCCGGCGAGCGACGACGACGGTCCGCTCCTCATCTGCTCCACCCCCCGCGCTGTCGGCGACCGCGTCGCGGCCACCGATGTGAAGTCACTGCTGCTCCGACTCGCCGGTCTCACTGAGGACGGACCCTCAGTCCCGACTGGTCACAAGTGAAGCACTCACCACTGACAACGCCACGCGATCAAGAGGAGTTCCACGTATGAGCCGCTTCTCCCAGCCCGACCCCGAACTCACCCACCGCCTCAGCAGACGAGGCATGCTCGGCGTGGCCGCCGGTGCCACCGCCGCCGCACTGCTCGGCGCCGCCGCGACCCCCGCGACCGCCGCCACCGACACGGCGTCCGGCGCCCAGGGCCGCGGCCGCCCCGTCCTGCCCCCCGGCCGACTCGGCATCCAGCTCTACAGCCTGCGCGACAAGGTCTCCACCCTCGGCTTCGGCCCCGTCTTCGCCGAACTGGAGAAGTACGGCTACGACGAGGTCGAGTTCGCCGGCTACACCCAGGGCTCGGCGGGCCCCATCACGCTCGCCCAGCTCAAGCGGCTGGCCCGGAACCACGGCCTGAACCCGATCGGCAGCCACGTCGGCTACTACTCCAGCGACCCGAACGCCTACACGTTCGCCCAGAACCTGACCAAGGTCCTCGACGACGCCCAGGCCCTCGGCCTCAAGCACGTCGGCACGGCCGCCGGCCCGTTCCGCTACGGCTCGACCGTCGACGCCTGGAAGCGCGCCGCCGAGGACTTCAACACCTACGGCGCGGCGGCCCGGGCACGGGGCATGAAGTTCTACCAGCACAACCACTCCGAGGAGTTCTCCTTCGCCACCGACAACCCCAAGGTCCGCCTCTACGACGTCCTGCTCGCCGAGACCGACCCGGACCTCGTCTACCTGGAGATGGACATCTACTGGGCGTACGTCGGCCAGTTCCGCTTCTCCAAGCGGCCCGACGGCTCGCCCGCGCCGTTCGAGCCCCTGAACTACGTCCTCAGGCAGCCCGACCGCTACCCGCTCTTCCACGTCAAGGACGGCGAGAGCGACCCGTCGAACCCGTACGGCTACCGCATGACCGACGTCGGCGACGGCGACATCGACTACCAGCGGTTCATCTCCGCCGTGACCCGGCTGCGCGGTCACCGCATGGCCCACCACTGGCAGGCCGAGCACGACAACCCGGCCGAGTCCTTCACCTTCGCCCGCCGTTCGAGCGCGCATCTGCACTCGTTGCGCGAGAAGTGCTGACAGGGCACGGACACGACTGAGGCAGGACCCCGACGGCGCAGGGGGCGCTCCCCGCCGTCGGGGCCCCGCCATCGTGTCGCGGGGAGTGCTGTCAGCCCTGGGTGGCCGCGGCCCGCAGGGTGAGACGGTGCTCGCCCGCGTACACGTTCATGGAGGTGCCGCGCAGGAAGCCGATCAGGGTCAGGCCGGTTTCCGCGGCCAGGTCGACGGCCAGGGAGGAGGGTGCCGAGACCGCCGCCAGGATGGGGATGCCGGCCATCACGGCCTTCTGCGCCAGTTCGAAGGAGGCCCTGCCCGAGACCAGCAGGATCGTGCGCGAGAGGGGCAGGTCGCCGTTCTGCAGGGCGCGGCCGACCAGTTTGTCGACCGCGTTGTGGCGGCCGACGTCCTCTCGTATGTCGAGCAGGTCGCCCTCCTCGGCGAACAGGGCGGCGGCGTGCAGGCCCCCGGTCCGGTCGAAGACCCGTTGAGCCGCGCGCAGCCGGTCGGGGAGGCGCGCGAGCAGGTCGGGTTCGACCCGGACCGGGGGAGCGTCGGAGATGGGCCAGCGGGTTGTGGTGCGGACGGCGTCGAGGCTCGCCTTGCCGCACAGGCCGCACGATGAGGTGGTGTAGACGTTGCGTTCGAGGGTGATGTCGGGGATGACCACGCCGGGTGTCGTGCGCACGTCCACCACGTTGTACGTGTTCGACCCGTCGGCCGTCGCCCCCGCACAGTAGACGATGCTCTGCAGGTCGGACGCGTGGGCCAGGACGCCCTCGCTGACCAGGAACCCGGCGGCGAGGGGGAAGTCGTCGCCGGGAGTGCGCATGGTGATCGCGAGCGGTTTGCCGTTGAGCCTGATCTCCAGTGGTTCCTCGGCGACGAGTGTGTCCGGGTGGCTGGAGAGCACCCCGTCCCTGATCCGGATCACCTTGCGTCGTGCCGTGACTCGTCCCATGACCGGCCTCAGCTCCGTACCGCTGCCACCGGCAGCTTCTCGATGCGGACCGCGGCGGCCTCGAACTCCGCTGTCCCTGGGATCGGGCAACTGGTCTTGACCGGCGGCGCGTTGAGGTCCGCCGCATCGGACAGGCGCATGGTCGTGAACGCCAGACCGGCTCGTAACGTCGGGTCCACCCACACCGGGGCCGTCACCGAACCGCGCCGAGTGGAGACCCGTACCTCCTCACCGACCACCACGCCGTAGCGCTCGGCGTCCTCCGGGCTCAGCTCGATGCACATGCCGCGCCGCAGCGGTGACGCGGAACCATTTTTCTGTACAACGGCGTTGTATGAGTCGAGCCGACGCCCCGTGGTGAGGCGGACCGGGTACCGCTCGTCCGTCAGGTCCACGGGTGGGTCGTACGAGACGAGTCGGAAGGCCGCCCGCAGGTCCCGCTCGGTCGTCGTTCCGGTGAGGAGGGCCAGGTTGGACAAGGCACGTCCGGTGTCGGTGCCGTGATGGTGCTCCACGGCGAACGGCGTCCGCGGCCGGCCCTGATCGCCGGGTGCGTGGCCGTGCGCCAACTCCCTGATGACGACGGTCGATACGCCCGTCACCTTCTCGGCGAGCGACAGCGTCCAGGGCTCGACGAGCTGTTGGTACTCCTCGAAACCGGTCGTCGCGCGCTCGATGAAGGCGTGGTCGGCGAGGCCCGCCCGGATGATCTCCCGGCCGATCGCATGGGCCAGCGGAACCTCGGTACCGGCCTTCGGCCGGATCCGACGGTCTCCGGATCCCGCACGGTCGGGTCCTCGTACGCTCATGCGGCGGCCTGGTGGGCGAGGAGGTCGGAGAGGGCGTGGACGGTGCGCAGGGTGGGCACCTGGACGCCGGTGATCTCGGCGAGTTCGATGACGGCGGCGAGGAGGACGTCGAGTTCCAGCGGCTTGCCGCGTTCCAGGTCCTGGAGGGTGGAAGTGCGGTGGTCGCCGACGCGTTCGGCGCCGGCGAGGCGGCGTTCGATGGAGACGCCGACCTGACAGCCCAGGGCCTCGGCGACGGCGAGGGTTTCGGTCATCATGGTTTCGATGACCTTGCGGGTGCCGCCGTGCAGGCACATCTGCCGCATGGTGGCGCGGGCGAGGGCGCTGATGGGGTTGAAGGAGATGTTGCCCAGGAGCTTGAGCCAGATGTCGTTGCGCAGGTCGGGTTCGACCGGGCATTTGAGGCCGCCGGCCTGCATGGCCTCACTGAAGGCGAGACAGCGCGCCGAAATGCTTCGATCGGGCTCGCCGATGGAGAACCGGGTGCCTTCCAGGTGCCGGACCACGCCCGGCCCTTCGAGCTCCGTCGCCGCGTAGACCACGCACCCGATGGCACGCTGGGGCGCGAGTACTGCACTGACCGCGCCTGCGGGGTCCACGCTTTCGATGGGGAGGCCGTCGTGGGGGCCGCCGTGTTGGTGGAAGTACCACCAGGGGATGCCGTTCTGGGCGGCGATGACCGCGGTGGTGTCGTGCAGCAGAGGCTCGATGAGCGGCCCGCACGCCGCGTACGAGTTGGCTTTGAGGCCCAGGAAGACGTAGTCGACCGGGCCGATGTCGGTGGGGTCGTCGGTGGCGTGGGCGTGGGCGGTGAAGTCGCCGCGCGGGCTGAGTACTTGGACGCCGTGGTGGCGCATGGCCGTGAGGTGGGGTCCGCGGGCGATCAGGTGGACGTCGGCGCCGGCGCGGTGGAGCGCGGCGCCGACGTAGGCGCCGATGGCTCCGGCGCCGAGGACTGCGACTTTCATGATGGGGAGCTCCGTTCGGTTGAGGGTGACCGAGGAACTGCCGACTTTGTCGACTGGATATTGTCTACAGGATGGAACCGACAGTCAGCAAGAGCCGCGACGACACTCGTCGTCGTCCGCGGCCCGTGAGCTGCTGGTATGCCCGTCCGAGGCGAGCCCCCGCCCTGGGTCCGCGCGTGCCTGTGCGCCGTAGACTGTAGGCGAAAACCAATTCATAATTGGCCTGCCAGCTGCAGCGACGACGCTGCCCAGGAGGGAGCGGGATGTTGCCGACGACGGGACTGCCACAGGGCGCGGTGCCCAAGCTCGAACGGCCCGGCCCGTTGCGCGACCGTGTCTACGAGGCGCTGCTCGAACTCATCACCACCCGCGCCCTCCAGCCGGGCCAGCATCTCGTCGAGAGCGAGCTCGCCGGGCATCTCGGTGTCTCCCGGCAGCCTGTGCGCGAGGCCCTGCAGCGCCTCAGCACTGAAGGGTGGGTCGATCTGCGGCCCGCCCAGGGTGCCTTCGTGCACGAGCCGACGGACGAGGAGGCGGACCAACTTCTCTCCGTACGCACGCTGTTGGAGGCCGAGGCCGCCCGCCTCGCCGCCGCCAACGCGGGTGCCGACGCCGTCGCCGCGCTCGAGAAGCTGTGCGACGAGGGCGAGAAGGCCGTCGACGCCGACGACGTCGACGGCGCGGTCGCGATGAACGCCCGGCTCCACGCGAAGGTGATGGAACTCGCGGGCAACACGGTCCTCGCCGGGCTGGCCGCGCAGGTCGACCGCAGAGTGCGCTGGTACTACACACCGGTCGCCCGGCAGCGCGGCCACCGGTCCTGGATCGAGCACCGCGAGCTGATCGCGGCGATCGCGGACCGGGACGAGGAGCGCGCCACGGCGGTCATGCGTGCCCACACGGAACACACGCGCAAGATGTACCGCGAGCGCGAGAAGTAGCCGCGCGGCGAGAGCAACCGGTACGCCGTCACCCGACCGAACGACTCCCAGCCACCAGGCAACGGCTCAGGCGGCCCTTCCCCACGACGAGTGCCGCGGGGAAGGGCCGCCTGTGCGCCGACCCGGGCTGCTCAGGCCACCGGCTGCGGTGTTGATGCGCCGCCGCGCGTCCGTCCCGGCTGCCGTAGCAGCAGGGCGATCGCCGCCGCGATCATCGAGGTGACGCCGGCCAGCGCGTACGCCCCGTCGTAACCCCAGGCCGCGACCACCATGGAGCCGAGGCCGCCGCCGAACAGGCCGCTGATCAGCTTGCCGCTGTACACCAGCCCGTAGTTGGAGGCGTTGTAGTTCTCCCCGAAGTAGTCCGGGGTGAGTGCCGCGAACAGGGGATAGAACGCGCCGCCGCCGAAGCCGGAGAGGAACGCGAAGAACAGGAACAGCCCTTCGCTCTTGACGTCACCGGCCCAGATCACGCCGAACTGGGCGAGACCCAGGACGACGATGACCATCACCAGGGTGGACTTGCGGCCCCACTTGTCGGACATCCAGCCCACGACCCCGCGGCCGATGCCGTTGATGACCGCCATGACGCCCATCGAGGAGGCCGCCACCAGCGGACCGAAGCCGACCTCCTTGGCGTAGTCGACCTGGAAGGAGATCCCGAAGATGGACACGCCCGCCGTCATGACGAGGGCGATCCACATGAGGGGAAGCATGCCGGTCCTGATGGCCTCCTTGGGTGTGTACTGCTTCACCGCCGGAGGGTTCTTGGCGAGGGCGTCGGCCCCCTTCCCGGTGTCGCCGTAGGTCAGCGGGTCGATGTCTGCGGGCCACCAGTTCTTCGGCGGGTCCTTGAAGAAGAACGCGCATCCCACGACCACGATCAGGACGTAGCAGCCGATGAGGTCCAGGACGCGGTGGTAGTTCGCCGTGTCGAAGCCGTAGTTGAAGATGAAGATGAACGGCAGTGATCCGTACGCGAAGCCCCCGTTGACGAATCCGGTCCTGGCGCCCCGGCGTTCGGGGAACCATTTGCCGACCATGTTGATGCAGGTCGCGTAGACCAGGCCGGCGCCGACCCCCCCGACGACGCCGAAGCCGAGGATCGCCAGCCATACGTTGCTCAGGTGCGACAGGGCGAGGAACCCGACCAGACACATGCCCGAGCCGATGTACATGGCACCGCGGGCGGTCAGGACGCCCTTCTCCCGCAGCCAGCCCGCCGGGAAGGCGATGCCGGCCTGGAAGAAGACCCAGACGCTGAGGATCCAGAAGGTGTTGCTCTGCGTCCAGCCGTGGGCGTGGGACAGGGTGTCCTCGGCCGAGCCGTACGCGTACTCGAAGACGCTGATGGCCATCATGGTGAGCCACGGGAGGTACACCATGAGCTTGCGGGAGTGGCCGAGGATGTCCCGGTCGCTCTCGCCGATGCGGTAGACGCGGCCGCGTGCGTCGGTGACTTCGCGGTAGGGACGATGTGCGGCGTCGGAGGGTGCGGAGGAGCTGCTTGCTGCGGAGCTGTTCGGTGCGTACGGATCTGCCGTCATATCACGCCGTTTCCTCGCCGAGCGGTTGCGGGTTGGAGATGATGCGCTTGGACTTGGGCCGCCCCGGGGGGTGCAGGAACGTGGCCATGAAGCCTGCGAAGAGGGAGATCGAACCGGCCAGGACGAACGCGCCGGAGTAGTCCCAGGCGCCCACGACCACGGCGCCCATACCGGAGCCGAGGAGGCCGGAGACCAGCTTGGAGGAGTAGACCAGGCCGTAGTTGGAGGCGTTGTTGTTCTCACCGAAGTAGTCGGCGGTCATCGCCGCGAACATCGGGAAGATGGCGCCGCCGCCGAAGCCGGAGATGGACGAGAACAGCAGGAACAGCGGGAGGTTGCCGATGTTCCCGGACAGGAGGATGCCGTACTGGGACAGTCCCAGGACGATGCAGACGAAGATCAGGCACTGCTTGCGGCCGTAGCGGTCGGACAGCCAGCCGATGACGCCGCGGCCGGTGCCGTTGACGATCGCCTTCAGGGACATGGCCGTCGCCACGATGCCGCCCGCGAAGCCGGCCTCGTCACCGAAGGGCACCTGGAACGCGATACCGAAGATGTTCACGCCCGAGGTGCACAGCAGGCAGAACCACATGAGGCCCACGCGGCCGGTCTGCCAGGCCTCCTTGGGGGTGTACTGGTGCACGGCCGGCGGGTTCTTCTCCATTGCGCGCCGGGCACGTGCGTCGTCGGGCTTCTTCAGCGGGTCGACGTCGGCCGGCCACCAGTTCTTCGGCGGGTCCTTGAAGAAGTAGCCCGCCACGGCCACGACCGAGGCCAGGAAGAGTCCGACGCAGACCAGCACCCAGCGGAAGTTGGTGAGGTCCATGTAGCCGGTGAAGATGAAGACGAACGGCACCGAGCCGTAGGCGAAACCGCCGTTGACAAAGCCCGTCTTGCCGCCCTTGCGCTCCGGATACCACTTGGCGACCATGTTCACGCAGGTCGCGTACACCATGCCCGCGCCCATGCCGCTGAACATGCCGAAGCCTATGTAGGCGACGACGACATGAGGTGCGAAGGCGAGCGAGAGATAGCCCAGCAGGGTGCCGAGGGCGCCGCACATCATCGCCCAGCGGGCCGGGAGCTTGCCGCTCTCCCGCAGCTTTCCAGCGGGGAAGGCCACCGCGGCCTGGAAGAAGACCCACACGCCCAGCATCCAGAAGATGTGGCTGCTGCTCCAGCTGTGCGCCGTGTGCAGCGTGTCCTCGGCGGACGCGAACGCGTACTCCGCCGAGCTGATGCCCATCATGCCCACCCACGGCAGGATGACCATCCACTTGCGCTTACGGCCCATGATGTCGACATCGGACTCTCCGATGCGGAACACGCGGCCGTTCTTGTCCGTCACCTCCCTGTAGGGGACGGACGTCGAGTAGTCGATGGTTGTCATCTGGTCCAACACTCCTTGCGTCGAAAGATCTGGCCAGCGCCCCCTGCCCAATGCCTTTCGTGCGCGCGCGAGTCCCTGGGGCCGGCCGACGCGCACCGTCGGACGACCCCGCGCTCATTCACCTCATGGACCACCGCCCGGGATTCCTGCCGCGTGGGTCCGGATCGCCACGTCAGATCACCCCGCTCGACCTGAGCAGGCTCAGCTCTTCGTGGCCGAGGCCGAGTTCGCCGACGAGGATTTCTTCGGTGTGCTGGCCGAGGAGGGGTGGGGTGGTGATGTCGACGGGGGAGTCGGAGAGTTTCAGCGGGTTGCCCACGGTGGTGAAGGGGCCGCGTTCGGGGTGGTCCACCTCGACGATCATGTCGTTGTCCGCGAGAGAGCGGTCTTCGATGATTTCGCGGGTGGACAGGATGGGTCCGCAGGGGATGTTG
>NZ_NGFN01000320.1 GCF_002148965.1 Streptomyces swartbergensis | reverse complement strand
GGCATGCCCGCCCCCGCCCTCCCGGTCTCAGAGGCCCATATGCCGACGCCGGTCGCCGCGGGAAGGGGCGACCGGCACCCGGATCGCGCGCGGTGGGACCCCTGGGTCCTCGCCGCCGTCCTCTGCGCCGCCTACGCGGCCGTCTCCGTCGGCCGCTACCGGCACATGACGACCTTCTCCTGGGACCTGGGCATCTTCGAGCAGGTCGTGCGGGCGTACGCGCATCTGCGGGCGCCGGTGTCCGACCTCAAGGGGCCGGGGTTCGACATCCTGGGTGACCACTTCAGCCCGGTGACGGCCCTGCTCGCGCCGGCGTACCGGCTGTTCCCCTCACCGGTCACGCTGCTGGTCGCCCAAGCGGCGCTCTTCGCCCTGTCCGCCGTACCCGTCACCCGCGCCGCCGCCCGGCTCCTCGGCCGTCGTCGCGGTCTGGCGCTCGGCCTCGCCTACGGACTGTCCTGGGGTGTCCAGCGCGCCGTCGACTTCGACTTCCACGAGATCTGCTTCGCCGTCCCGCTGATCGCCTTCTCCCTGGAGGCCCTGCTGGCGGACCGCCGGCGCGCGGCCCTGTGCTGGGCGCTTCCCCTGGTGCTCGTGAAGGAGGACCTGGGGCTGACGCTGACCGCGATCGCGCTCGTCGTCGCCTGGCGGGCGCGCGGCTCGTCGCCCCGGACGGTTCCGTACGCGCTCGGTGCCGCCGTGTTCGGCGTGGCGGCGACGCTGCTCGTCCTCACGGTGGTCATCCCGTCGTTCAACACCGCCGGGAGCTACGACTACTGGAGCAAGGTCAGCGAGTCGGGCAGCCCCGTCGACGGCCTCGGCACCAAGCTCCGCACCCTCGCCTGGCTGCTGATCCCCACCACCGGGCTGCTCGCCCTGCGTTCCCCGCTGCTGCTGGTGGCCCTGCCGACGCTCGGCTGGCGCTTCCTGTCCGGTGACGAGCACTACTGGGGCACCGACTGGCACTACAGCGCGGTGCTGATGCCGGTCGTCCTCCTCGCCCTCGCCGACGCCCTCACGACCGCGCGCCACAGCCCGCGCCCGTGGCTGAGCTCGTACGCCGCCCAGCTGCCGGCCGCCGTCGCCGCCGCGGCCCTGGCGCTGACCACCTCGCTGCCGCTGGCACAGCTCACGGAGGCCGGGATCTACCGCCGGCCCGCCGCGGTGTCCGGCGTCGAACGGCTCCTGGCGCGGATCCCCGACGGCGCCACCGTCGAGGCCAACATCGGCCCGATCAGCCGCCTGACCTCGCGCTGCCGGGTCTTCTGGCTCGGCAACACCCAGGGCGTCACCCCCGAGTACATCGCCCTGGAGAACATCGACGGCACGTACCGCGACCCCGTGGGCTACGCCGGGGACCTGCATCCCGGCGCCGAGTACGCCGTCGCGGGCAAGGCCAACGGGTACGTGGTCCTGGAGCGGCTCAGGGCGAGCTGACACCGGGTGCTCAGACCCTGCCGAGCAACCGGGCCCGCCCCGGAGGTGGAAACCTCCGGGGCGGGCCCGTCCTCCGCAACCCCCGTGTGCGGTGGTCCTTGCGCCGCTACTCGGTCGCGATGGCGTTCAGGACGTTCATCCGGCCCGCCCGGAACGCCGGGATGAGTGCCGCGAACAGACCCACGAACGCCGAGGCGATGAAGACGCCGATGATCGTCGGCCAGGGGATCTCCAGGACCTCCAGACCCTCCAGGGCGAGGAGCTGCTGTGCGGTGGCGCCCCAGCCCATGCCCAGTCCGAGGCCGAGGAGGGCACCGAAGAGGGCGATGACGACCGACTCCATGCGGATCATGCGGCGCAGCTGACGGCGGGAGAGGCCGATCGCCCGCATCAGGCCTATCTCCCGGGTGCGCTCCACCACCGACAGGGCCAGGGTGTTCACCACGCCCAGGATGGCGACGATGATCGCCAGGGCCAGCAGGCCGTAGATCATGTTGAGCAGCTGGCCGATCTGGTCCTTCAGGGCTTCCTTGTAGTCGGTCTGGTCGCGCACGGTGTACTGCGGGTAGTCGTGCAGCGCCGACTTCAGGGACTGGTAGGCGGCGTCCTGCTGCCCGTCCTTGGCGCTGGCGAACAGCATCAGGTCCAGCGGCATCTTGTCGGCGGGGACGTACTTGGCCAACGTGGCGATGGACGTGTACATCGCGCCCGCGTCGATCACGACGTCACTGCTGGTGATCGCCCGGACCGTCAGGCCGGCCGTGGCGCCGTCCTCGAAGGCGACCTTGATCTTGGAGCCGAGGCTGATGCCGTGGTCCTTGGCGAACTTCTCGTGCACCGACATCGAGTCGGGCTTGTAGGCGTCGGGGAGCTCGCCGGCGACCGTCTCGGTGCGCAGGTCGGTCGCGTACGACGGGTCGGCCGCCGTGATCGCCGTGTCCTTGAGCGTCTTGCCGTCGGGGGTGGTGAAGTCGGCCTTGGTCCACTTGTACTCGGTGACCCGCTCCACGTCCGGTGCCGACTTCGCGGCCTTGACCGCCTGCGGGGTGATGAGCTGGCCGCTGTCGGACTGGATGATGAAGTCCGTGCCGACGGTCTTGTCGAGCTGGTCGGTGGCGGATGCCACCATGGAGGAGCCGACCACGGACAGGCACGCCACCAGCGCGAGGCCGATCATCAGCGCGGCGCCCGTCGCGCCGGTGCGGCGCGGGTTGCGCAGGGCGTTGCGCTCGGCCATGCGGCCGACGGGGCCGAACATGCGCAGCAGGACGGCGCCGAGGACGCGGACCACACCGCCGGCGAGCAGCGGGCCGATGACGACGAAGCCGATCAGCGACAGCACCACGCCGAGGCCGAGCCACAGCGAGCCCTCCTGGGCCTTGTCGGCCTGCGCCGCCAGGTAGAGGCCGAAGACGCCGGCGCCGGTGAGGACCGTGCCGATGACACCGCGGATCCAGCCGGCCCTGGCGTCCGCGGGGGCTCCCGCGTCGCGCAGTGCGGCCATCGGGGAGATCTTGCCGGCGCGCCGGGCGGGCAGGTAGGCGGCCAGGACGGTGACGACCACGCCGAGGACCAGGCCGACCACCGGGGTCGTCCAGGCCACCGTCAGGTCGTCGGTGGACAGCTCCATGCCCATCTGGCCCATGAGCTTCATCAGGCCGACCGCGAGGCCGACCCCCCCGGCCACGCCGAGCACCGATCCGACGACGCCGAGCAGCAGCGCCTCGACCAGCACGGAGCGGTTGACCTGCTTGCGGGAGGAGCCGATCGCCCGCATCAGGCCGATCTCCCGGGTGCGCTGGGCGACCAGCATGGAGAAGGTGTTGATGATCAGGAAAATCCCGACGAGGAAGGCGATCCCGGCGAAGCCGAGCATCGCGTACTTCATGACGTTCATGAAGCCCGCGACGTCCTTCTGGTTGGCGTCGGCGGTCTCCTTCGCGGTCTTCACCTGGAAGTCGCCGCCGAGTGCGGCCGCGACGTTCTTCTTCAGCTGCGCGTCGCTGACGCCGGAGGCCGCGGTGACGTTGACGTTGGTGTAGACGCCGGTCTCGCCGACCAGGGTCTGCTGGGCGGTCTTGGTGTCCAGGTAGAAGATCGCGGCGCCGGGGTTGGTGACGGTGAAGTCGGCGATGCCGGAGATCTTCGTCTTGTGGGTGCCGACCGCGCTGAGCACGCCGATCTCGTCGCCGAGCTTCAGGTCGTGCTTGTCGGCGGTGTCGGCGTCGACCATGATCTGGCCGGAGTTCTCGGGTGCCGCACCGGAGGTGATCTTCATGGTGCGGGCTTCGTTGCTGTTCCAGCTGCCGACGATGGTCGGGGCGCCGCTGGAGGGCGACAGGTTGTCCTTGTCGGCGTCGACGACCGTCACCGACGTCGAGAACACCGCGCCCTCGGCGGATTCGACCCCGTCGGCCTTGCGGACCTCGCCGAGCACGGAGGCCGGCATGACCGGCGGCTTGCCGTTGTCGGCGGTCGTCTCGCCGCTGTCGGAGGCGCTCTTGGCGCTCACCGTCACATCCGAGGAGGTGGCCGCGAAGAGCTTGTCGAACGTCGTGGACATGGTGTCCGTGAAGACGAGCGTGCCGCAGACGAAGGCCACCGACAGCAGGACGGCGATCGCCGACAGCGCCATGCGTCCCTTGTGCGCCAGGAAGTTGCGCAAGGAGGTCTTCATGACGGTCATGACGTGCGCCCCCGGGCGTCGAAGTCCTTCATGCGGTCCAGGACGGCCTCCGCGGTCGGCTTGAACATCTCGTCGACGATGCGGCCGTCGGCGAGGTACAGCACACGGTCCGCGTAGCTGGCGGCTACGGGATCGTGGGTGACCATCACGATGGTCTGGCCCAGCTCGTCCACGGACCGGCGCAGGAAGCCGAGGACCTCGGCGCCGGCGCGCGAGTCGAGGTTTCCGGTCGGCTCGTCCCCGAAGATGATCTCCGGCTGGGCGGCGAGCGCCCGCGCCACGGCGACGCGCTGCTGCTGGCCGCCGGACAGCTGGGTGGGCCGGTGCTTGAGGCGGTCGGCGAGCCCGACGGTCTCCACGACGCGCGTCAGCCACTGCTTGTCCGGCTTGCGGCCCGCGATGTCCATGGGCAGCGTGATGTTCTCTATGGCGTTGAGCGTCGGCAGCAGGTTGAACGCCTGGAAGATGAACCCGATCCGGTCCCGGCGCAACTGCGTGAGCTTCTTGTCCTTCAGGCCGGTGATCTCGGTCTCGTCGAGGTAGATCTGCCCGCTGGTGACGGTGTCGAGCCCGGCGAGGCAGTGCATCAGCGTGGACTTGCCGGACCCCGAGGGGCCCATGATCGCGGTGAACTGGCCGCGTGCGATGTCCACGTCGACGTGGTCGAGGGCGACGACGCGGGTCTCACCGGTCCCGTAGGCCTTCACGACCTGCCGCGCCCGCGCGGCAACGGCCGTACGCCCTCCAGTGCCCCCGTGCCTGGGAATGGTCACAGCCGAAGTCACGGTATGTCTCCTATATCGGTCAGCAGATGGTGAAGGCGGTCGCCTGGTCGACAGCCGCGGTATGCGTTGCCGGACCACTGGGTCCGTCCGACGCGTTTCAGTCTCGCGGCGGGGAGGGGTCCCGCGCCCTGGTGCTCAGCGCAGTCTTTTCCTGTGGAAAACCCCACCCCCCCGGTGTGCGGAACCGCCCCCCGGCGGCATAAAGCCAGGTTAAGGAGCGACCCCTGCGCGTCTCGTCCTCCGCCGGTACGAACCCTCCCCAGGTCGTAGTACGGAGGTACCCCTAGGGGCAGTCCACCGAAGGGTGGAGACCGTCTCAGGGTCCGGTCCACCCGTCGGCCCATTCAGGCTCCACCCTCCCGCTGCGTCAGGGTCAAGTGGGAAGCTGTCGGGCGGCAGGTAGGTGCAAGGGGCAGGCAAAGCGACGGCACCCGTGGCGCAGGCGCGGCCGGGGCGAGGGGGAGGAAACCCGGGGTGGGCAGCACCAGTTCCGCGGCGCGCGAGTCCGCACGTCCCGCCACGACAGACCGGCGGGGCGCTGTCGTCGCCGCCCTGATGCTCTCGATGGCGCTGGCCGCGCTCGACGCCACCATCGTCTCGACCGCCGTCCCGCAGATCGTCGGGGACCTCGGCGGTTTCTCCGTCTTCTCGTGGCTGTTCTCCGGCTATCTGCTGGCCGTGACCGTCACCCTGCCCGTCTACGGCAAGCTCTCCGACACCTTCGGCCGCAAACCGGTCCTCGTCGCGGGCTCGGTGGTCTTCCTCGTCGGCTCGCTGCTGTGCGCACTGGCCTGGAACATGGGGGCACTCATCGCGTTCCGCGTCGTGCAGGGCCTGGGCGGCGGCGCCCTCCAGGGCACCGTCCAGACACTCGCCGCCGACCTCTACCCGCTGAAGGACCGTCCCAAGATCCAGTCGAAGCTGTCCACCGTGTGGGCGGTCTCGGCGGTCGCCGGCCCGGGTCTCGGCGGTGTCCTCGCCGCCTACGCGGACTGGCGCTGGATCTTCCTGGTCAACCTGCCGATCGGCGCGGTCGCGTTGTGGCTGATCGTCCGTCACCTCCACGAGCCGGAGCGGCAGACCGGCACCCACGCGCGCGTGGACTGGGCGGGTGCCCTCGCGGTGTTCGCCTGCGGCGGTGTGCTGCTCACGGCCCTGGTACAGGGCGGGGTGGCGTGGCCGTGGCTTTCGGCGCCCTCACTCGCCCTGTTCGGTACGGGACTTGCCCTGGTCGCGGTCGTGGTGCTGGTGGAGCGCCGGGCGGCGGAGCCGATCATCCCCGGCTGGGTGTGGCGGCGCCGTACGATCGCCGCGGTCAATCTGGCCCTGGGCGCGCTCGGCCTGCTGATGGTGGCGCCGGCGGTCTTCCTTCCCACCTACGCCCAGTCGGTCCTGGGCCTCGCGCCCGTGGCCGCCGGATTCGTGCTGTCCGTATGGACGTTGAGCTGGCCCGTATCGGCGGCACTGAGCCAGCACGTGTACCGCAGGATCGGCTTCCGCAACACGGCGATGCTGGGCATCGGAACCGCCGCGCTGATCCTGTTCGCGTTCCCGTTCCTGCCCTACCCCGGGCAGGCCTGGCAGCCGACCGTGCTGATGCTGCTGCTCGGCGCCGCGCTGGGCCTGTTCCAGCTGCCGCTGATCGTCGGGGTGCAGTCGACGGTGGGGTGGGCGGAGCGCGGCACGACCACCGCTTCGGTGCTCTTCTGCCGCCAGACCGGCCAGACGATCGGCGCGGCGGTCTTCGGCGCGGTCGCCAACGGGGTGCTGGCCGCCCGGCTCGGCGGCGCGAGCGACCTCGACTCGGTGACCCGGGCCCTCAACTCGGGCACCGCCCCGGAGGCGACCCGGCGGGCGATCGCCGACGCGGTGCACGCGGTCTACCTGGGCGCGTCCGGCGCGGCGGCACTGGCGTTCCTGGTGCTGCTGTTCCTCGCGCCCCGGAAATTCCCGGTGCTCAAGGACTGACCGTACGTATGCTCCCGCGCATGCTGACCTTGGAACCGCTCCGGGCCGATCACGCGGACGCGCTGCTGGCCTTCGAGCGGGAGAACCGGGCGTACTTCGCCCGCTCGGTGCCGGACCGCGGGGACGCCTACTTCACGCCTGAGGGTTTCGCCGAGCGTCACCGGGCACTCCTCGACGAGCAGCACGCGCGCGTGTGCCACTTCCATGTAGTCCTCGGGGAGGAGGGCAGCCTGATCGGCCGCGTGAACCTGATCGACGTGGCGGACGGCGGCGCCGAACTCGGCTACCGCATCGGCGAACGCGCCGCCGGCCGCGGCGTGGCGACGGCGGCCGTGGCGGAGGTCTACCGGTCGGCCGCCACCGACTACGGCCTGAGGTTCCTCACGGCGGTCACGACCCTGGACAACCTGGCGTCCATGACCGTCCTGGCCCGCAACGGTTTCACCCGCGTCGAGGACACCCCCGTGGCCGGCCGACCCGGAGTCCGTTACGTACGCCGCCTCTGACGACTCGCCGCCCCCGAGACGGGGTTAATGCGGGTAACACCCGAGGTCAGCTCAGTAAGCGCGTACCGACCAATCAGTTTGTCCAAAGGCTCGCGTCCACCCGGTACCGCGAAGTAACGTGCGTGGCTCCCACCCCCCACCTCCCTGCGGTCCGCCGCACCGGATCCGACCCTCGCAAGGAGCACCGGGATGTCCTACGACCCGCCGCCACCGTCCTATCCGTACCGGCCGCCGGATTCCTCGCCCTCCTACGACACCTACCCCTGGCTGCCGCAGCAGCCGCCCGAGCCACCCGAACCGGCCGGGCGGCGCCCCCAGCGCCACGCCGCGCTCGGGCACCACAGCGACCTGCGGGTGCTGCGCAGCGCCTACCGCTGGCAGCGGCGCGTGGCCACGCTCACGGCGCTCGGCTACTTCGTCCTGTTCCTGATCCTCTCGGCGTTCGCCCCGTCGTTCATGACGAGCACCGTCACCGACGGCCTGCCCACCGGCCTGCTGCTCGCGCTCGTCCAAGTCCCCGTGACCTGGCTGGCGATCGCCCTGTACGAGCAGACGGCCCGCCGCCGCGTCGACCCCCTCGCGGACCGGATGCGCAAGCAGGCCGAACTGGACGCCAGGCGGGAGGGAACGCGGTGACCACCGAGTTCAGCGGCAACGCCCAGTCGATGTCCCTGGTCGGCTTCACCGCCGTCGCCACGATCACCCTGCTGCTGTGCGTGATGACGGGCCCGGACCGGGACGACCTCGACGAGTTCTACACCGGCTACAGCTCCCTGTCCCCCATGCGCAACGGCCTGGCGATCGCCGGCGACTACATCTCCGCCGCGACCGTCCTCGGAACCGGCGGCGTGATCGCCCTGTTCGGCTACGACGGGACCGTACTGGCCCTCAGTACGGCACTGTCCCTGATGCTGCTGATGTTCCTGCTGGCCGAACCGCTGCGCAACGCGGGCCGGTTCACCATGGGCGACGCGCTGACCCGCCGTATGCCGGGACGCGGTGTCCGTATCACGGCCTGTGCGGTGACCCTGGCGGCGCTGCTGCCGCTGATGGTGGTGCAGCTGGCGGGGACCGGGCAGCTGATGGCGTTCGTCCTCGGCTTCTCCGGCGAGTCGTTGCAGACGGGCTGCATCATCGGCGTGGGCGCGCTGATGATCAGTTACGCGGCGATCGGCGGGATGAAGGGCACCGCCCTCATCCAGATCCTGAAGATCGTGATGCTGCTCGGCTCCGGCATGGTGGTCGCGGTGCTGATCCTGCACCGGTTCGACTGGGACCCGGGGGCCTTGTTCGGCGCGGCCGCCCAGAACAGCGGCGTGGGCCCGGCGTTCCTCTCGTCGGGGCTCCAGTTCGCGGGCGGCCCCAGCCCCGACCTGGACATGATCACCGCACAGCTGACGGTGGTCCTCGGCGGTGGCGTACTGCCGCACGTCACCATGCGCATGTACACCGCCTCCAGTGCCCGGCAGGTGCGGCGTTCGATGTCCTGGGCGGTGTCGAGCGTGGCGCTGTTCGTCCTCGTCATCACGGTCGTCGGGTTCGGCGCGACGGCCCTGGTCGGGCGGGCGGTGATCGCGCAGGTGGACCCGCAGGGCAACACGGCCTACCTGCTGGGCTCCCAGGCGGCGTTCGGCTCGGACGTGTCGACGGCGGAGACGTTCCTGTTCACGACCGTCACCACGGCGGTCTTCCTCACGCTGCTCGCCTCGGTCGCCGGGATGATCCTCGCCTGCGCCAACTCCCTCGCGCACGACGTGTTCGCGGCCCGGGTGCGGGAGATGTCACCGCGCCGCGAGATGACGGTGGCCCGGGTGTCGGCCCTGGCGGTGGGTGTCCCGGCGATCCTCCTGGCCACGCTCGTCCAGCATCGCAGCCTGCAACCCCTGGTGACGCTGTCCTTCTGCCTGGGCGCCTCGGCCATCGCGCCTGCGCTGGTCTACAGCCTGTTCTGGCGCCGCTTCACGCGAACGGGCCTGCTCAGCACCCTCATCGGCGGCTCGCTGGCCGTCCTGCTGCTGATGCCGGGCACCAACCTGGTCTCCGGCTCGCCCGTCTCCGCCTTCCCCGACGCCGACTTCAACTGGTTCCCGTTCACCACCACGGGCCTGCTCTCCATCCCCCTGGGCTTCGCCTGCGGCTGGCTGGGCACGATGGCCTCCGGCCGCCGCAAGTCGGAGGAACAACGCCACGAGTACGAGGCGGTGGAGGGCTGGATCCTGGCGGGCGCGGTACGCAGGGACCGCTGACGCGCGTGCCTCGGCGGCGGGCGGCYTGGGGTGCCGTGCCGCCGGGGYGGGCRGCTTGGGGTGCCGYGCCGCCGCGTCGGGCRGCYTGGGGTGCCGYGCCGCCGCGTCGGGCAGCCTGGGGTGCCGCGCCGCCGCGTCGGGCAGCCTGGGGTGCCGCGCCGCCGCGTCGGGCAGCCTGGGGT
>NZ_NGFN01000032.1 GCF_002148965.1 Streptomyces swartbergensis | reverse complement strand
GCCCTGGACGGTGTGACCCGCCCGCCCGGCTGGATCCCCGACCCGGAGCACTTCCTACGGCACACCCGCGAGCCCGTCCGCTTCGACGAGGCGTTGCGCGGCATCGGCGCCGAGCGGCCCGACGTACTGCTGGAGATCGGGCCGCACACCACCCTCAGCGGTCTGGCGCGCCGGGCACTGCCCGACGTACGGGCCCTGCCGTCCCTGCGGCGTGGCACCGGGCTCGGTGCCCTCTGGGATGCGGCCGTGGGGCTGCACTGCGTGGGAGCGGACGTCGCCTGGGAGACGCTCCTGGCCGGCAGCGGCGGTCGACGCATCCCGCTGCCCGGATACCGATTCCAGCACCAGGACCACTGGACGGGGCCGGCGCCGACGGTCCGCAGCACGGGAACATCAGCGAGCAAGGGAGCCGAAGTGGTTCAGCAAGAGGCAGCGGTCGCACGAGTACTGCACAGCGTCGTCGAGGCGACCGCCCGGCATCTCGGCGAGGATCCGTCGGCGATCGCCGGCGACGCGAACTTCTTCGACCTCGGCGCCGACTCGTTGCAGATGATCAGCGTGCTGCGCGAACTGGAGCAGGAGCACCAGGTCAAGGTCACCATGCGGCAGTTGCTGGAGGAGACGGGCACGCCGCGACGGCTCGCGGAGTTCATCGTGGCGCGTATGCCGGACGCGGGCATCACGGCGGTGGGCACCACGGAGGCGGGCGCATCGCAACCACGCGCCGCTGCCGAACTCGAACCCGAACCCGAGCCTGAGGCTGCCCCGCCTGCGCCTGCGCCTGCGCCTGCGCCTGCGCCTGCGCCTGCGCCCGCGCCCGCGCCCGCCACGACTCCCGTACCCGCCCCGGCCGCCGCCGGCGCCCCGGCCCCGGAGTACGCGACCCGCGAGGAGCTGGAGGACCTGGCCCACAAGATCCAGCAGATGTCCCGGATACAGCTCCAGATGATGTCCCAGCTCTCCCAGCTGCTCGCGCTCCAGACGGCCTCGGTGACGGACCGGCTCAACGGCAGGGTGACCAAGTGAGCGGGCTGAATGGCATATCCGCCGAACTGGACCGTGACCTGGCGGCGATGGAGGAACTCTCCCAGCGGATCACCGAACAGATCGGCGAAGGAACTCCCGACCCGGATCAGCGGTCCCCGGAACCGGCGCGCGCCCACGGCCCCCGCGTGTCGGTCGCGAGAAACTCCGGCATGGTGCGGGACGCCTCCCCGCACACCCAGCAGGAGCATCTGGACGACCTCGTACGCCGCTACACCGCCAGGACCCCCACCTCCAAGCAGATCGCCCAGCGCTACCGCCGAGTCCTGGCCGACAGCCGTGCCGTCGTCGGCTTCCGCAGCGGCACGAAGGAGATGCTGTACCCGATCGCGGGCCGCCGGGCGAGTGGGGCGCGGCTGGAGGACGTCGACGGCAACGAGTACGTCGACATCACCATGGGCTTCGGCGTCCTCCTCTTCGGCCACGAGCCGGACTTCGTCACCGAGGCCGTGCGCGAGCACCTGTCCCGCGGTATCCAGCTCGGCCCCCGCACCGTGGAGACCGGCGAGGCGGCCGAACTCCTCGCCGAACTCACCGGCCTGGAGCGGGTGGCCTTCGCCAACTCCGGCACGGAGGCGAACTCGGCGGCCATCCGCCTGGCCCGCGCCGCCACCGGCCGCGACAAGATCGTCACCTTCCTGGGCGCGTACCACGGGCACGCCGACAACGTCCTCGGCCGCGCCTCGGGCAGCGGCGCCGAACAGATCACCGTGCCCGTCTCCCGGGGCATCCCGCAGGCCGCCGTCTCGGATCTGCTGGTCCTCGAATACGGCAGCGACACCGCCCTGGAGGCGATCACCCGGCACGCCGACGACATCGCGGCGGTCGTCGTGGAGCCGGTGCAGAGCAGGCACCCCTCGCTCCAACCAGCCGAGTTCGTACGCAGGTTGCGGGAGCTGACCCGCCGCCACGGCATCGTGCTGCTCTTCGACGAGATGCTGACCGGTTTCCGCCCGGCCCTGCGCGGCGCGCAGGAGCTGTACGGCGTGACCCCGGACCTCGCCACCTACGGCAAGCTCCTCGGCGGCGGCTTTCCCATCGGTGCCATCGCGGGCCGCGCCGACATCATGGACGGCGTCGACGGCGGCTACTGGTCGTACGGCGACGACAGTTACCCGCCCGCCGACACGACGTTCTTCGGCGGTACGTACATCCAGCACCCGGTGTCGATGGTCGCCGCCCGCGCCGTCCTCACCCACCTCAAGGAGCACAGTCCGCACTTCCAGGAGCGACTGAACGCGCGTACCGCGGAACTCGCCGCGACACTCAACGGCTTCTTCGAGGCCGAGGAGTACCCGCTGCGGATGACCCACTTCGGCTCCCAGTTCCGCTTCGAGCACCGGGCCGACATGGAGCTCCTCTACCACCACCTGATGCTGCGCGGCGTGCACGTCTGGGAGTGGCGCAACTTCTTCCTGTCCACGGCCCACTCGGACGGCGACATCGAGTTCGTGGCCGACGCCGTACGGGACTCGCTGCGCGAGCTGCGGTCGGCGGGGTTCTTCCCGGGCGGGCGGTCCGTGGCGCCGAAGGCCACACCCCCGGCACCGGCACCGACCGCACCGGCACCGACCGCGCCGGCACCGACCGCGCCGGTGCCTGCCGCGCCTGTGGCGTCCATGGCGTGGAACGCCGCGGCGGTTGCCGCCCCGGCAACGGCACCGGTGAAGGACATCGCCCAGCGGGTCCCCGACTTCAGCGTCTACTTCTTCGGCGACTACCCACAGGACGCCTCGGCGCCCCGACACGGCCAGTACGAACTCCTGATGGAGGTCGCCCGGTTCGCCGACCGGCACGGTTTTCATGCGCTGTGGATGCCCGAGCGCCACTTCCACTCCTTCGGCGGCCTGTTCCCCAACCCGGCGGTGCTCGCGGCCGCGCTGTCCCGCGAGACCGAGCGCATCCGTCTCAACGCCGGCTCCGTCGTCCTGCCCCTCCACGACCCCATCCGCGTCGCGGAGGAGTGGTCGATGGTCGACAACCTCTCCGGCGGGCGCGTCGGTATCGGTGTCGCCAGCGGCTGGAGCTCCAAGGACTTCGCCTTCTTCCCGGACCGTTTCGGCCGGCACAAGGAGCTGATGTTCGAACAGCTGGAGGAGGTGCGCAGGTTCTGGCGCGGGGAGGCGGTGCGCCGCACCACCGGTGACGGCGAGAGCGCCGACCTGCGTCTCTTCCCACGGCCGGTGCAGGACGATCCGCCCATGTACACCGCGGTGGTCGGCAACCCCGCCTCGTACGAACTGGCCGCCCGGCACGGCCTGGGCATCGTCACCAACCTGATGACCCAGAGCGTCGAACAGCTCCGGGAGAACATCGCCCGCTACCGGAGTGCACGGGCCCGGCACGGCCTGGACCCGGACGCCGGGCGGGTGGCCGTCCTGCTGCACACCTACCTCGCGGAGGACCACGACACCGCGAGGACGGAGGCGTACGAACCCCTCTCCCGCTACATGCGCGCGTCCCTGTCCCTGTTCAGCGGCGTCACCAACAGCCTCGGGCACAGCGTCGATCTGGCCGCGCTCAGCGAGGACGATCTGGAGGCCGTGTTCCGCCGCGCCTACGGCCGCTACTGCGACCAGCGCGCCCTGATCGGCACGGTGGACAGTGTCCGCCCGGTCGTGGACGCGGTGACCGCGGCGGGTGCCGATGAGGTCGTGGCGCTCGTCGACTTCGGTGTCGCACCCGACGAGCTGCGCTCGGGCCTTCCCCGCCTGGACGCACTGCGGCGCCACTACCGCCGGCCGTCCACTGCAGACCCCGCCTCCACTGACGCCCCCTTGTCGCCCGGTCAGGAGCGGATCTGGTTCCTGGAGCGCCTGCTCCCGGGGCGTACCGCCTACAACGAGGTCAAGGCGGTCCGTCTCGACGGCCCCCTCGACGTACCCGCCCTGCGCGCGGCACTCCGCGGCCTCGTCGCCCGGCACGAGGGCCTGCGCACCGTGTTCCGGGAGACCGGCGGTGAGCCGCGTCAGCTGGTACGGGCATCCGCCGAGCCCGACTTCGAGGTCGTGGACGGCACCGGCAACCCCCGGACCATCCTCCAGGACATCCTTGCGGCCGAGAGCGCTCGCCGCTTCGACCTGGCGGAAGGCCCGCTGTTCGTCACCCGGCTCGTCAGGCTCGCCGAGGCGGAGCACGTCCTCGTCCTGTCCCTGCACCACATCGTGGTCGACGCGGCCTCGGCAACCATCCTCGCCCGCGACCTGTCCGCCCTCTACCGGGCCGAACGCGACGGCACCACCGCCGGCCTTCCGGCCCTCGACTGGAGCTGTGCCCAGCACGCGAGGGAACAGGCGGCGTCGGCGAACAGCCCCGAGGCCGAAGCGGACCTGGCTCACTGGCGCCGCGCCCTCGGCGGCGATCTGCCCGTCCTCGCCCTGCCCACCGACCGGCCGCGCCCGTCGCCGATGACGTCCAACGGCCGGGCGGCATTTCACACGCTCGACCCCGAACTCTCCCGCAGGCTGCGCGAGTTGAGCCGGAACCGCCGCAGCACCCTGTTCATGACGCTGCTCGCCGGGTACGCGGCGATGCTGCACAGGATCACCGGGCAGACGGACATCGTCGTCGGCACCCCGATCTCGGACCGGCCCGAGCGGGCCGAGCACGTGCTCGGGTTCTTCGTGAACACCCTCGCGCTGCGCTTCGACCTGTCCGGCGACCCGGAGTTCACCACGCTGCTGGACCGCGTGCGCTCGGTTGCCCTCGACGCGTACGACCACGCGCGCGTGCCGTTCGAGAAGGTCGTGCGGGAACTCGCCCCGGTCCGTGCGGTCGACCGGACGCCGGTGTTCCAGACGTTCGCCGAGTTCCAGCGTGCGGAACCCTTCCGTTTCGACCTGCCCGGTATCGAGGCCACACCCCTCGACGTGGGTCCGGACAAGGCGCTGACGGACCTCACCGTCTACTTCACCGACCAGCCGCAGGGCATCCGCTGCCATCTGGAGTACAACACCGACCTGTTCGACCAGCACACCGTCGAGGGGTTCTTCGCCACCTTCCGGGACCTGCTCACCGCCGCGGTCGACACTCCCGAGGCGCCCCTGTCGCGGCTCGCCCCGGCCGCCGTCGAGACCGCCGCCGATGGGGAGCCCGTACCGCGGTCCTGGCAACGCGGCCCGGCGCGCCCGCCCGCGGACACGACCGTCCACGCTCTCGTCGCCCGGCAGGCAGCCGCGCGACCGGACAGTACGGCCGTGATCAGCGGCGACAGCCGCCTCACGTACCGCGAACTGGACGCGCGCGCCGGGCAATTGGCAGCAGTCCTGCGCGAGCGGCAGACCACAACCGACGACGACGCCGACGTGGTGGCCCTGTGGCTGCCACGCTCCGCCGACCTCGTCGTCGCCATGCTCGCCGCGCTCAAGGCGGGCCGCGGCTATGTGCCGCTCGACCCGTCCCTGGGGCGGGCACGCGCCGAGCAGATCATCGCCGAGTGCGGGGCCCGCACTGTGGTGTCCACGTACGACGAGGCAGCCGCGCTGAACCTGCCCGGGCACGTGACTGTCGTACCGGCGGACGCGACCGGCCGCACCGCCCCGCACGCCACCACGCCCGCCCTCGATACCCGGTCCGCGTGCTGCGTCCTGTACACCTCGGGCAGCACCGGCACCCCCAAGGGGGTCGTGCTGACGCACCGCGGTGTGGTCGACCTGTGTGAGTGGCAGCACCGGCGCTTCGCCTTCACCCCGGCCGACCGCAGCGCCGTGGTGTGCAGCCAGAGCTTCGACGCCTCGGTCCTGGAGATCTGGCCGGCGCTGACCGCGGGAGCGTCGGTCACGATCGCCGGCGAGGAACTGCGTAGGGATCCGCTCGCCCTGGCCCGGTGGTACACCGAGCAGGGCGTCACCTTCTCGATCCTCCCGACCGCCCTGGGCGAACAAGTACTCCGCCTGCCCCCGGCAGATCAGCCACCACTGCGTCACCTGCTGCTCGGTGGCGACGTCCTGCGCACCCGCCCGCGGCCCGAGGCGCCGTACGAGACGGTGAACGTGTACGGACCCACCGAGGTCACCGTCCTGTGCACCACCGAGACCGTGTCCCCGCGGGAGCAGGAACCCGCCCGTCCCATCGCGCTGGGGCGTCCGGTCGACAACGTGACGCTGAGCGTGCTCGACACCGCCGGCAGACCGGTGCCCGTGGGCACGACGGGGGAGTTGTACGTCGGCGGCCCCGGGGTCGCGCGCGGCTATCTGCACCGCCCCGAACTCACCGAGGAACGTTTCCTGCCGGACCCCGACGGTGGCCCGGACGCCCGCAGGTACCGCACCGGCGACCTGGTCCGCTGGAACGGCGACGGAAAACTTGAGTTCCGCGGCCGTGCCGACGACCAGGTCAAGATCCGTGGCTTCCGGGTCGAGCCGGAGGAGGTCTCCCGCGTGCTCAACGCCCTGGACGGCGTGCGCGAGGCGGCCGTGCTGGCCCGCCGCAACGACCGGGGAGAGGCGTATCTGGCGGTCTACGCCGTCCCCGCCGACCCGGTCGGTGCCTCAACCGACGACCGGCAGGCGTTCGCCGACCTCCTGGCCGAGGAACTGGCCGCCCGGCTCCCGGAGTACCTGGTGCCGCGTGCCTGGCGGATCCCGACCGCCCTGCCCCTGACGGGCAACGGCAAGCTGGACCGCACGGCGCTGCCGGCGCCCGACCTCGTCACCACGGCACCGGGCCGCAGGCAGAGCGGCTCCGGCGGGGACCGGGCGTCCGGCCGCCGCGCTGACATCGAACGGCGCGTACGACGCCTGTGGGCAGCCGAGTTCGGCATCGACGCCGACACCGTCACGGCCGACACCTCCTTCTTCGACCTGGGCGGCCACTCGATCACCGCGATGCGGCTGGTCAACCAGGTCCGGGAGGAGTTCGGCACCGAGTATCCGATGCTGAGCTTCTACCAGGAGCCGACGCTGGGGGCCATGACGACCCACCTGGCCGGAACGCGCGCGGGGACGACGCCGAGCCCGTCGGCCGAGACCGAGATCGAGACGGAGATCGCGACCGAGACGGAGACCGAGATCGCGACCGAGACGGAGATGGCGACCGAGACGGAGATCGCGACCGAGGCCGACGGCCCCGGCACGGTGGAGCGCAGGGCACCCGCCACCGCCCAGCAGTCCCGCTTCGCCACGGTGCACGCCGAACACCCCCTCCCGCAGGTCTTCAACGTCGCCCTGCGGATCACCCTCTCCGGAGAGCTGGACATCGCGGCCCTGCGCACCGCCCTGACCCAGCTCGTCGAACGGCACGAGGGACTGCGGACCCGACTGGCCCGCAGCGGGAACGGCTGGGAGCAGGAGATACTGCGCCCCGGCCCGGTTCAGCTGCCGCAGGAGGACCTCACCGCACGCCCCGAGCACGAGCGGCAACGAGCCCTGGACCAGGCGAGCACCCGGGCCGCCGAAACCCCCGTCGACCCCACCCGCGGCACACCGATGTCCCTGCGGCTGCTGCGCACCGGCGAGCGCACCTGGGTGCTGCTCCTCGTCCTGCACCACTCCGCCTGCGACGGGTGGTCCGTCAGCCTGCTGCTGAAGGAACTGGCCGCGCTCTACGGCTCCGCACTGCGGGGAGAGCCCCACACCCTGCCGCCCGTGCAGTGCCAGCCGGCCCAGTACGCCCGTTGGCAGCGGGAACAGGCCGACGGGTCCAGCGACGAACGCAAGCTGGACTTCTGGCTGCGCGAGCTCGACGGCGTGCCGTTCACGGTCGGCCTGCCCCTGGACCGGCCCCGGCCCGAGCAGCCGAGCGGCCGGGGCGGCGCCGTGATGTTCACCGTCCCCGCCGAGGTGCGCTCTGCCGTCGAACGTCTCGCGCGGCAGCGGGGCACGACGCCGTTCGTGGTCACCGCGGCCGCCCTGGGCCGGCTGCTCGCGCAGAAGTCCGGGCAGGCCGACGTGGTGTTCAACATCTCCTACGCCAATCGTGAGCGCCGCGCGTTCGAATCCCTGCTGGCCTGCACGATCTCCGGTTTCGCGCTGCCGGTGCGGGGCGGCGCGGCCGGTCCGTTCGCCGTCCTGACGGACCGCGTCGCCCGTACGGCGGTGGAGTGCATGGACCAGGCCATGCCGGTGCGCCGGATCGCCCCCGCGTTGCAGGAGCGCACGGGCGTCGAGGTGCCGGACCGGCTGGACGTCGGCTTCGCATACCAGAGCTCCCTGGACGCCGAGGTGGAACTGCCCGGCCTGACCACGGCCGTCGAGGACCTGGCCCCCGCCGCGTCCCGCACGTTGCTCACCTTCGGTCTCGTCCCGGCCGGTGACGAACTGAAGGGCTTCGTCGAGTACTCGGCCGACCTGTGGGACCGCTCCACGATCGAGGCCTGGACCGGCGACTACGTCGACCTCCTGCGCGAGGAGACCGACCGGGCACTCGGGCACTGAGCCCTGTCCGTGACGCCGCCCCCAGGCGGTCGGCGTCACGGACAGCCACGCCGGACCCTGGGACGCACGCCGGACCCTGGGACGCACAACTGGTCATCCGTCCCGGCACATTGACAGGTCCGGACCAACGCGGCACGCTCTGAGAGCGCTCTCACCCCTTCCCGGATCGGCCACATGTCGAACGGAGACAGAGCATGTTACGCACTCTCAGACGCAGTCTCACGGCTGTCGGGCTGTCCCTCGCGACGGCCCTGACCAGCTCACTTCTCGTGACCGGAGCGAGTACGCCGACCCACGCCGCCGTCCCGGCGACGATCCCCCTGAAGATCACCAACAACTCGGCCCGCGGCGAGCAGGTGTACATCTACAACCTCGGCACCGAACTGTCGACCGGACGGCAGGGCTGGGCCGACGCGAACGGCACGTTCCATCCTTGGCCGGCGGGCGGCAACCCGCCGACTCCCGCCCCCGACGCATCGATCCCGGGTCCGGCCGCGGGCCAGTCGACAACGATCCGCATGCCGAAGTTCTCCGGCCGCGTCTACTTCTCCTACGGTCAGAAACTGGTGTTCAGACTCACCACCGGCGGCCTGGTCCAGCCCGCCGTACAGAACCCGGCCGACCCCAACCGGAACATCCTGTTCAACTGGTCGGAGTACACCCTCAACGACGCGGGCCTGTGGATCAACAGCACACAGGTCGACATGTTCTCCGCACCGTACGCGGTGGGAGTGCAGCGGGCCGACGGAACCACCGCGTCCACCGGCCGCCTCAAGCCCGGCGGCTACCAGGGCTTCTTCAACGCCCTCAGAGGACAGCCCGGAGGCTGGGCCAACCTGATCCAGACCCGCCCCGACGGCACCGTACTGCGCGCCCTGTCCCCGCTGTACGGCCTGGAGACGGGCGCACTGCCGCCCACCGTCATGGACGACTACATCAACCGCGTCTGGCAGAAGTACTCCACCTCCACCCTGACGGTCACCCCGTTCGCCGACCGGCCGGGCATCAGGTACTACGGCCGGGTCTCCGGCAACGTCATGCGCTTCACCGACAGCGCCGGCGCCACCGTCACCAGCTTCGAAAAGCCGGACGCCTCCTCGGTCTTCGGCTGCCACAGAAAGCTCGACGCGCCGAACGACCAGGTCCGCGGCCCGATCTCACGCACCCTGTGCGCCGGCTTCAACCGCTCCACCCTGCTGACCAACCCCCAGCAGCCCGACTCCAGCGCCGACGCCTTCTACAAGGACAACGTCACCAACCACTACGCCCGCAAGATCCACGCCCAGATGGCCGACGGCAAGGCGTACGCCTTCGCTTTCGACGACGTGGGCCACCACGAGTCCCTCGTGCACGACGGCAACCCGCGCCAGGCCTACCTCACCCTCGACCCCCTCAACTGACGACGCTCCTCCCGCAGCCGCCGGCACCGCCATCGAATCGCGGTGCCGGCGGCAACCGCACACTGCGGTACGGCAGCCGCACGCTGGCGCTGACGGCGACCGCGCTGGGAGTGGTCGCGACACCCGTGCCCGCCGCGGCCGAGGAACAGCCCACCGCGGAGCAGGTCATGGCCGACTGTGGGTCCGGGGAAGGCAAATGCACCGTCAACTCCCCACGCACCGGCCGGGCTTACCTCGGCGAGCCCCGCCGGCTCTCCGAACTGCTCTACAACTGCACCGGCTCGCCCGCCTCCCAGTCGATGTCCTGGGCCGACACCGTGGGCTCCTCCCACTCGGTGGGCGGCTCGGTCACGGTGGGCGGAGGCATCGAAGGCGTCCGCACGGCCAGTGTGACCGCGACGTACAACTACACGTGGCAGAGCTCGCACACGGAGACGAGCTCGTTCACCGTGAACGTCCGTCGAGCCCGGAGAAGTCGGCTGGATCTCCCGCGCCCAGGTGATGCAGCAGACAACCGGCAATCACCGGCCCGGCCCCGAGCGGCACGGACGGCAAGCACAGCGCGGTCGTGGTCAAGTCCCGCAAGATGACGACCGAGGAAAAGAAGCTGTGCACCACCGGCTCCACCCAGGACGAGCTGTTCACCCGCAGCAGCTGATCCCGCCGCCTCCGCGAGGGGCGACGAGCCAGGCAGTGAGCGAGAGCGAGTTGTGCGACGCCGTCGGCACCCAGGGGCGCCGACGGCCGTCCACCGCGTCCTGCGTCGGCAAGCAGGCCACGTCGGCCTGGCTTGGCCGCGGCCGCACTGACTCCCCCCGCATCGCCGGGGATGTCATTCAGCGCGCCGTCCACACTGATGACGCGCCGTCAGCTGCTGGCGTTTTCCGGCTGTGCCTCGGCGTCGGGCGCAGCCGTCGTCTCCGACGCGGGGGTGGTGTAGAAGACGGACCGACCCTGCTTGGTGCGTTCGGCCTGGCTCTTGGCGACCAGAGCCTCGAGCGTGACGCGCACGACCTTGGTCGCGATGTCGCGATCGGGGTGAGCCTGGTTGAGCGCTGCGGAGACCTCCGCAGCGGAGCGTGGTTCCTTCTGCTCGGCGAGGTGCCGGCGAATGAGTTCGACCAGGGTGGTCTGGGCCGCCTGCGTGGCACCCGCGGCCTTGGCCTCGGGCTTTCCGGCTGCCTTCGCGGGACCCGCGGCCTTGGCTTCGGGCTTTCCGGCTGCCTTCTTCCGCGGACGGGTGGTGGACTTGCGTGCCTTCTGCTTCCCCTCGGGCGTGGCGCCGGCCTTCTTCCGCCGTGGCGAGGGCACCGTGGCGCTCTGATTCTCGGCAGCAGGCTCGGCCGTGGCCGCTTCGATCGTGGCCGCTTCGATGCCGAGTGCCTGCCGCATGTTCACCAGCACGGTGTGGTCACGCTGCAGGGCGGCGAGCTGCTCCTGCAGTGCGGCGATGTCCGCACTGATCCGTTCCTGCTCCTTGAGGTTCGCCTCCAGGTCGCCGGTCACCTGGGCGATGTACTGCGATGCCAGTTCGGTGGCGGGAGTTGTTGTCTCGGGCATGGTGCTGACCTTTCCTCGGCGTGTGGCCGTGCTGCGGGTGAAGCTCCTCTGGGGCGAGGTCTCGGCCGGCCTGGCAGGACATCGCTCGTGCCACAGGGTGCCTTCGTGTAGAGATAGTACGGACAAGCGGAGCCGGGTGTTCGCACCGAGTTGTCTCAGGCGCCCGCCGTCGGCCTCGATGTGGTGGTGTCAGGGTGCCAACACGGCAGTAAGCGGATATGAGTTCGTGCCTGCGGCCCGAAGTGGGTGAAGCATGTACTGCTGTCGCTCCCGTCCCATAACCTCGTGCAGAGGGATGTCAGATGCCATGTGCGGGGACACTGGGAGGCGATGGTGTTCGGAAGGACCACGCGGTTGCTCGCGGGCGCCATGACCGTGGTCTGCATGCTGCTCGTCGGCCCCAGCGCACCAGGCGGTGCGGTCTTCGGCAGGTCACTGCCCATCGCTGCCGTCAGGGATGTCGTACCGAACCGGGTCATGACATGGAACATCTGCAATCCCTGCGAGGTGAGCAACGTCGACCGGGCGGCGGAGATCGCCGCGTACGCGCCGCAGGTCATCGGTCTGCAGGAAGCGTGCGTGCGTGACGTCGAGAGGATCCGGGACTATCTGGAGAGCCTTCACGGGCTGGTTTACCACGTCGAGTACGGGATGGTTCTTCAGGACTGGGGACGCTGCGGGGGACTGCCGTGGAGTCCGGGGGCCTTCGGCCAGGCAATTCTCTCGGCGGCGCCGATGTCGGACCGCGTCCACGTGGAATATCCCGACGGCGGATCCGAGGACCGTGGGTACATGGCAGTCACGACCACGGTGGGCGGCCAGCGGGTGCGCGTCTTCAACACACACCTCGCCCAACGACGTCAGGAAGAAGTCCGGGCGGACCAGACGGCGGTACTGGCGACAGAAGTAGCCCGGCACGACCGCGCCATCGTTCTCGGCGATTTCAACGCCGTGCCGGATGCTCCCGAACTCACCCGGATATGGGCACTGGCCGCGGATACAGACCCTCAGTGTCGTCCCTCGCCCGCCGGCACTTGTGAGGCGACCACCGACTGGCACCTCAGGTTCGACTACATCTTCCTGCGAGGCATCGCCCCGCTCAGGCACCGCGTGCAACCCACCGCGTCCTCAGACCACCATCTGCTGCACACCGACGTGGCCTCGAGTCAGAGGGTTTCCTGGAGTCCCTCGCGACCACGCCTGGACAACGGGGCGCCTCCCCGCAGTTCGAGGTGACCGGTGACATTGCCGGTCCGCGCGCGGGTGCCGGTCCCTGAGAGTGGCACGGCCAGCCCGATGGCGGTGCCCACCGCGGGCACGCGGCGCACTCCCCAGGTCCCGCGTGCCCGTGGCACGAGTCGCCGCCATGACAGAGAGGACGACTCGTCGTGCGACTCCATCCCCACACCGACTCACCCACCCGTCCCTCCGGCTCCCTCCGGCGCCGGACCGGGCGACTGGCCGGCACCGCCGCGGCGCTCGCCGTCCTCGTCGGCCTCGGGCCCCTGGCCGGTCCGGGGGCCCACGCCGCCGACAACCCCTACGAGCGAGGCCCGGCCCCCACCACATCCAGCATCGAGGCGCTGCGCGGCCCGTACGCCGTGTCGCAGACGTCCGTCTCCTCACTGTCCGTCACGGGATTCGGCGGCGGCACCATCTACTACCCGACGAGCACCAGCGACGGCACCTTCGGCGCGGTGGCCATCTCACCCGGCTACACCGCCTACGAGTCCTCCATCGCCTGGCTGGGACCGCGCCTGGCCTCGCAGGGCTTCGTGGTGTTCACCATCGACACGCTCACCACCGTCGACCAGCCCGACTCCCGAGGACGTCAGCTCCTGGCCGCCCTGGACCACCTCACCGAGCGCAGCTCGGTGCGCGGCCGCGTCGACGCCTCCCGCCTCGGCGTCATGGGCCACTCGATGGGCGGCGGCGGCAGCCTGGAGGCCGCCAAGTCGCGCCCCGGGCTCCAGGCGGCGATCCCGCTGACCCCGTGGAACCTCGACAAGACCTGGCCCGAGGTCACCACACCCACCCTGATCATCGGAGCCGACGGAGACACCATCGCCCCCGTCGCGTCCCACGCCGAACCCTTCTACTCGAGCCTGTCCTCCTCGCTCGACCGGGGCTACCTGGAGCTGAACTCGGCGACGCACTTCACGCCCAACTCGTCGAACACGACGATCGCGAAGTACAGCATTTCCTGGCTCAAGCGGTTCATCGACAACGACACCCGCTACGAGCAGTTCCTGTGTCCGCTGCCCCGGCCGAGCCTGACCATCGAGGAGTACCGGGGGAACTGCCCGCACGGTTCCTGACACCCCGCGTCCCGGGTTGCGCAGCCGCGGCAGCGAGGGGGACCAGCGGCGGACGCGCGCGACGCCTCCGCCGCCGGTGTCGTGCCTGGGCACGGCCGAGACGACCGGCCGTTGGGCGCCGGCACAGTCCGTCCACCGCCCGTGCCCGGCCAACGCGCAGGTGAAGCCGCAGATGTGCGCGCGAGGATGCGCGGACGTCAGCCTTCCGGTCTTCACTACGCGCAAGTAACCTCCCCGGAATGAACGGAGACGGAAGCCGTGCGCGAACGGCTCTCCCCATCGGGGGCCGGAACGGACGAGACAGCGCCGAGCCGGCCGCCGCGGACCGCGGCCGTGCCGCACTCGCGCGCGGGAGGCGGCAGTTGTTCGACGGGCCGGTGGGCGACGCCCGCGCATCCCTGCTGCTGGCCGCGTCCCTGCTGGCCGCCGACGCCCCGGACAGGGCCGAGGTCGCCCGCCTCTCCGCCGCGGACGCCGCATGGGCGACGGGCGACGTCACCCTCTGTCTGAGCACCCTCGACGGCACGGACACCCCGGGGCGTGCAGGCGGGTACGCCGGACTGGGCACCGTCCCCGCCAAGGCCTCCGCGGACCAGGACGGTGCCTCGACGACCGGACGAGACACCGACCACCCGCCATCGCCCGACACCACGGACGTCACTGTTCCTCCGACTGAGAGTCGCCCGCCCGAGCCGCCCGGCGGGCCGGGGCCGGGGCCGCGGTGGGCCCGCGACGCATTCGTGCGGGACTATCGCGACGGCATGCGAGCCCTGCTGGCCCGGCATCCTGACCGCGCCGCCGGACCGCTGCGGCGCGTGCTGGACCAGGCGCGCACCGACGGCCGGACGGACCGCCTGCTGCGGGCCGCGGCAGCGGCCCTGCTGCTCGGGGACGTCCACGCGGCCCGCGCCGCCGGGGCCCGCGCCCTCGCGGCCGCCCGCGACGCGGACTGCCCCGCGGCCGAGGCCCGGGCCCTGGAGTACCTGGCCTACGGCGAACTGCGCGCCGGCTGCCACGCGCAGGCACGCACCCACGCCGAGGAGGGCGTCCGGGCCGCGTTGGCGGCCGGGTACCGCAACACGGCCGCGAGCCACCACGCGATGCTCGCCCTGGCGGCCTCGATCGAGGGGGACACCGCCACGGTCGCGCGCCACGCCTCGGTGGCCCTGACCACCGCACGCCGTCACGGCCTGGCCCAGACGGCGACCCTCGCGGAGTGGGCCACCGCCCGCGCCGACCTGGCCCGCGGACGTCCCCTGGACGCCTACGACCGGCTCGGCCCGCTCGTCGGGCCCGGCCCCCGGCGCGGCCACTTCGCCGTGTGGATGCTGGCCCTCCCCTGCTACGTGGAGGCCGCGGTGCTGGCCGGACACCCCCAGGACGCGAGTACCGTCCTCGCCGACCTCGCCCAGTGGGCGGCCTTCGGTGTCGACCCGCACGCACCGGCCCAGCTCGCCCGCTGCCGTGCCCTGCTCGCCCCCGATGACCGCGTCGGCGACCTCTACCTGCGGGCGCTGGCCCTGCACGACGAGAGGGGCGGCGACTTCGAACGTGCCCGCACCGAGCTCCTCTACGGCCGGTGGCTGCGGCGGCGGCGCCACTTGCGCGAGGCCCGGAGCCGGCTCGGAGCCGCCCTGGTCGGCTTCGAGCGCTGCGGCGCCGGCGCCTGGGCCGACCAGGCGCGGGGCGAGCTGCGCGCCAACGGAGCCGCGTCCGTGACGGAGGCGGCGGGAGGGCTGTCGCGGCTGACGCCCCAGCAACTGCGGATCGTACGGTACGTGGCCGAGGGCGCCACCAACCGGGAGGTGGCCCAGCGGCTGGCCGTCAGCACCCGCACGGTCGACTACCACCTGCGCAATGTCTTCGCCGCCCTGGGTGTGCGGTCCCGCATGGAACTGGCCCGCTTGGTCGACCAGGAGAGCCGCTGAGCCCTCGGCAGGGAGGGAGGCCTGCCTCAGCGGCCCGCACGGAGGAGTCCGGGCGACCCGCCCGGCGGAATCCCGGTGGTCGGCCTGGTGGGGATCTCGGCGGTCTGCCTGGAGGCGTTTCCGGCGGCCTGCCCGGAGGGGACCCGGCGGCCTGCCCGGAGGAGGTCCCGGCGGCCCGCCCGGGGGGAATCCGGTCCGCCCGGGCGGGATCTCAGTGGTCTGCCTGGAGGGGTCCTCGGCGGTCCGCCTGGAGGGGATCTCAGTGGTCTGCCTGGAGGGGTCCTCGGCGGTCCGCCCGGAGGGGACCTCAGCGGTCTGCCGGGCGGGGATCTTGGCAACGGTCCGCCTTGGAGGCGCTTCCGGCGGCCTGCCCGAAGACGTTCTCGGCGTTCTGCCCGGAGACGTTCCTGGTGGTCCGCCCGGCGAGGTCCCCGGCGTCCCGGCCGGAGGCGTTCCCGGCGGTCCGCCCGGAGGCGTTCCCGGCGGTCCGCCCGGAGGCGTTCCCGGCGGTCCGCCCGGAAAAGACCGCCGCACGACTCTGGGGACCGACCGGACGGTATGCCATTCTTCGGTGCAGGACGATTTGGGTGGCGAGGGCCGCACGGGCACCGCACCCGCCGGAGGCCACCGAGGCCGCCCGGCGTCGGAGCACTGCCGGGAAGCCGGAGTTGGGGGAGGACCGCGATGCATCCTGCCGCACGCACACGCGCGACGTTCCGCACCGGGCCGATGCCCGTCCCGCGGCCGCGGACACGACGCATCCGGTCGCTGATCGACGCCGACGCGCTGCGCGTCCTGCACCGGGCGGCCCGCATCCTGCTCGACGACCTGCCGGAGCTGACCGACCGGCTGCTGGCGGTCCTGCGCGAGCAGGAGCCGGCGTACCGGAGCGCGCTGGAGAACGACCACGCAGGCACCTGGCAGGAGGTGTACCGCTCGTTGCGGCACAGCGTGACCTCGCTGCTCGACCCGCGCGGCACCCGCGAGGCCGCCCACCGCTGCACATGGCGGATCGGCGTCGCCCGGGCCGAGCAGGGGCTGCCGCTGGACGCCCTGCTGCACGCGTTCCGGCTGGGCGGGTCCCTGGTGTGGCAGCGGCTGGTCGAGGAGACCTCCCGCTCGGAGCCCGAGGATGTCCGGCTCCTGGTGCACGTGGCCACCGACGTGTGGAACTTCGTCGACGAGCACTGCACCCTCGTGGCGGACGCCTACCGGCAAGCCGAACGGCAGCAGGCGTGGCGGCGCGAGAACCGGGTGCGGCTGCTGGCGGCGGCCCTCCTCGACGGCACGAGCCGGATCGCCGACCTGCCGGAGACCGCCGAGGAGCTCGGCCTGCCGGAGCACGGCCGGTACGTGGTCGTCGCGGTCGCCGGCGGCCGGCCACAGGACTCCACAGGCGTCCGGGCCACCACCGTCCTACCCGGCACGAGCGCGTACTGGCACTCAGGAGCGGAAGTGGACTACGGCATCGTCCCGGTCGGCGACGAGGGCGACCGCGACGCCGTGGCAGCCCTGGCCCTGCCCGCCGACGGTGCGGCCGGGTACCGCGTCGGCGTCGGCAGCGCCGTGACGGGGCTCGCGGCCGTCGGCGACGCCCGGCGCCTGGCCGACCTGGCCCTGAGCATCTGCCCGCCCGAGGGCGGCACGGTGCGGCTCACCGAGCACCTGCCCGAGGCGCTGGTCGTCTCCTGCCCGGAGCTCGAGGCGTCCCTCACCGAGCAGGTGCTCGGCCCCCTGCTGCGGCTGGATCCGGCCGACCGGGACGTACTGCTGGACACCCTGGCCGCCTGGTTCGCCTGCGAGGGCTCCGCCCAGCGCGCAGGTGAACGCCTCTACTGCCACCGCAACACCGTCCTGAACCGGCTGCGCCGCTGCGAGCAGCTCATCGGCCGCTCCCTGGCGCGCCCGCTCGACGTGGTGGAGATCGGCCTCGCCCTTACGGCGCGCCGGCTGCCGCGCGGCTGACCGACATCCCGGGGGCCGCTGCCGAGCGGCCTGCGGGTCACCGCGACCGGCTTCCGCGCCCGGGTCACGCGCACGCCTCGTACCGTCTCCGTGCCACCTCACAGCGCTTCCGGACCAACCGGCACCGAGGCTCCGGAGCCGACCACCGCACGCGCACCTCCTCATGGCGGTGCGCAGTGCCGCCACCACCGGTCGGTGTCCCGTCCCCGGCACTCTGCCCGGCCGCTCCCCCTGGGCAGCCGCACAATCCCCGCCGACCCGCGTTGGGACCACGCAGCCACCCCGACCGAACACCTGTACCGCGCGCCCGGGCCCGTGCTGTCGTGGGCTGCCCTTCCCCCGAAGAACCCGTGCCCCAGGCACGGACCCGAGGAGCCGTGATGCCCGAAGCACCACCGGACGAGGAGCCCGCCCTGCGCGTGGAGGGCCTCGACGTGACCTACGGCCGCGCCCTGTCCGCCCTTCGTTCCGTGTCCCTGACCGTCCCGCACGGCACGGTCGTCGCCCTGCTCGGCGCCAACGGCGCGGGTAAGACGACCCTGCTGCGGGCGGTGTCGGGCACCCTGCGCCTGCACCGCGGCGCGGTCACGGCCGGCCGTATCCGCTACGGCGTCACAGAGCTCGACGGGCGCGACCCGGTCGCCGCGGTGCGCGCCGGAGTCGTCCAGGTCCCCGAGGGCCGCCGGGTCTTCGCCGGGCTCACCGTCGAGGAGAACCTGCGCTCCGGCGGCCTCGGCCTCGGACGGCGCCGCCCGGCCCAGGTCGCCGAGGCCCGGGACCGGGTCTTCACGCTCTTCCCGCGCCTGGCCGAACGCACCCGGCAGGCCGCCGGGCTCCTCTCCGGCGGTGAGCAGCAGATGCTCGCCATCGGCCGGGCCCTGATGGCCGCGCCCCGCCTGCTCCTGCTCGACGAACCCTCCCTCGGCCTCGCCCCGCAGATGGTCTACCGGATCGCCGAGGTCGTCCGCGAGATCAACGCCCAGGGCACCGCCGTCCTGCTCGWCGAGCAGRACGCGGGCATGGCGCTGTCCCTCGCCGACACCGCCCACGTCCTGGAGGTCGGCGAGGTCCGGCTGTCCGGGCCCGCCGACGAACTGGCCCGCACGGACGCCGTACGGCGCCTGTACCTGGGCGAGACCACAGACCCCACGGAGGCAAAAGAAACCACGAAGACAACAGAAACCACGAAGACAAAAGAAACCACGAAGACAACAGAAACCACGAACACCACGAAGACCACGGACGCCGGCGAGATCACCAGAGCCGCCGGAACCACCGAGGGGCAGGGAGCCGCGTGACCACCCGCACCACCGCACCACCCCCGCTCACCGTGACGGACGTGACCGTCCGGTTCGCCGGACTCACCGCCCTGGACGCGGTGTCCTTCACCGTCACCCCGGGCTCCGTCCACGCGCTCATCGGACCCAACGGAGCGGGCAAGTCCACCTGCTTCAACGTCCTGTCGGGGCTGTGCCGCCCGGCCACGGGCACCGTACGGCTCGGGGACGCCGACCTCACCCGGCTCGCCCCCCACCGCATAGCCGCCCTCGGCGTCGCCCGCACCTTCCAGAACATCGTCACCACCCGGGGCACGGTCGCCGACAACCTGCTGCTCGGCCGCCACGCCCTGTCCCGGGCCGGCTTCACCGCCAGCGCACTGCGCCTGCCGCACGCGCGGCGCGAACAGCGCGAACAACTCGCCCGGGCCTGTGAGGCAGCCGAACTCACCGGCCTGGGACCGCACTTCGACAGCCCCGTCGCCCTGCTCTCCTACGGCGACCGCAAGCGCGTGGAGTTCGCCCGCGCCCTGTGCCTGGAGCCCAGCGTCCTTCTGCTGGACGAGCCGGTCGCCGGAATGAACGCGGCCGAACGCGCCCGCACCGTGGAGGTCGTGCAGGCCGTACGCGCGGAACTCGGCCTGTCCGTGGTGCTGGTGGAGCACGACATGGGTCTGGTGATGCGCCTCGCCGACGAGGTCACCGTCCTCGACTTCGGCCGCGTCATCGCGCACGGCACCCCGGACGAGGTCCGCCGCGACCCGGAGGTGCTGCGCGCCTACCTGGGCACCGGGGCCGAAACGGAGGACGCGGCATGACCACCTTCCTGGACACCCTCTTCAACGGCCTCGCCCTCGGCGCGGTCTACGCCCTCGTCGCCCTCGGCTTCGTCATCATCTTCAAGGCCTCCGGCGTCATGAACTTCGCCCACGGCTCACTGCTCCTGCTCGGCGGTTACCTCACGGCCGTACTCCACGACGACCTCGGCTTCGCCGGAGCCCTCGCCGTGGCCGTCCTGGTCACCGCGGCCGTGGCCGGCGCCATGGACCGCTTCCTGCTCCGGGCCGGCGGGACGGACCCGCACGCCGCCCACGTGCAGACCATCGTCACCATCGGCGTCGACATCGTCATCCTCACCGACCTCTCGCGACGCATCGGCGGCGACCTGCTCTCGCTCGGCGACCCCTGGGGCGACTCGGTCAGCGGGCTGGGGCCGGTGACCGTCGCCGACAGCCGGATCGCCGCGATCGTCGTCTCCACCGTGGTCATCGCCGGTGTCTTCGCCCTGTTCCGGTACACGTCCTGGGGCCTGTCGCTGCGCGCCTCGGCCGAGGACGTCGAGGCGGCCGCCCTGATGGGCGTACGGCTGGTGCGCATCCGCACCCTCGCCTGGTGCCTGGCCGGCGCGCTGGCGGCCCTCGCGGCGGTCTTCCTCGCCGCGTTCCCCGCACCCGGCCTGGAGCGCACCACGGGGCAGATCGCCCTGAAGGCGTTCCCGGCGGCGATCCTCGGCGGGATGGCCTCGCCGCCCGGCGCCCTCGCGGGCAGCCTGCTGATCGGCCTGACCGAGGCGCTCGTCGCGGGCTATCAGTCCGACCTGCACATCCTGGGGGAGGGGTTCGGCGACGTCGCTCCCTACGCGGTGATGGTGCTGGTGCTGCTCGTGCGGCCCACCGGGCTGTTCGGCGGAAAGGCGGCGGTCCGTGTCTGAGCGACTCTCCCGCGCCCGCGCCGTCCGTCTCGGCTGGACCTTCGCGGCCGTCACCGTCCTGTGTGCCCTGCCCTTCTACCTCGACGCGTTCTGGCTGCGCATCGGACTGTTCTCGATGGCGGCGGCCGTCGGCGCGGTGGGCCTGGGCCTGCTGACCGGCACCGCCGGCCAACTCTCCCTCGGCCACGCCTTCTTCCTGGCCGTGGGCGCGTACGGCTACGTATGGCTGGCCGGTGAGCCCGGACCCGGGCTGCCGACCGCCGTCGCCGCCGTGCTCGCGGTCCTGCTCGCCGGGGCGGCCGGCGGACTCTTCAGCCCCGTCGCCGGCCGGGTGCGCGGCATCTACCTCGGCGTCGCCACCCTGGCCCTGGTCTTCCTCGGGCACCACGTCCTGCTCACGGCGGACTCCGTCACCGGCGGCTTCAACGGCCGCTCGGTGCCGCCCCTGGAAGTGGGCGGCTTCTCCTTCTCCTCCGACTCCGACCTGACCTTGCTGGGCGTGCCGTTCGGTGCCGAGGAACGGCTGTGGTACCTGGGCCTCGCGCTGTTCGCGGTCACCTGGTTCACCGCCTGCGGACTGCTCCGCGGCCGTCCCGGACGCGCCCTGGTGGCGCTGCGCGACAGCGAGACGGCGGCCGCCGTGATGGGCGTCGACGTCTCCCGCTACCGCTCGGCGGCCTTCGTGGTCTCGTCGATGTACGCGGGCCTCGCCGGGGTGATGCTCGCCCTCGCCTTCCGCCGCGTCGTGCCCGACTACTTCGGCCTCGTCCTGTCGGTCGACTACCTCGCCATGATCGTCATCGGCGGGCTGGGCTCGGTGGCCGGAGCCACCGCCGGTGCCGTCTTCGTCACCGCGCTGCCCCTGCTGATGACCCGATACGCCGACCAACTGCCGCTGGTGGCCGCCCCCGGCACCACCGACGGCGCGGTCGGCCCCACCGAGGCGGCCCGCTACCTCTACGGAGCGGCGATCGTCCTGACCTTGCTGTTCGCCCCCGACGGACTGCACGGACTGGTCCGGCGCCTGCGCGCCCGCCTGCGCCACCGCCTGACCGCCCCGCCGCCCGCCGACACCGCCTCCCCGTCCCAACCGCCCACGTCAGCCGTACGAGCCAAGGAGCCCACCCCGTGAAGTCCTCGCACCACAAGCACCGGACACACCACAAGCACGGTGCCCCGCGCACCACGCCGCTCCTGGCCGCGGCCCTCGCGGCCCTGCTGCTCGCGGGCACCGGCTGCAGCTCCAAGGCGGACTCCTCCGGGAGCGCCGACAAGGGCGCCGACGGCGTCAAGACCGGTCCCGGAGTGACCGACAAGACCATCAGGCTCGGTGCCCTCACCGACCTGACCGGCCCCTACGCGACCCTGGGCAAGAGCATCGTGCAGGCCCAGCAGATGTGGGCGGACGAGGTCAACGCCCGTGGCGGCATCTGCGACCGGCGCGTCGAGATCGTCGTCAAGGATCACGGCTACGACGTCCAGAAGGCCGTCACCGCCTACGCCGACATCTCGGCGGACGTCGTGGCACTGCCCCAGGTCATCGGCTCGCCCGTGATGGCCGCGCTGCTCGACGACATCGAGCGGGACAAAGTGCTGACCTTCCCGCAGGCCTGGGCGGCCTCCCTGCTCGACCGGGACTCCGTGCAGGTCCTCGGCACCACCTACGACATCGACATGATCGCCGCGGTCGACTTCCTCACCCGCACCAAGGGGTTGGGCAAGGGCGACACGATCGGCCACGTCTACTTCGAGGGCGACTACGGCGCGAACGCCCTCGAGGGCTCGCAGTGGGCCGCGAAGAAGGCGGGCCTGAAGGTCGTCGGACAGAAGATCAAGGCCACCGACACCGACCTGTCCGCGCAGGTCTCGGCCCTGCGCAAGGAGGGCGTCAAGGCGATCCTGATCAGCGCCGGACCGGCCCAGACCGCCTCCCTGGTCGGGGTCGCGGCCTCCCGCGGCCTGAAGGTACCCGTCGTCAGCAGCGCCCCCGGCTACGCCCCGCAGTTGATGAAGACACCGGCCGCACCCGCCCTCGCCGCCCTGCTGAACGTGGTCAGCGCCGCGCCCGCGGTCAGCTCCGACCTGGCCGGGGTACGCAAGATGGTCGCCGCCTACAAGAAGAAGTACCCGGGCTCCCTGATCGACTCCGGTGTGCTTTCCGGCTACAACGCCGCCCAGTTGATGGGCACCGCCCTGAAGCGGGCCTGCGAGGACGGCAGTCTCACCCGCGAGGACGTGGTCAAGGCCCACCGCTCCCAGTCGAACGTCGACGTCGGCCTCGGCACCGCGCAGAACTTCTCCGACAAGGCACAGCCGGCCGGCACGTCGACCTACGTGCACAAGCCGGACGCCAAGGCGGTCGGCGCCGCGGTGAACGTGGAGGACGCGCACACCGCGCCGGGCGTCAAGGAGTACCTCGCCTCTCGGAACCAGTGACCTCGTTGCCCCGGGGTCCGGGGCCGCGCCGACCGGGGCATACCCGGAACTGATGGAGTGGCCGTATCGGGGTACCTGCGTCGGCATGGCACTGGAAAATGATCACGCTGAGTCCGTACGAGCCCTGCGGCAACTGGGCAGGATGCGCAGGTTCTACGCCGGAGGTTCGGTCCTGTGGGGTGCTGCGGCCGCATCGGCGGGATGGGACGAACCTGGAAGCCGGCCGATGTGGGTATCGGTCGTCTTCCTGGTGGTCTTCGTCGCTCTGCTGTCCATGACATCCCTGTGGCTGTGGCGTCAGCAAGCTGCCTGTTCGGGTGAGCCTGTGCGCCATGCCGCTCCGCGCAGGGGTGCCTGGCGTCACCACGCCAGCGCTTGAACGGACACCGAGGGCCGTGGCTGCCGCCCCACAAACGGCTGCTGCCCCCCGGTCGCTCGGTCCGGTGCTGAGTACGAGTACTCATGCGCGCCTGGGCCCTGGTTGACAAGATCCCCGGCATGACGAGTGGCAGACGGGCGCTGACGGCCCTGCACCTCCTCCTGGTCTGGGCGGCGACGGCGGCCGCGGTGCCGATCCTCGGCTTCGGGCTGGTGATGGCGGCCTGGGGCGGCGGGGAAGGGGCGACGGTGCCGGTGTTCCTGCTGGGCGTGCCGCTGACGGTGGGTCTGCTGGCCATGGCGGGCACACCGGCGCGGACCGTGGTGCCGCTGTGCGGCTCCGTGCCGCGGCGGCTCGGCTGGGCGGCATCGGTCTTCGTCCTGGGCACGCTGGGTGTCCTGGCGGGGCTGGCCGCCTACGGTGGCGGCGTCGACCTGGGCAGCGCCCGTACCCGGATCGCACTCACGGGGGTGCCGTACGCCGTGGCCGCGGCGTTCTTCGTGCCGAACCGGTGGGTGCGGCTGGGGGCGGTGACCGTGCTGGCGGCCGGGGTGGTCTACGGGGGTTTCGTCGGGCCGGCGCAGGCGCAGCAGCGTCGGCAGGAGGCGGAGGTCGCGCGGTACCGGGAGCATGCGGACCTGCTGTACCTGGGTCCTGCGCCGCCCGGGATGCAACTGTCTCGTGCCGAGGCCCGCCCCGCCTCCTTCAGCGTCGACTACCGCGGTGTCCGGGAGGACGTGTTCTCCTACGTGGCGCTCACGGCGCGCTCGCCGCTCACACCGACGCCCCGGTGCCCCGACCTCCTGGAGAAGGGAGTCACCTGCACGGTGGACGCGCACGGTGAGATGCGCATGGTCCGCGACCTCCCCGGCGGCGAGCACGCCGTCACCCTCGTCCGCCGCTACCGGAAGGTGGAGGTCGAGGTGACCAGCCAGACCCTCGGCGAACCCGGGCTGCGTCGTCTCCTGAACACTCTTCACCCGCTCTCGGACGAGGAGCTGGAGAAACTGATGCGGGAAAAGAAGATCGACCACAGTTTCTGAGCCGACGAGTCCGACGCAGGCAGGTTCAGCCCGGGCAGCCGGAGGACGACGCCTGCCGCGCCCGCTGTGTCCACGGCCGCCGCGGTGGAGGCGTACGTCGTGCCCGTCGCCAGGCCGGTGCCGGTGTACGAGGTCGACGTCGTCGTGCCCACCTTCGTACCGCCGCGGTGGACCACGTTACGAGGCCGCGCCGTCGACCGCCGTCCAGCTCAGAGAGACGGTGGTGTCGGTGCTCCCGGTGACCGTCAGCCCCGTGGGTGCGGGCAGGGAGCCGGTGCTCCGGCCGTCGTCGAGCCCCCAGAAGCGGACGGTGTGGTAGCTGGAACAGATGGTGTCGAGGTAGTAGGTGCCCGTGCTGCCGCACTGCTCGGGGCCGTTGCCCGGGTCGACGGCGAGTCCGTGGCCCATCCCGGAGACGGAGTACACCTCGACGGCGGACCTGCCGGAGGCGTCGTCGTAGACGCTCCGTGTGGTGCCCCCGCCGAGGCTCTCGGTCCGGGAGGGCGTCTGGCCGATGCCCCGGACGTTCGTCCACTGGTCGCGCAACTCGGCTGCGTTGGCGGGCTTGACGGTGGTGTCGGCGGTGCCCTGCCAGATCGCGACGCGCGGCCAGGAGGTCGTGCCGGCAGGAGCGGCGGAGCGCACCAGGTCCCCCCATTGGGCGGGGCTCCTGTCCGGTGGGCTGTACATGCAGGTGTACGCCGCGGACACGCTGTTCGCGCAGCGTGCGGGTACTCCGGAGTCGATGGCGCCGCCCGCGAAGACGTCCGGGTACGCGGCGAGCATGTTCGCGGTCATGGCGCCGCCGGCGGACAGGCCGGTGATGTGGACCCGCCGGGTGTCGCTGCCGTACAGGGAGACCGCTTTGTCGACCATCTGCTTGATCGACAGCGCCTCTCCCTGACCGCGCGCGCTGTCGCCCGGTTGGAACCAGTTGAAGCAGGAGTTGGCGTTGTTGGCGCTGCTCGTCTGGGGGAAGACCAGGGCGAAACCGTAGGTGTCGGCGAACTTCGGCCAGCCGGAGTGCGCGTGGTAGTCACTCGCGCTCTGCGTGCAGCCGTGCAGGGCGACCACGAGCGGGGCGTCGGCCGGCAGCGCGTCGGGCGCGTAGACGTACATGGACAGGTTGCCGGGGTTGGTGCCGAAGCCGGTGACCTGGGTCAGACCCGCGGCGGACGCCTGGGGGCTCGCGGCGATCAGGCCACCGGTGAGAGCCAGAGTGCCCGCGGCGGCGGTGAGCCAGCGGCGGATGCCTCCGACGATGCGGCGGCTCCTCGTGAAACGGAACGGAGGGTGCGACTGTGCCATGACGACCGCCTCCAGATGTGGGGGAGGAATGCTTCGCGTCGCCGATACCGGACGAGGGGGCCGGTGACCGGCGTGGCGTGCATCATCTGGGCGCGCTCGCCGACCTCGGCATGGGTGGGGCGGCCATGCTTGGCGACAAGCTGTGTGACGGCGCTACATGGCCCCGCTCATGAGCCGTCGTCCAGGGCCGGAGATCGCGGGACGAGGCCTCTCCCGGCCCAGCGGCCGGGTGGTGTCGGCAGCCACCGCCAGGCGGCGGATGGTGGGCCCCAGACCCATATGTCGCGGCGAACCGTCGTCATAGCCTCCGGCGCGTCCTTGTACGCCATCGCGGAGGCACACCATGCGTCCCACCTTCCGTTCCCTGCCCCGCTCCTGGCGGCGAAGCGCTCCAGCGGCCCTCGCCCTGGCCGCCCTCACGCTCACCCCCGCGCACGCCACGGCGGCACCGGCGAACCCGGGCGGCCACTGCGACCGCCTGACCGAGGTGCGCGTACCGGGGGCCCAGCACCAGCAGGCCGCCTGCCTGGACGAGTTGACCACGGCCGGCACGATCGCCTCGGGACACACCGACCCGGCCGACTGGGCAGGGCTGACGCCGCAGTACCTGGCCGTCCCGAGCGGGGTCCCCGGCATCCAGATCGATGGCTACTTCCCCGACACCTCCACCACCAACACCAACCACGGCTGGGGGCACGACGCCCAGTTCGTCGTCCGCCTGCCCGACCGGTGGAACGGCGGTCTGGTGGTCGCGGGCACCCCCGGCAACCGCGAGCAGTACGCCAACGACCGGGCCGTCGCCGACTGGGTGCTGTCCCGCGGCTACGCCTACGCCGCCACCGACAAGGGCAACACCGGCCTCGCCTTCTACCGGGACGGCAGGATGCCGGGTGACGCCATCGCCGAGTGGAACGACCGGCTCACCCAGCTCACCCGAGCCGCCCGGGCGACGGTCGCCCGGCGCTACGACCGTCCTCCGTCACGCACTGTGGTGACCGGCATGTCCAACGGCGGATACCTGGTGCGCTGGCAGCTGGAGAACCACCCCGAGCTCTACGACGGGGGAGTCGACTGGGAGGGCACCCTGTGGCGCTCCGACGGCCCCACCCTGCTGGATTTCCTGCCCGAGGCGCTGCGCAGCTACCCCGTGTACGCAGCCGGGGGCGAGGAAGCCGGCGAGGCGCGCCAAGCCCTGCACGCCGCCGGATTCCCGGCCGGGTCCGAGTTCCTCTGGCCGTACCACCACAAGGTCTACTGGGACCTGACCCAGCGCATCTACCGCGAGGAACTGGACCCCGGCTTCGACGGGCCGACCGAGGCGGGCACGCCCTTCTGCGCGACGGGCACCCCGGCCTGTGACGCCGACTACGACTATGCGACCCGTCCCGCCGAGGTCGGAAGGGCCGTCAAGAAGATCGGACTGACCGGGCGGATCGGCAAGCCGCTGATCACCCTGCACGGCACCCTGGACGTCCTGCTGCCGATCAGCCAGGACTCCGACGTCTACGCCCGCATGGTGCGCCAGGCCGGCCGCGGCCACCTGCACCGCTACTACCGCGTCGAGGGCGGCACCCACACCGACGCCCTGGCCGACACGTACCCCGACCGACTCCGTCCGCTCACGCCGTGCCACCGTACGGCCTTCACGGCAATGGAGGTTTGGCTCGCGTCGGGCCAACGGCCGCCCACCTCCCGCACGGTCGCCCTGCCCGCCGGGAAGGATCCCGTGACCCTCGCGAACAACTGCTCCCTGTAGACGCGGGACAGCGGCGGAGCGGCGATCAGGAGACGGTGGCGGCCGGTGGGGTCCATCGGTGGCTGCGGGGTGCCGTGCTGGAGATGCCGTAGTCCTTCTTGAGCTGTTCGGGGATGGCGTAGTGCATGACGCGTCCTCTGGTCAGGGAGGACAGCTCCAGGATGGTGGTGAGGTGGCCGAGGCGGTCCAGGGCCCAGGCGCCGAACGGGGAGCGGTCTTCGATGGTTTCGAGAATGCCGAGGAGGTGGGGTACGGCCTTGACGGCGGTGTCCCACGGGGTCTTGGGCACGTCGAGCCAGTCGGCGCAGGTGTCGCCGACGAGGTGGCGGATGAGGGCGGAGACGATCGGGTCGAAGAAGGTGCCGGGCACCACGTCCTCGTAGAGGTCGATGAGCTGCCGGGTCAGGTGCGCGCCCTCCTCGGAGGGTCCCATGTGCCGGATCATGTACAGGTCGAGGAAGGTACGGGCCTCCTCCAGGGTCTTGGGGACGGCGTCCTGGTCGACGCCGAGCATGGCACCGACCACACGCCAGGCGTAGTAGTAGGCTTCGGCGCCTTCCTGTGACATGTGGATGCCGAGGCGGTGCAGGCTGTCCAGGACGAGCAGGGAGAAGAACATCTGCCCGCCGATCAGGTCCTCCTGGCAGATCGGCGTGCCCAGCGCGGTGGTGTCCCACCGGTTCTCCCGCTTGAGGTGGTGGCGGATGGAAGCGTGCAGGAGGCGCACCTTCTGGGCGGCGGGGATGAAGCGGCTGCCGGCCTCGAAGGCGTCGGGCTGCATCAGGTAGACGGTGAACTGACCCGTCTCCGCCATCCTTTTGGACGGGTACTCCAGCCCGTGGGTGGCCGACAACAGCTTGGCCACATGGGGGACGACGTAGCAGGCGGGCATGGAGGCGAACGACAGCGCGGTGGAGATGTGCACGTTGTTGTCGATGAAGAAAAGCCGGGCCTTTTCCATCTCCGCCCAGTCGACCCAGGACGGCGGAACACCCGTGGCCTCCAGGTACTCCCGGGCGACGTCGGGCAGCCCGTCCGGCAGGGGAGCGCCGGCGGTGGAGACGTAGCGCATCAGGGTGTTGAACGTGCCCACCTGGCCGCGCTCGAAGAGGGCGGCGACGGTGGCGTCGGCGAGCTCGTCACCAGCGTGCCGCAGGGCGTCCATCGATGCCTCGGTGTAGGTCACGGCGGGCTCCTTGTCTTGTCGGGACTGTCGACGACCGGCGGGAAGCGGCGGCCGGCGGGAGGCGGCGGCCGGACACGGCGCGGGGCTGCACCCACTCGGCGGTGCGAAGGTTCAGGACGGGCGGTTCGCCGCGGACTGCGCCAGTGCGGTCAGGGCGCTGGTGGCAGGTGCCGGTGCGTCCAGCTCATGGAGGGCACCGAGCGCCTGCCGGACGCGTGCGCTGATCATGTCCTCGATGCGGTCGGGTGCCTTCAGCCCGCGCATCACCTCGCGCACCGCGTTCAGCTCCTCCGCGTCCAGGTGGCGCCGGCCGAGCAGGGCGCGCAGTCGTTCGCGGTCGGCGTCGTCAGCGAGGCGCCAGGTCTCTGCCAGCAGGGCCGTGGGCCGGTTGCCGCACACGTCGTCGGCGTTGGCCTTGCCGGTGCGCTCCGGGTCTCCGAACAGGCCGAGCAGATCGTCCCGCAGCTGGAACGCCTCGCCCAGCGGCAGCCCGTACGCGGAGTAGCCCTCGCGCAGCCACCCGCCCGCGCCCGCCAGGGCGCCGCCGATCAGCAGGGGTTGCTCGACGGTGTACTTGGCGGTCTTGTAGCGGACCACCTTCAGCGACGCTGTCGTGTCCGGACCGGCTCCGGTGCCCAGAATGTCCAGGCACTCGCCGGCGACCAGCTCGCGGGCCATCACCGACCACAACGGGCGAGCCCGGGACAGGTATGCGGCAGGCAGACCGCTGGTGGTGAACAACTGCCCGGCCAGCGCCATCAGCAGGTCCCCCACCAGCATCGCCAGTGACTTCGCGGCGGCGTCGGCGCGCGGACGCCACCGCACGGCACCACGCAGGGCGACGTGCACCGTGGGCCGCCCGTGCCGCAGCGAGCTGTCGTCGATGAGGTCGTCGTGCACGACCGCGGCGGCGTGCACCAGCTCCATCGAGACCGCCGCCCGCACCAGCGCGTCGCTGTCCGGCTGTCCTACCGCGCGCCAGCCCCAGTAACAGAACGCGGCCCGCAGCCGCTTGCCGTCCGCGACGGCCCTCTCCAACTGCTCGGCCACCGGGCCCAGCAGCGGATCGATCGCCGCGAACTGGTCGGCCTCCTGCGCGACGAACCGGTGCAGCACCTCGTCGACGCGGGTCTTGAACGCGGCCGGCTCCCACCGGTCAGATCCCATCGGCGGCCTTCCGGTCCAGGGCGTGCCGGGCGAGGATCTCCAGATGGGCCGGGGGCACGGCCGCGTACCGGTCCAGCACCAAGCGCCCACGCGCCACCAGCTCGCTCTCGGCCTCCGCCGCCAGTTCCGCGGTATCCGAGCGACGCAACAGCCCCCGCACCGACCCCACGGCAGAACCCAGCGTGCTCACCGCCAGATCGGCCAGCCCGGCCACCAGCAGCACCGCCTGCTGGTCCAACCCGTCCCGACGTCCCGCTTCTCGCGTCATGCTCCCCCACCCACACACATCCGGGCGGCGCCGGTCACGCGCCGTCCTTCCGAGCATCGGGGCGAACCGGGTGCGAGAGCGCGACAACTCACCATCGAGTGATCACATCGCGCAACTGTGCGGATCGCTGTTGCTGGGAAAGTGTTCGGTCTTGATGGGGAGCGCCGGTGCGGAGGCGCTGTTCAACCCGCAGCCCCGAGCACCCCGGAACAACCTCACACCAGGCCTCTGACCCGCCTTCAAGATGACGGCAGCTCAGGATTGAGCCTGTCGGCGGGCACCCGCTCGATGCGGGTCCAGCCCCTCCAGCCCCGCTCCTCCAGGATGGCCAACAGTCGCGCGGCGCCCGGTGAGGACTCGACCATGGTCGAGTCCAGCAGGTCGACGAACTGGTCGTCGAAGCCGTCGGTACCCACCTCGCCGGCCTGCACGGCGCGAATCATCAGGCGCTCCAGGAGGTCGGCGATCTCGTCGACCCGCGGATCGTCAGCCGGCCAGTCGAGTGCCCCGCTGAGAAGGCTGTAGAGCTTCACCATGTCGGGGTCGTCCAGTTCCTCGTGCTTCTTGGCGATCACGGCGTCGATCAGGTGCGGTGCCTGGGCGGCGATCATGATCCAGGCGTCCCGTTCCATCTCGATGTACCGCTCCTCGACGCCGAGACCGCGTAGCCGGTCGAGGTAGTCCACGACGCTCTGCGGGAGCGCCAGGTGCTCTCCGGTGGCGAGCCGGACGAGCCGTCTGCGGGTGCCCTGCAACCGCCGGATCTCGGCGCGCAGTTCCTTGTCGATCTCCTGGACGCCATCGCCGAACTTCTCCGGGCCGGCGTCGAGGAGTTCCTGCACCCGGGCCAGCGGCACGCCGGCATCTGCCAGGGTGCGGATCCGGATCAGTCGCACGACCGCGGCAGCGTCGTAGATCCGGTATCCGGACTGGTCGCGTTCGGGCTCCGGCAGCAGCCCGATCTGGTGGTAGTGGCGTACCGCCCGCACCGTCACCCCGGCGTACGCCGCAAGCTGGCTGATCGTGAGCATGGGTCTCAGACTGCCTCAGGCGATCTTCCGGCGATAGGCGGCCATCGCGAAGACGTACGCCACGACGAGGATCCCGGCGCACCACGCCAGTGCGGTCCAGATGTCGTCGCCGACCGGCCGCTGGGCGAACAGATCGCGGATCGTGTTGACGATCGACGTCACCGGCTGATGCTCGGCGAACCAGCGCACCGGACCGGGCATGGTTTCCGTGGGCACGAACGCCGAGCTGATGAACGGCAGGAAGATGAGCGGGTAGGCGAACGCGCCCGCGCCCTCGACCGACGCCGCGGAGAGCCCGGGAATCACGGCGATCCAGGTCAGAGCCAGGGTGAACAGGAACAGGATGCCGGCGACCGCGAGCCATGCCGGCACTCCTGCCCCCGTGCGGAAGCCCATGAGGAGGGCGACGCCCACGACGATCACGAGCGAGATCAGGTTGGCGGCCAGGGAGGTGAGGACATGTGCCCACAGCACGCTCGACCGTGCGATCGGCAGGGACTGGAATCGCTCGAAGATCCCGCTCTTCATGTCGGTGAAGAGCCGGTACGCGGTGTAGGAGACGCCCGACGCGATCGTGATGAGCAGGATGCCGGGCAGCATGTAGTTCACGTACGAACCCGACCCTGTGTCGATCGCGCCGCCGAACACGTACACGAACATCAGCATCATGGCGACCGGCGTGATGACGGTCGTGATGACGGTGTCCATGCTGCGTGTGACATGGCGCAGGGTCCGTCCCGTGAGCACGCGGGTGTCGCCGAAGAAGTACGTGGTCATCCTTGTTCCCTAGTTGCTCGTGCCGATGGTGTCGCTCTTGTCGTCGCCGCCGATGACCGAAAGGAAGATCTCCTCCAGCGTCGGCTGCTTCTCGACGTACTCGACGCTCGCGGCCGGGAACAGCCGCTTCAGCTCGGCGAGGGTGCCGTTCGCGATGATCCGACCCTGGTGAAGGATCGCGATCCGGTCGGCCAGCTGTTCGGCCTCGTCCAGGTGCTGCGTGGTGAGCAACACCGTCGTTCCGTAGCCGGCGAGCTCCTTGACCGCATGCCACACCTCGATGCGCGCCTCGGGATCGAGCCCGGCGGTCGGCTCGTCCAGGAAGATCACCGGTGAATTCCCTATGAGACTCATCGCGATGTCCAGCCGACGGCGCATCCCACCCGAATACGTGGACACCTTCCGCCCGCCCGCGTCGGTCAGCGAGAAGCGCCTCAGCAGGTCGTCCGCGATCGCGCCCGGGTCCTTGAGGTGGCGCAGCCTGGCGACCAGAACGAGGTTCTCCCGACCGCTGAGGATCTCGTCGACGGCCGCGAACTGTCCGGTGAGGCTGAAGGACTCCCGCACGTCCGCCGGTCGCGTGGCGACGTCGAAGCCATTGACGCTCGCCGTCCCCCCGTCGGCCTTCAGGAGCGTGGCGAGGATCCTCACGACCGTGGTCTTGCCCGCCCCGTTGGAACCGAGCAGGGCGAAGATGCTGCCCCGCGCCACGTCGAAGTCCACGCCGCGCAGCACCTCCAACTTCCCGTATGACTTCTCAAGTCCCCGCACGCGAATCACCGGACCGGCGATCGATTGGGCCACCATGGTCATCTGTCTCCTCCCTTGCGGAGCTGTTCCAGCCGACTGCGAGGAAGCTCCTGCCGGAAGGATGGAGGGTTGACCCAGCGTCAAGGTCAAGCCGGCCCCGACCACGCATCCAGATCCCCGGCGCTGGTGCGGGTCGTCCCGTGATGGGGAGTGTCGGGCAAGATGTGGTTCGGTGGGGTTATCGCCTGATGCTCCGGTGCCATCGAATCTCGCCTTCGTGCCATTCGTCGGTGGGCGTGAGCCCGGCGGCGGTGGCGACGGCGGCGGATGCCTGATGGGCGGGATGGATGTGCGCGACGACGGTCTGCACCGGCTGCCGGCTGAGCCAGTCGACGAGTCCTCGGGCGGCTTCGGTGGCGATGCCTCTTCCCTGCCACGGCGTTCCCGTCACCCAGGCGATCTCGGCGAGGAGGTCGTGGCCGGAGTGTCTGATCGTCGCCTGGACCGTGCCCGTCAGGCATCCCTCATCACGGAGGCGGATCACCCAGTTCAGCCAGGAGACGGCCGGATCGGGAGAGCCCGCGATCATGCGCTGGTAGCGCGAGCGCAGAGCTTGCGGGGTGTCCGGGGCGCCGCCGATGAAGGCGTACAGAGCCGGATCGGACAGCACCCCGGCCATCTCCTCGGCGTGCTCGACGTGAAGCGGCAGCAGGTCCAGTCGCCGAGTGCTGATGGCCTGGGCCGCGATGGTGCTCACGCCGCAACCGTCTCGGGGCGTGCGGCGAGGTGCCCGCGTTCGAAGCGGGCTCCGGCCCGGACCAGGGCGACGAGGTCGGGCGCATGGACGGCCCGCCACCGCTGCTGGGCGGATTCAACGAGCTCGAAGACCAAGGCGAGCGCGGCGGCTGCGCGGCCGGCGGCCTCGGTGACAGTCGCCCTCAGCCGGACGGTGGCGAAGGCCGACTCGATGGGGTTCATGGTGCGCAATGGAATCCAAAGCTCGGCGGGGAAGTCGTCGAACGCCGGCAACTCGTCGGCGCCGTCGGTGATCTTATTGACGCTCGGATGCCCCCATGCCCCGGCGCCGACCCGACGCGAGGACCAGAGGGCAGCCCCGCCCACCTGACATGCTTCCGCATTCCCCGGGTCGCCAGGGGCACGAGGGTGGAGGTACAGCGCACGAACCGCCACGGGCCGGCTGTCACCCAATGGCCTGAACGGGCCTTACTGGTGCACCAGCGGATGGGCAGCATCGTTTCTGCGGCTCCGTCGACCAGAAACACACAGGAGCCACCTTGCAGGACCGGCACAGGAATGCTGGTCCGCCAGTTGAGGGGGAATTCGTGAAGACAGCCACGCGAATCGCCGCAGGCGTGTTCTCGGTCGCCGCCATCGGCGGCAGTCTGATGATCGCGCCGACCGCACAGGCCGCGCCCACGTCCTGCTACGGCAGCGCGAAGTCGTTCTCCAAGCCGGCGGGCGACCGCTGGTACCCGGCCAACGGGTCCGGCCGACTCACCACGACGAGCAATTGCGCGGACATCAACATCAAGCCCAACCAAACCACTCAGATCGCCGTCTGCTTCTACCCGTCCTCAGGCGGCTCCCAGTGCCAGCCTTCCTTCAAGACCGCACCGGCAGGCCAGTGGACCGTAGTCGCCACTGACGTGAGGGACGGCACTCGTTTCATCTTCGACTTCGCGGGGACCGCAGCCAAGTCCGGCGTCTGGGCGGCCTGACCCGACTCGGGAGTCGTGCGATCAAGCACGTTCGGGGCTCCGCCCCAGTACCCCGGCCCCTCTCTCGGAGGGCCGGGGTACTCCGGTGATGCGGATGTACAGGTGGGGAAGCAGGTAGTCCGGACCGGGCTTCCCGTAGCGGTCCTCATCGACTCTGCATGAGCCCTGCTGGAAAAGGCCGTTGAACAGTAGCTTGGATGAATCCGGTCGACCGGAACGCACCGTGGAGGCAACCATGGGCGAGTGACGTCGACCGAAGCAGCAGCAATCGCTCTACAGGACCATGCCGCCCTCTGGAGCATGGGAGAAATCCGTGCGAGCGATGTGGTCAATGCCGCCTGTGATGCGCTCGTCGCCGGACTCGACACCCCTGGCCTTCGGATCCTCGCCGCCTGCACACGCGCCGAAGCGGACTACGACGTCCCCGAGTTGCTTCCCGAAGCGCTCGACGAACTCGGCCTCACCTGCTACCCGGTCACCAGCGATGCCGGCCGAGAGGGCGTCGCCCGAGCGCTCGCACGTCGTATGCTCGCCGGCGAGCTGACACCACGGGACCTCACATCCCGTGTTCACCAGCGCTACGGACATGAACTGCCCCTGACCGAGCGGCTCGCCGAGCTCGATGACGAGTACGACGTCCTCGAATATGGCAACGCGACTGTGGACCAGGTCGATGCCGAGGTCACGGCCGAAGCCCGCCGCCTCGTAGCCCACCCCCACGCTCCAGCCGAACAGGCTTGAGTTTCGCCCGTCGTGCTACTGCGGCTCTCTGCCGCCGACTTGGTATGGTGCGCAGGTTCACCGCTTGGAGAGTCAGGGCAACTCAGCGCTCAGGGGAGAGGGGCCAGGCGACGATGCAGGCGTCGGAGGTCCCGCGTGCGGTGGCCGCGGCCATGTCGACCGCCTCTTCACTTGGCCTGACAGTCGACGACGCGATCGTTCTTCAAGACTCGAACAAGCTCACTCTGCGTCTGCTGCCTTGCGACTCCCTGGCCCGGGTGGCACCTGTAGCGGATCAGGTCGCGCAGTTCGAAGTTGAGCTTGCTCAGCGGCTCACCGAGTCCGGTTGCCCTGTCGCTGCCCTCGAGCCTCGAGTGGAGCCACGCGTCCATGAGCGGGATGGCTTCGTGGTCACGCTATGGACCTACTACGAATCCGTGACACCCCAAGAGGTCTCACCAGCCGACTACGCCCATGCCCTCGCGCGGCTGCACGCCGGCATGCGCAAGCTCGATGTCCCGACGCCGCGCTTCACGGATCGAGTCGAGCAGGCTCGACAACTCGTGGCGAACCGCGACCGCACTCCGGCGCTCGCCGATACGGACCGGGAACTGCTCCTCGACACGCTAGGAAGCCTGGGACGAGCGATCGGCGAGCGCGGCGGCGCCGAGCAACTGCTGCACGGCGAGCCGCACCCGGGCAACGTGCTCACCACGGAGAACGGGCTGCTGTTCATAGACCTTGAGACGTGTTGCCGTGGTCCCGTCGAATTCGACCTCGCCCATGCGCCCGAAGAAGTCGGCGAGCACTATCCGGATGTCGATCAGGACTTGCTGCGCGAGTGCCGGATCCTCGTGCTGGCGGTGATCACAACGTGGCGCTGGGATCGAGGCGACCAATTCCCGGACGGGCGCCGACTGGGCACAGAGTGGCTCAGCCGGATCCGAGCAGCACTCGATCGCAACGGCTTGGAGTGATCTGGCCACGAAGATCGCCGGGGCAACCCTCACCAGCGCGTTCCGGGACGCAACCTTGGGGACACCTCGCGCATCGAACGTGCATGAACCCTCATCGCACGGTGTTCGGGGCAACGCTGGCCGCCGTGGTGCTCGCCCTGGCGCCCAGTGCGGTCGCCGCAGGCCACGGTCCGTCCATGACGCCGTCGACACCGTCCCCTTTGCCGACTCAGGCGTACGCGACGATCAACGCCGACGAGCGGATCAACGTAGGGGCGGGGGCGCAGTCGGCCACCGTGGACTGGATGTTCTGGGACGGCGGGGCGCAGGTCCCCGTTCCCGAGAACGACTCGCTCGTCATCGATGCGCGTGACCTGGCCGGCATCGCGAGCGTCGAGGTCGACGACCCGCGGTGCAAGGAAGACCTGCGGGTCGTCACCTGCGTCAACAGGGACGCCTCGCAGAGCCGTTCGGTCGAGTTCACCCTGCGTGCGGACCCGGGCGCCGCACCCGGCGTGAGCGGCACGATCGGATACACCCTCTCCGCCGACCATGCCACCGGCGCCACTGCGAAGGCGAAGGTGGTCGTCGGCACCCCGAACCTGGTCGTCGGCCGGGTGCCGGACGTGACGAACGCCGGGATCGGTTCCCGGATCAATGTGCCGCTCCGGCTGCGCAACACCGGCGATCTGGCCACCGACCGGCGCATCATGCTGCGTTGGGAATCGGTGGGCGGTCTGGTCTTCGACCGTGAGTTCTCCAACTGCGCCTACGGCGAAGGCGATGATCCCGGCGAACCCGGCAGCCAGGCATCCGTCACGTGCGTCTTCCCGATCTCCTCGGACTCCGTGCCCGCGGGGGGCACCGTGGAGCTGAGCAGCCCCCTGGCCGCGACGGTCGGCAAGCGCGTCCTGACCGCCGTGACCGACTACTCGGTCCGCCTGCTGAAGCCGCGCGAACAACCCGGCGGCGGCAGTCACCAGGGCACCGGACCGGCGCTCACCCTGGTGCGGGCGTCCGGACCAGGAGGCGGATTCGAGAACGGTGCCGAGGGCCGGTTCACCGTCGCGGCCGACAACTCCGCGGATCTCGCGGCCGATGCCACGACAGAACCCGGACGCGGGGCGGGCGAATGGACCCTGGCCATCAACGCCGTCAACCACGGACCGGCCTCCGCGTACGGGATCGACGACAAGGCCGTCGCCGTGGTCGACGTCGCCCTGCCCAAGGGTGTGGTCGTGACCGGCACCGCTCACATGGAGGAGGAGGACAGCCCTTACGGCCCCTGCCTTCTCAGGGTCAGCAGCACCACGACAGCGCCTTTCGAGGCGGGCCACCGGCATTACGTGTGCACCGTGCCGTTCGGTATCACCGCCGGCAAGAGCCGGCTGTTCGAACTGCGGGTGAAGTCGGCCGAGGGCTACGACGGCGCCAAGGGCACGGCGACCGTGCGTCCCGGCCCGGCCGGCATCCCCCTTCACGACCCGGACACCTCCAACGACAGGGTCACCTTCGCCTTCGGCACGCCGGCCACACCGACCGCGGCGGCATCGCCCGGCGGCAATCCGGCCGCCACGGGCGCGGGTCGTACCCTCATCGCCACCGCAGCCGGGGCTGCTCTGCTGGGCGCCGTCGTCCTCGTCGTCCGCCGCCGCGGGCGTACCCACTGAAACGCCGCACGATTGACTCAAGGGAGGCAACGCAGCGCCAGCCCGTACGGCCTCTGTACTGCGCTGGGCCCAGGGGTCGGTGATCTGTCTCAGGAGAGTCAGTGCCTCGCGCAGCTGCTTCATCCGCCGCTTGCCGATGTGCTGCTCCCACTCCTTCTCCACCTCGGCGACCACCGCGTCGGCGATTTCCTTGGCCGCCCAGGCCTTCTCCGCACCGCAGACCAGGCGGGCCCGCTTGTCGGTCGGATCGGGTACGCGGGTGACGTAGCCCGCCTTCTCCAGCTGGTCGACGAGGAAGCCCGCGGTCTGTTTGGTGATCTGGGCCTGTTCGGCGAGTTCGGTGAGGCGGGTGCCGTGGGGGCCGATGCGCTGCATGACCTGGGCCTGGGCGGGCGTGAAATCGTCGAAACCGGCTTCGGCGAGCGCGGCGAAGACGCGGTTCTCCAGGGCCCGGTAAGGCAGGAACCGGAGCACGCCCGTGTTGGGCTCGCTGTCCGTCACCATCGGAGCGGCCCGTCACCGAGATCGTCGCGGACCTCCGCTCGATCGCCGGCTCCCGCCGGCTCGCACCGACCACCTCACCCCGCGAGCCGCTCCTCGACCTCCTCGTCCACGGCCAGGACATCGCCCTCGTGCTCGGCCGCACGCGCGAGATGCCCCGGGCCGCCGCCCGTGACGCCGCCGACCGCGTATGGACCATGCGCTTCCCGCCCCGCCCTTGGCCCCTGCCGAAGGCCCGGCTCGTCGCCACCGACATCGAGTTCACGCGCGGCGACGGTCCGGAGGTGCGCGGTCCTGTCGCGGCCCTGCTCCTGCTGCTCACCGGCCGTCCGGAGGCAGCCCGTGAGTGGGCCGAGCGCACAGGGGAGGCGTGGACCGGCGTCACGACTCCCGCGTGACACCTTCCGCCTCTGGAGCGGCGCCCGCCGGCGCCCCCTGCCCTTCGACGTCACTCCGCACCGGCTCCGCTTCCGGACATGCCCATTCCACCGGATGCCGGACCACCCCGTGTGAGCGGGCGGGCAACGTGGGACCGATGCTGCATGCGCAAGGTGATCACCGGTGACGACGGGCCGTGGTCCTGGGCGACCGGAAACGGAGCGGAGGGGTGCAGCACAGGCACCGTGCCGCACCCACGCACGGTGTCCCGTGCCCTCGGTGATGCGGTCTGCCCGGCACTGGACGCGGAGAGGCGATGCCCGTGACCGCCGGCACGGCCCCGGCGCGCCCCGGGCCACCGCGTGCGCTCGCGCTGCTCGCCGCCGCCCACGCAGGGCCCGCTCTGGCCGTCACCGCCGTCACGGGCCTGCTGGCGCTCCGCGCCGCCCTGCACCCGATGGACGCCGCCGCCGTCACCGCGGCGGTGTTCACCGGGCAGCTCACGATCGGCTGGGGCAACGACCTGCTCGACCTCTCGCGCGATCGCGCCGTGGGACGCACCGACAAGCCGTTGGTCGCCGGTTCCCTCCCGGTCGGCTGGGTGGCGCGCGCCCTCGTCGTGGCCGCTGTCGCCTCCCTCGTGCTGTCCGCGCTCGCCGGCTGGCGCAGCGCACTGGTCAACGTCGTCCTCGCCACCGGCGCGGGTCATGCCTACAACTTCGGGCTCAAGGCGACCCGCTGGTCATGGGTGCCGTACACGTGCGGCTTCGGCATGCTGCCCTCGGTCGTCACCCTCGCTGCCTCACCGCCTCACTGGGCGCCCTGGTGGATGACCGCCGCCGGCGCCGCGCTCGGCGTCGGCGCGCATCTGCTCAACGTGCTGCCCGACCTCGCCGACGACGAAGCCACCGGGGTCCGCGGCCTGCCGCACCGGATCGGCGAACGTCCCTCGCGCGCCCTGGCCGCCGTGCTGCTCACCGCCGCCTCGCTGCTCGCCGTGACCGCTCCGGCCGGATCCCCTCCGGCATGGGCATGGACGGCACTGGCACTGGTCACCGTCCTCGCGGTGCTCACCTGGTTCGGCCGCGGGCGCGCTCCCTTCCGTGCCGCGGTGACCATCGCCCTGCTCGACGTCGTGCTGCTGACGGTCGCCTGATGGCACCGGCAGACACTGCGCCGGCCGGCGCAGTGTCTGCCGGTGCCATCAGG
>NZ_NGFN01000319.1 GCF_002148965.1 Streptomyces swartbergensis | reverse complement strand
CTTCGGGGCGTGACGGGGCGGGCTCAGGGCGGGCTCAGCGCGTGCGCCGGGGCGTGCTCAGCGCGTGCTCGGGGCGTGCTCGCGGCGTGAGAGAGGCCTGCCCGCGAGACCGGCCGGGGCCGTGCCGAAAAGCGGAACATGGACAGCCGCAGGYAACAGAACACGCGAGGGCGCATACTAGAGGCAATGACAAAGCCTGCTGCACCTAAGCGCCATCTGCCCACCAGCCCCTTCAAGGCCCCGGTCATCCCGGCCCCGAAGCACTTCTCCGTGGGCGACCAGGTCACACACGACATGTACGGCCTCGGCCGGGTCATCGGCATCGAGGACGGGATCGCGGTCCTCGTGGACTTCGGCTCGGCACAGAAGCGGATCCTGAGCCCGTACACCAAGATGACCAAGCTCTGACACCGCTGTGCCCGGTCACGGCACACCAGGTCCCTCCCGGGGCTTGGCACCAGAAGGAGACCTCTCATCGATCTGACCTCGCTCTTCTCCGCCCCGGAAGGGGCACCCCACTCCGCGGCCACGGCATCACCGCCCCCGGCCACGAACCCCTTCCAGGCCCCGGACTTCGGAGAGGACGACAGCGCGACAGCGCCCGAACCCCTCACCGGTGACCGGCACGGACGGTAAAACCCGGCCAAGAGCAGATTTTCGCTCGCCCGAAAGGGCATGAAAACGCCCCTCACCAGCCGTTCCCTCGCCGATGAGGGGCCGTGTCAGGCGGCTTGGACCGTCCCAGGGCCGTCGTGGGCTTGACCGACGGCCCGATAGATCGCGGAGACGGCTTTACGCGTCCGCGTCAGTGTGAACCCGGTCACTGCGCAGCCGGTACAGGCTCAGGGCCTGCAGTCAGCGGTAGCCGGGCCAGTGCGGATCCGTCCAGCGATCCTCACCGGTGAGTCCGAGCAGCCGTATCCGGTGCTGCAGATCCGCCGATGCGCCCGACTCGCGTAGTCGCGTCGCGGCGTGACCGAGGAGCCAGGCGACCAGTTCGGCGCGCAGTTCCTCCTCGTCGTGCTCGTACCAGCCGACGTTCCACGGCAGTCTCTCTCCCAGGAGCTCGGACCCCCATTCCGCGGCCGCCTCGGCGAGACGCAGGATCGGTGAGGCTCTGCACCCACCAGGCATGCAGGAACTCGCGTACCGAATCGGCCTGTTCGTCGGGCCATTGTTGCCAGCAGCCGCGGGCGAAGGAGTATCCGGCCTCTTCCAGTCCGAACAGCGGTTCCGCGCGACCGTCGACCAGGACCGCGGCGAACTGCGGCAGGATGCGGCGCAGCACGGCAGCGTGATCGGTCCAGTCGATGGCCTGCCAGGTCCGGCGCAGGAGGTCCGGCTCCAGTTCCGCATCCGGCGTCTTCAGGAGGGCGAGCTCCTCGGAACTCCCCCAGTGGCATTCGCAGTTGTGCTCGTCCGGGTGCGCGGTCATGCCGCGGAAGGTGACGGAGAGGTTCTCCACGGCTGCGCTGAGGCGACGGCCGACGGGACGGGGAGCAGCTCAGTGCGATCGTTCCATCGGTGCTGCGGTAGCTGGTGGGGAACAGCGCGAGTCCGTCGCGTTCTTTGCCCGTGGGGGTGTAGCCGTGTTCGTCGGCGAACCGGCTGAGCGTCTTGCGTTGTCGGGCGGTGATGAGGTCGAAGAGCGACTCGGGGATGCGGATTGCCGCGTCGTAGTTACCAACCTTGGTCTGGTCGTGCCAGAGCATCGCGAGTCCGCTGAGCCGGCCGATGCAGTTCCAGCGGAGCTCGATGACTTCCCCCAGCCGTCGTCCGGTGACCACGACGATCTCCCAGATGTCCCGAGCGCCCTCATCATCCGGATCGTAGACACGTGTGAGCTCAGCGAGATTGTGCTCGTCGGCCAGTGCGCGTGCTACCTCGTCGGCGAACGGGCGTCGCCGCTTCTGGTAAGCGGTGGAGCCAGCGTTCGGCAACGCGACGACGAACTCCCTGGCCAGGCCAAGAGCATCGGTCACGCCGTCGTCCATTGCCTTGCGGAGGATCTTGCGGGAGTGGTTGAAGACCAACGATCGTGTGCCAGTCGTGACGATGCTCGATTTCCCATCGGTCCGGACCATGGCCAGAGACGGGAGCCCATGGCGCTCGCGATGCCGCTGATCTGCGACGAAGCGGTCGGCGTGTTCCCTCGCCAGGAGTGCGGGGTTGTGGCCTCCGCCAGGGGCGTCGAATTCAAGGAACGCGCTCAACTCAGTCATCGCCCGGCGAATCTGGTCAAGGGTGTGGGCGCTGTTGGGGCAGCGCGGCGAGCGCAGGAGTTCGGCAAAGTAGTCCCACGTGATGTCCCGCAGCCACCGTTGTGAGATCGCGGTGAGACTGATGTGGCCCAGCCGGTTCTCATAGCTGATACCGAAGTGCCTCGTTTCGAGGAATCCGGCCTCCTTGGCCTCCTCAGGTGTGAAATAGACCAGGCGCAGCTCGTGGAGGATCTCTTTTGCGATCCCCTTGGCCGTCTTGGTCAAGGAAGCGAGAGCCAGATCGGTGATCGAGGTCGCATCCTGCTCGCGGCAGGCGTTCACCACCATCCGGAGTGCGGTGACATCCCAGCGGGCCGGGCGCGATCGCTGCGTGTGAGTGAACAACCCCCACTGGATCTCTGCTTGTGTCAGTGGCCGCAGCCCGCGCAGGTTCAGCTGAGCGGGCATGGCGACCGCGGTCTCCGTGACGCACCACGCCTGGAACTGGGTGTGGTCGACGTAGCTCGCTGTGGGTCGGTCATGGCGCCACCATGCGGCCGGAATCGACGCGCCGCCGGGAGAACCCGCCCTGCGGTAAGCGTGAGCGTGTCGGCGGCACAGCCCCAGCGGGGACTCCGCCAGCAGCGGGCAGACCAGCACTGTGCAGATCCCGAACCCAGGAGCAGGACTCTGCTCGGCGACCCACCCATCAAAGTCGAGTGCGGTTTCCGTGCCGGCTCGCGTCCGACTCCAGTTTCGAAGGTGAAACTCGCAGAGACGATACTGGCCCACCCTCGCGGGCCGCTCGGGGCAGATCAAACAGGTCAGATTCCCCTCATGCTCGGTTGTCTCGCCCAATGGTTCAGCGACGCTGAGGAAGGCTGACCGGCTGACACCCTCTTTCGCGACCGCGAGCCACTCTTGGCGATGAGCGTGGCAGAAGTCGCCGAGGCCGGTGGCGCGCTGACACCCTGGGACCCGGCAAAACCATCGATAGATCTGGTGCCCGGGCGGGATCTGCACGATGTCGTCGCGGAACAGAGGATCGAAGGAGGGCGCGTTCCTCAACGCCGTGAGGATCTCCAAGCGATCCCTGCCAATCCGCGTCTGGTTCTGGTGCGGGGCCAGCAAGGGCAGCAGAAACGCGTCCCGGCGCTTCATCGGTCCTCACCCCAGACCGTGCGCAGAGCGGCGTCGAAGACCGGGTCGTGGATGTCGACGTGCCCGTAGACCTCGTCGACCATCGCGGCCGAGGCCCAGCCGCCGGCATCCCGGGCGATCAGCGCATTGCCGTCGGCGGCGTCGAGAACCGCGGACGTGAACGAGTGTCGGAAGGCATGAGGTTTCACGAGTCCGAGCCCGGCGCGTTTCCCGGCCCGGCCGAGCATCCGCCTCGCGCCAACCGGTGCCCACGGTTGGCCGACATCGGCACCGTGCAGCTGGACCAAGAGCATGCCGTGCCGAGCGCCGCGCGGGTACTCGGCGGTGATGTACTCGAAGTAGGAGTGCACCATCGCCGGGCTGACGCGCTTGATCAGCCCGCCGGTCACCGTCCCGCGCTCGACCTGCCACGGATGCTTGGTCTTGGCCTCGGCCCCGTTCGGGTTGCCGGGCCGGTGGCAGACATGCAGGTGCGGGGTGCGGCACTCGCCGCAGGCAGCGTTCTCCCTCAGGTGCAGGTCGATCAGGTGCAGCCCGCAGAGCTCCCCGATCCGCAGGCCCCCGTCGGCGAGCCAGTCGACGACCAGCCGGTCCCGGGCGGCATTCACCGTCTCCAGCAACCTCTCCCTCGCCCCGTCCGGCAGCATCTTCGGGTGCCGGCGGTGCGGCCCCTTCGGCGCCAGCGGGTTCGTGGGCAGTGGCGACTTCACGTGACCGAGGAACGAACGGCGCTTGTCCACCCGCGACGGCAGCCGGGACCTGTCGAGCCTCTTGCCGAGCTCGCCGTTGATGCCGAGGGAGGCTTGGTGCAGGTAGAAGCCCTTCAAGCAGGCCGCCGCAGTCGACAGCGCGGAGCGGCCGTAGGGGCGCTTGCCGACCCGCCACGGTTCTCCGAGAGGCATGCGGACCTCAGCACCGACGATCCCCATGTACCGTTCCAGGTCGCGCAGTTGGACCGTGTCGAAGGCCAGGCACTCGCGCTCCAGCCACCGTAGGTGGTCCACCAGGTAGTACGCGTAGGTCTTCTGCGTGCCCGAGCCCTCGTGCTCACGCAGGAACCGGTCCGCCTCCGTGTGCAGCGTGCCCTCGGGCCAGACGATCGTCCATGATCTCCGCCCGTCCTTCCTCTCGATCCGCTGGACCCTCAAGTCCCCCACCACGACGTGCCGTACCACTTGTCCTCCGTACCGACTCCGGAACACGACAGACGTCCCGGTCCCGGTCGGTAAACGAGCCCATGACGTCCTGGTCACAGGCCCAGACGGACATCACGGGCGGCACTACCCACGGTCGGTAAAATCGACGTCGAGGAAGAGGAGGGGGCGCTGCGCTGCGCTTGTCACGGCGGCACGATAGCCCGGAGCGGTGGGGGACCCAGGGGCGGGGCCGTCTCCGGGCCGCGCGAGAGCGGTCGAAGCCCCAGGTCAGAGCCCTCGCGACATACGCGTTTCCACCCAGGGGTGGCGGTACGGCAAGATGGGGTGTATCTGCCCACTGCCGTATTCAAGCTGCCGGACGGTTTCTCTTGGCTGAGTTCATTTACACCATGCGCAAGGCGCGTAAGGCGCACGGCGACAAGGTGATCCTCGACGACGTGACGACCAGCTTCCTGCCGGGGGCGAAGATCGGCGTCGTCGGCCCGAACGGCGCCGGCAAGTCGACCATCCTCAAGATCATGGCCGGGATCGAGCAGCCGTCCAACGGCGACGCCTTCCTCACCCCCGGTTACACGGTAGGCATCCTGCTCCAGGAGCCCCCGCTGACCGAGGACAAGACCGTCCTGGAGAACGTCCAGGAGGGTGTCGCCGGGATCAAGGGCAAGCTCGACCGGTTCAACGAGATCGCCGAGCAGATGGCGACCGACTACACCGACGAGCTCATGAACGAGATGGGCAAGCTCCAGGAGGACCTCGACCACGCCAACGCGTGGGACCTCGACGCCCAGCTGGAGCAGGCCATGGACGCCCTGGGCTGCCCGCCCGGCGACTGGCCCGTCGTCAACCTGTCCGGCGGTGAGCGCCGCCGCGTCGCGCTGTGCAAGCTGCTGCTGGAACAGCCCGACCTGCTGCTGCTCGACGAGCCCACCAACCACCTCGACGCCGAGTCCGTGAACTGGCTGGAGCAGCACCTGGCCAAGTATCCGGGCACCGTCGTGGCGGTCACCCACGACCGGTACTTCCTCGACAACGTCGCCCAGTGGATCTGCGAGGTCGACCGCGGCCGCCTCTACCCCTACGAGGGCAACTACTCCAAGTACCTGGAGACCAAGGCCGCCCGCCTCAAGGTCGAGGGCCAGAAGGACGCCAAGCGGCAGAAGCGCCTCAAGGAAGAGCTCGAGTGGGTGCGGTCGAACGCCAAGGGGCGGCAGGCCAAGTCCAAGGCGCGCCTCGCCCGCTACGAGGAGATGGCCGCCGAGGCCGACAAGATGCGGAAGCTGGACTTCGAGGAGATCCAGATCCCGCCGGGCCCGCGCCTGGGCAGCGTCGTCGTCGAGGTCAACAACCTCACCAAGGGCTTCGGCGAGAAGGTGCTCATCGACGACCTCAGCTTCACGCTGCCGCGGAACGGCATCGTCGGCATCATCGGGCCGAACGGCGCCGGCAAGACGACCCTGTTCAAGATGATCCAGGGCATCGAGGAGCCCGACTCCGGTGCGATCAAGGTCGGCGACACCGTCAAGATCTCGTACGTCGACCAGAGCCGCGAGAACATCGACCCGAAGAAGACGCTGTGGGCGGTCGTCTCCGACGAGATGGACTACATCAACGTGGGCCAGGTCGAGATGCCCTCGCGCGCGTACGTCTCCGCCTTCGGGTTCAAGGGGCCGGACCAGCAGAAGCCGGCCGGTGTGCTCTCCGGCGGTGAGCGCAACCGGCTGAACCTCGCGCTGACCCTCAAGCAGGGCGGCAACCTGCTGCTCCTCGACGAGCCGACCAACGACCTCGACGTCGAGACCCTCTCCAGCCTGGAGAACGCGCTGCTGGAGTTCCCCGGCTGCGCCGTCGTCGTCTCCCACGACCGGTGGTTCCTCGACCGGATCGCCACGCACATCCTCGCCTACGAGGGCGAGTCCAAGTGGTTCTGGTTCGAGGGCAACTTCGAGTCGTACGAGAAGAACAAGATCGAGCGGCTCGGCCCGGACGCGGCGCGTCCGCACCGCGCCACCTACAAGAAGCTGACCCGGGGCTGATCTTGCGGCACATCTACCGCTGCCCGCTGCGCTGGGCGGACATGGACGCGTACGGCCACGTCAACAACGTGGTGTTCCTCCGCTACCTGGAGGAAGCCCGTATCGACTTCCTGTTCCGCCCGGAGAAGGACTTCAAGCAGGGGTCCGTGGTGGCGCGCCATGAGATCGACTACAAGCGGCAGCTGGTCCACCGGCACACCCCCGTGGACATCGAGCTGTGGGTCACGGAGATCAGGGCGGCGTCCTTCACCCTCACCTACGAGGTGAAGGACGACGACCTGGTCTACGTCCGGGCCTCGACGGTGATAGTGCCGTTCGACTTCGAGGCACAGCGCCCGCGCCGGCTCACCCCGGAGGAACGGGAGTTCCTCCGGGAGTACACGGACGACGAGGAGGAGGCCGTCGCCGCATGACGGTGCTCCACCTGGCCGACGAGGGGGAGGCGGCGGATCTCGCGGCCTTCCTCTCCCGGCTGCTCCACTACGACCGTGGGGCCGCGGTGCGCCTCCAGGCGGCGGGCACCGCCCTGGCCGTGTTCGGGCGGCCGCCGTCCTTCGAGGTGCTGGCCGTGCGCGCGGTGCGGCTGGCGAAGCCGTACGAGGACGGGCTCGACGTCACGCTGGACGTGACCGTGTCCGCCGGTGAGCTCCTGGAGTCGGTGGACGAGAGGGGCGCCACGGCCGTCGTGCCGGGCGCGGTGACCGGGCCGCCGTGGGCGGGCGTACTGCCGCCGCGCGGCGGCTGGCGGCCCGAGCCGGGACTGCCGGCGCCCGACGCGCTGCGGTCCCTCGTGGCCGCCGCCGTCGCCGAGTTCCGGTCCCGTACGCAGGAGTTGCCGCCGGAGGGGCGCGCGAGGGCCGAGCTGGACCGGATCGGGCGGGACATCTGGTCCCGTGAAGTCGGCGACACCCGGCTCCCGGTGCGGGCCGTGCACGCGGCGCAGTCGCTCGGGTTCCTGCGGCCGGGGGCGCCCCTGGGGCTGTTCTCGTCGGGCGCGTGGCTGCGGCTGCGCACACCGTACGGGTCGATCGCCGTACGGCAGGCGGGGCTCGGGGCGCTGGACGTCAGCGTCCGCTGACCATCGCGACGCCCTCGCTTGTCAGCCCGGGGTGTTCACCATCGACGCCGCCGCGTACGTCAGGTAGTTCCACAGCGTCTGCTCGTGCTCTTCGGACAGCCCGAGTTCCTCGACGGCGACCCTCATGTGCTTCAGCCAGGCGTCGTGCGCCGCACGGTCGACCGTGAAGGGCGCGTGCCGCATCCGCAGGCGGGGATGGCCGCGGTTGTCGCTGTACGTCGTCGGGCCGCCCCAGTACTGGATGAGGAACAGCGTGAGGCGCTCCTCCGCCGGGCCCAGGTCCTCCTCGGGATACATGGGCCGCAGCAGCGGGTCCTCGGCGACTCCCTCGTAGAAACGGTGGACGAGCCGACGGAAGGTCTCCTCCCCGCCGACCTGCTCGTAGAAGGTCTGCTCCTGAAGCGTGCCGCGCCGAATCTCTTTCACGCCCTCCATGCTCTCAGACGTGGGGACATAGGTCTCAAGGCCTAGGACCGGCCCCGGTGCCCTTACTGTGGGGGTATGGGCGGGCATGCACCCGACAGGGAACCGGACGATCTCGCCGCCTCCGCGCGGGCGGCACTGGTGCGCCGGATCGACGCGAGCGGGGCCTGGGCCGCCGACCCGGCGTGGCGGGAGGCGTTCGCGGCGGTCCCGCGCCACCTCTTCGTGCCGTACTACTACGTCGGCGTCGCCGGCGGCTACGAACGCCGCTGGGGCGAGAGCCCCGACCCGCAGGCGCGCGAGCGGTGGCTGCGGGGCGCCTACGAGGACACCCCGCTGGCGACCCGGCTGCGCGACGGCGAACTGCTCTCCTCCAGCAGCCAGCCGTCCCTGATGGCGGACATGCTGGCCGCGCTGGGTGTGGAGGACGGGAACACGGTCCTGGAGATCGGTGCCGGCACCGGCTACAACGCCGCGCTGCTCGCCCACCGGCTGGGCGACGACAAGGTGACCACCGTGGACCTGGACCCGGAGATCACCGAGTCGGCCCGCCGGCACCTGGCCGCGGCCGGGTACCACCCGGTCGTCGTCACCGGCGACGGCGCCCGGGGCGTGCCCGAGCGCGCGCCGTTCGACCGGATCATCGCCACCTGCGCGCTGAGCACCGTGCCGCGTGCCTGGCTCGCCCAGAGCCGCCCCGGTGGCCGGATCCTGCTGCCGCTCGCCACCGGCCTGGTGGTGCTCACGGTCCACGACGCCGACCATGCCGAGGGACGTTTCCTGCACACGCCCGCCTACTTCGTGCCCCTGCGCGGCGGGAGCCGGCCCGGAGGCGAGCCGCTCCAGCTGGGCGGCGTACCGCGCCGGGCCAGGGAGGACGACCTGTTCCGCTTCCTGCTGGCCCTGACCCGCGGCAGCCTCGACCCGCAGGAGGCGCACGCGCTGTGGGAACAGGAGGGCATGCCGCAGCGCGAGCGCTACGGCATCACCGTCAGCGGAGACCGGGAATGGGCCTGGCTGGACGACCCGGAGGGGCCGTACGCCTGGCCCCTCCCGTCCTGACGAGACTGCTGACCGGGGGCTCAGCCGCGGCGGATCGTGATCGTCGTCCACGCGCCGACGTGCACCCGGTCACCGTCCTGGAGCGGTACGGGGACGAACGGCTGGATCGGCTCCTCCGAGCCGTTGACCGTCGTGCCGTTCGTCGAGTTCTGGTCGACGACCGCCCAGCTGCCGTCGGGCTGCTGGACCAGCACCGCGTGCTGGTGCGAGACGCCCGGGTCCTCCGGCGGCACCGACAGATCGATGTCGGGGGTGTCGCCGGTGGAGTGCCGGCGGCGGCCGATCGTGATCTGGTTGCCGGTGAGCGTGCGCTGCTGCTCGGGCGAGTACGCGGGCAGGTTCAGGCCCGCGGCCTCGGGGCCGGAGCGCTGCATCATCGCCATGAAGTACTCGCGGTCCGGGCCGATGGTCGCGGTCCAGGTCGCCGGACCCTGGGGCGCCTGGGGCTGCTGCGGGAAGCCGCCGGGGCCGGGCGGGGCCTGGGTGGGCTGCGGGTAACCGTAGCCGCCCTGACCGGATCCGTGGCCGGGCGGGGCCTGGGTCGCGCCGGGCTGCGGATAGCCGTAGCCGCCGCCCTGACCGCCGCCCGGGCCGGTGGACGACGGCGGGGGGAGCACCCAGTCGTCACCGCCGCCGCCGAAGGACTGACCGCCCTGCTGCGGACGCTGGGTCTCCTGCGGGAACCCGGGCGGAGCCGGCGGGCCGGACTGCTGGTAACTCTGCGGAGCACCGCCGGGGCCACCGGGACCACTGGGCGCGCCGGGGC
>NZ_NGFN01000318.1 GCF_002148965.1 Streptomyces swartbergensis | reverse complement strand
GCCGTTCTCCACCGGAACCGTGCTCGTCTACAAACGCGGCGGCTACGTCTGCGCCGTGACCCTCACCAAGAAGCCCGGCGTGAAGCGGAAGATGTCGGTGAGCGTGCAGGCACGCGGCAACCGCCCGGTCGTCGACGAAGGCCGGTACTCCTACCACGCCGGCCCGGTGATGGTGCACGCCGGGCGCCGCTGCGTATGGCTGAAGGGCAGGGCTCGGTCAGCTCCGGCTGGATCCTGTGCTGACGTCCGGCGCACAGAGGGTTTTCCCTATGTCCCCTGGTGCTGGGGGGAGTTGGTCCGCTAGCTTCCGGCGCACATCTGTCTCACAGGGGAGTGCGCATGCGCAAGGCGCTCAGATGGCTGCTGGCGCTCACGGTGCTCATAGGCACGTTGAGCACGGCCGGAGCGGCCACCGCCGCCGAGCCGGAGGCCACCGGCACCGACAGCACCACTGACATCAAGGAAAGGCTGCTCTCCATACCGGGCATGAGCCTGGTCGAGGAGAAGCCGTACACCGGCTACCGCTTCTTCGTCCTGAACTACACCCAGCCGGTCGACCACCGGAAGCCGTCGAAGGGCACGTTCCAGCAGCGCATCACCGTGCTGCACAAGGACGTCGCGCGCCCGACGGTCTTCTTCACCAGCGGCTACAACGTCTCCACGACACCCCGCCGCAGCGAGCCGACCCAGATCGTGGACGGCAACCAGGTCTCCCTGGAGTACCGCTTCTTCACCCCGTCCCGGCCCGCCCCGGCCGACTGGTCCAAGCTGGACATCTGGCAGGCCGCCAGCGACCAGCACCGCGTCTTCAAGGCGCTGAAGGGCATCTACGGCAAGAAGTGGATCTCCACGGGCGGCTCGAAGGGCGGCATGACCGCCACCTACTACGAGCGCTTCTACCCGCGTGACATGGACGGCGTGGTCGCCTACGTCGCCCCCAACGACGTCGTCAACAAGGAGGACTCCGCCTACGACCGCTTCTTCGCGCGCGTCGGCACCGAGGAGTGCCGCGACCGGCTGAACGGCGTGCAGCGCGAGGCACTGGTGCGCCGCGAGCCGCTGGAGAAGAAGTACGCGGCCTACGCCCAGGACAACGGCCTCACCTTCAAGACCATCGGCAGCCTGGACAAGGCCTACGAAGCGGTCGTCCTCGACTACGTCTGGGGCTTCTGGCAGTACAGCCTGCTCAAGGACTGCGACCAGATCCCGGCGAACGCGGCGACCGCCACCGACGACGAGATCTGGACGTCCGTCGACACGATCTCCGGCTTCTCCGCCTACGCCGACCAGAGCCTGCAGACGTACACGCCGTACTACTACCAGGCCGGTACGCAGCTGGGCGCGCCGACGATCGTGTTCCCGCACATCGAGAAGAAGTACATCCGCTACGGCTACCAGCCGCCGCGCGACTTCGTGCCGCGCGACATCCCGATGCGCTTCCAGCCGTGGGTCATGCGGGACGTCGACACCTGGGTCCGCCACAACGCCCGCCAGATGCTCTTCGTCTACGGCCAGAACGACCCGTGGGGCGCGGAGCCGTTCCGGCTGGGCAAGGGCGCGAAGGACTCCTACGTCTTCACGGCGCCCGGCATGAACCACGGCGCCAACGTCGCCGGCCTGGCCGACAAGGAGAAGACTCTCGCCACCGCCCGCATCCTGAAATGGGCCGGTGTCGCGCCCGCCGCAGTGGCACAGGCCAAGCCGCTGGCGAAGTTCGACGCCAAGCTCGACAAGCGGGACATACAGCGTGAGATGACACTGCGGCCGTAAGGCCACTGGTTTCGTCTGTGTTGTCGCGCCCGGCTGCTCACAGCGGCCGGGCGCACCCCACGGGCCGGTCGCCGCCGAGCCGGACGTACAGGGCGGTCGACACGGGGCAGTCGGGGCGCCCGGCGACAGCCTCGGTCACCTCGTACTCCGGCTCCTGCTCGCCCTTCCCGTCGCACGCGGTCTCCCGGACCTGCCCGTCGCCGGAGCTGTAGACGCAGTCGCCGACGATGGTGCGGGGCCCGCCCCCGCCGCCCGGGTCGCCCGGGTGCGGCGGCTGGAGGTTGCGCATGCAGGCGTAGCCCTGCGGCACCGCCCCGTCGCCGTCCTCGTCGGACGCGGGCCGCTGCTCGCTGATGTGCAGCACGAAGTCCGTGGTCGCCGGGCAGCGCGGCCCGTCCCGGACCGTGCCGTCGTGCCGCGCCACGACCCGGGCCGCCGCCCGCTCACCGGCGCACGGCACCTCGGTGAAGCTCGTCGTACCGAACGAACTGCACTCGTCGACCGCGAGGAACACCGCCCCGTACCCCGATGGCCGGGTCACCGGAGCCGACCCGGCAGCGGAAGTCCCGGACGCCGGCCCGCCCAGCCGGCCGTCCTCCGCGACACCCGCCGAGGGGCTCTGGCACCCGGTCAGCAGTACGCAGACCAGCACCAGAAGCCCCCACACCACCCCCGCCGAACTTGTCGTACGCATCGCTGTCCCCCAGTTCCCCGGCCCAGCGTGGCCCGCTCGGCGGGCGCACGCCAGGCACATGGGAGGGTTTGCGCACCTTGGGGGTGGTGCGCCCGGTCCGTGGCGTACGTCTAGTACGACAGCCCGTACCCGATCGGGTACAGCACCTGCTCCGGATCATCCGCCCGCCGCACCGCCACCGGGAGTTTCCCGCGTGGTTCCACCCGTCCCGCGATCACCCGTGCGGCGGCCCGCAGTTCGACGTCGGTCCAGGAGTAGGCCGCGAGGCACGCCGGGACGGAGGGCAGGTGCGCCACGTCGTACGGATTGCGGATCGCGACCGCCACGACCGGCCTCCCCGTCGCCACGAGCTGCTCGACCAGCGTCTTCTGACCGCTGCCCGCCGTGACGTTGTACGTCGCCGCCACCACCGCGTCCGCGTCCCGCGCCGCCGCGACCGCCCTGGCGATGACCGCCGCGGACGGGGCCGTCCCGGTCGGCAGGGCGGTGGCGGTGAAGCCGAGCCCGGTCAGCGCGGCGGCGAGCACTCCGGTCGGCGGCCCGGTCGTCCCCGACGGCGAGGCCGGATCGGCCCCGACCACCAGCACCTTGGGGTACCGGCGCCGGGACAGCGGCAGCAGCCGCCCCTCGTTGACAAGCAGGGTGGTCGTCCGCTCGGCGATCCGGTCGGCCGCCGCCAGGTGTGCCCGGGTGCCGACGGTGCGCTCGACACCCTCCCGACTGACGTACGGCGCGCGGAACAGCCTCAGCTTCGTCTTCAGCCGCAGGATCCGCTGGACCGACTCGTCGAGCCGGGCCTCGGTCAGCTCGCCGTTGCGCACGGCTGCGAGGACCGCGTTCCAGGCGAGGTCCAGGTTCGGGGGGTTGAGGAGCTGGTCCACGCCCGCTTTCAGCGCGAGCACCGGCACCCGGTCGTCGCCGTACTTGGTCCGCACGCCCTCCATGCCGAGGGAGTCCGTGACGACGACCCCGTCGTAGCCGAGCCGCTCGCGGAGGATGCCGGTGAGGATCGGGCGGGAGAGGGTGGCCGGGTCGCCGGAGTCGTCGAGGGCCGGGACCATCAGATGCGCGGTCATGATCGAGTCGATGCCCGCGGCGATCGCCGCCCGGAACGGCGGTGCGTCCAGCTTCTCCCACAGTTCCCGGCTGTGCGTGATGGTCGGGAAGCCGGTGTGGCTGTCGACGTTGGTGTCCCCGTGCCCGGGGAAGTGCTTGGCGGTCGCCGCCACCCCCGACCCCTGGTACCCGGCGACCTCGGCGGCCACCAGCGCGGCCACCGCCCGCGGGTCGGCTCCGAAGGACCGTACGCCGATGACCGGGTTGGCCGGGTTGACGTTCACGTCGGCCACGGGGGAGTAGTCCTGCCGGATGCCCATCGCCCGCAGCTCACGCCCCGCGATCCGCCCGAGCGTCCGGGCATCGGACCGCGACCCGCCCGCGCCGACGGCCATGGCCCCCGGGAAGAGCGTCGCGGGCCTGCCCACCCGGGCGACGATCCCGTGCTCCTGGTCGGTGGAGATGAGCACGGGCAGCCCGCGCGGCAGTTCGAGGGAGGCCCGCTGGATGCCGTTGGACAGATCCGCGATCTGGTGCGGGGCGCGGGTGTTGTGCGCCCAGGCGAAGTAGATGATGCCGCCGACCCGGTACTTCGCGACCAGCTCGGCGGCCGTACGGACCCCGATCTCCTTCAGGTTGGCGTCGATGTCGGCCTGGTCGGGTGCGGTGGCGGAGTGGCCGTACACCCGCGTCACGAAGAGCTGGCCGACCTTCTCCTCCAGGCTCATCCGGGAGATGAGGCCCTGGAGCTTGCTGTCATCGGCGGCGTACGACGGGCCGCTGGCCGCGAGAGCGGCGGTGACGCCGGCCGTGGCGGCGAGGACGGTGCGTCTGGAGGGCTGTGCGGTGTTTCCCGTGCTTCCCGTGCCGGTGTCGTGCACGTGCGCTCCTTCCGGAGGTGATCCGCTCGGATCCGCTGAAGGAAACTTCCGAAGGGTCACCAATAACCGGGAAGTTTCTGCCAGTCAAGGGAGTGCACATTAACCGCACCGGGGCCGCCACCGGCGCGGTTGGAGGGGGACGCGCCGATGGCGGCGGTGCCGCCGGCCGCGGTACGGCGGAGAGGGTGGTCAGCGATCGCAGCCAGCAGCGAGGGCCGACACCGCACCGTGGTGACTCTCCGGCGGCCTGCGATTGGACGATGGGAGCCCGGGCCGGGTTCCCGACACGGGCCGGATTTCCGCAAGTCGGTACGCGGGGTGAACCAGGGGTTCAACGGGGCGGATGAGCCGATGTCCTTCGGCGTCACCGGCCCGCGGGTACCGGGGTATTTCGTTCGACGACCCGGGCCGCGTACGGAAGACTTCCCCGCGTGAGCTTCGTACTGGAAGGCCCCGTCCTGGAGGGTGCCCTGGTCCGTCTGGAGCCCTTGGGGCATCGGCACGCCGCCGAGTTGGCGGCGGCGGCGACGGAGGACCGGGAGACCTACGCCTTCACCTGGGTACCGGGCGCCGACGAGGTGGGCGCCTACATCGACGCGCAGCTCGCCCGCGCGGCGACGGGGCGGCTCGCGCCCTACGCGCAAATCTCCACGGCCACGGGACGAGCGGTCGGCGCCACGGCCTACTGGGAACCACGCTGCTGGCTCACGGACGACCACCTGGACGCCGTCGAGGTCGGCTTCACCTGGCTCGCCCGCTCGGCCCAGGGCACGGGTGTGAACGCCGAGGCGAAGTTCCTCCTCTTCCGGCACGCCTTCGAGCAGTGGGGCGTCTCGCGCGTGGACCTGAAGACCGATGCCCGCAACAGCCGTTCCCGAGCTGCCATCGAGAGCACCGGCGCCCGCTTCGAGGGCGTGTTGCGCAACTGGTCCCGGTCATGGGCACCCGGCGAGGAGGGGCGGCTGCGCGACTCCGCGATCTTCTCGGTGACGGCGGCGGAGTGGCCGCGGTGCCGGGAGCGGCTGGAGGAACGGGTGAACGGGTTCCTCGCACGGTCGTAGGCCACGACCCGATACGGCCGCTGCCCCGCCCGGATCCGCGGGGCAGGGCAGCGAGAGCGCGCGCTTCAGGGCCGGATCACAGCGTGTGCTCGACGAACCTCGCCGCCGTCTCGGCCAGCACCTCCCGTCCGTCCCTCGCCCACAGCCCGTCGTTGAACAGCTCGACCTCGATGGCACCGGTGTAGCCGGCGGCCTCCACGTGCCGCTGCCACTGACGCATGTCGATCGAGCCGTCGCCGATCTGGCCACGTCCGGTCAGCACGCCCTGAGGGAGCGGAGTCGTCCAGTCGGCGAGCTGGAAGGTGTGGATACGGCCGCCCGCGCCCGCCCGGGCGATCTGCGCGGGAGCCGTGTCGTCCCACCAGATGTGGTACGTGTCGACGGTGACCCCGACCTGGTTCGCCGGGAAGCGCTCGGCCAGGTCCAGGGCCTGGGCCAGTGTCGACACCACGCAGCGGTCGGAGGCGTACATCGGGTGGAGCGGCTCGATGGCCAGGCGGACGCCGTGCCGCTCCGCGTAGGGGCCCAGCTCCGCCAGGGCGTCCGCGATGCGTTCGCGGGCGCCGTGCAGGTCCTTGGAGCCGGCCGGGAGGCCGCCCGAGACCAGGACCAGGGTGTCGGTGCCCAGCGTCGCCGCCTCGTCGATCGCGCGGCGGTTGTCGGCCAGGGCCTCCGCGCGCTCGCGCGGGTCGATCGCCGTGAAGAAGCCGCCCCGGCACAACGTTGTCACCGTCAGGCCCGCGTCCCGGACCAGCTTGGCCGTGGCCTCCAGACCGTACGACTGCACCGGTTCGCGCCACAGGCCGACGTTGCCGACGCCCGACTGGACGCAGGCGTCCACCAGTTCCGGCATCGACAGCTGCTTGACCGTCATCTGGTTGATGGAGAAGCGCTCCAGCTCCGCGGTGCTCACTGGTCCACCCCGTACACGCTCAGCAGGTTCTTCATCCGCTCCTCCGCCAGCTTCGGGTCGGGGAACAGGCCCAGACCGTCGGCGAGTTCGTACGCCTTCGCGAGGTGCGGGAGGGAGCGGGCCGACTGGAGGCCGCCGACCATCGTGAAGTGGGACTGGTGACCGGCCAGCCAGGCCAGGAACACCACGCCCGTCTTGTAGAAGCGGGTCGGGGTCTGGAAGAGGTGGCGGGACAGCCCGACCGTCGGGTCCAGCAGCTCCCGGAAGCCCTTCACATCACCCGTGTCGAGCACGCGCACCGCCTGCGCCGCCAACGGGCCCAGCGGGTCGAAGATGCCCAGCAGGGCGTGGCTGAAGCCCTGTTCGTCGCCGGCGATCAGCTCGGGGTAGTTGAAGTCGTCGCCCGTGTAGCAGCGCACGCCCTGCGGCAGGCGGCGGCGGATGTCGATCTCGCGCTGCGCGTCCAGCAGCGAGACCTTGATGCCGTCGACCTTGTCCGGGTGGGCGGCGATGACGTCCAGGAAGGTGTGGGTGGCGGCGTCCAGGTCCGTGGCGCCCCAGTAGCCCTCCAGCGCCGGGTCGAACATCGGGCCGAGCCAGTGCAGGATCACCGGCTCGGACGCCTGGCGGAGCAGGTGGCCGTAGACCTCCAGATAGTCCTCCGGCCCCTTGGCGACCGCCGCCAGGGCCCGGGAGGCCATCAGGATCGCCCGCGCGCCCGACTCCTCGACGACCGCGAGCTGCTCCTCGTACGCGGCGCGGATCTCCGCGAGGCTGTACGGGTAGCCGATCTCGGTGGCCGAGAGCTGGTCCGTGCCCACACCGCAGGCGATCAGGCCGCCGACCGACTTCGCCTCCGCCGCGGACCGGCGGGTCAGCTCCGCCGCGCCCGCCCAGTCCAGACCCATGCCGCGCTGGGCCGTGTCCATCGCCTCGGCGACGCCCAGCCCGTGCGACCACAGATGGCGGCGGAAGGCGAGGGTGGCGTCCCAGTCGACGGCGGCGGGCGAGTCGGGCGACACGTCCGCGTACGGGTCGGCGACGACGTGCGCCGCCGAGTAGACCGTGCGGGAGGTGAAGGGCGTGCCGGGCGTCACCAGGAGCGGTTCGGTGCGCGGCTCGTACGTCCGCGTCGCCCCGTTGCTGTCCGGGAGTCGGATGGTCACGGCTGGATCTCCGGTACGTCGATACGGCGGCCCTCGGCCGAGGACTTCAGGCCCAGCTCGGCGAGCTGGACACCGCGGGCACCGGCCAGCAGGTCCCAGTGGTAGGGGGCGTCGGCGTAGACGTGCTTGAGGAACAGCTCCCACTGCGCCTTGAAGCCGTTGTCGAACTCGGCGTTGTCGGGGATCTCCTGCCACTGGTCGCGGAAGACCTCGGTGGCGGGGATGTCCGGGTTCCAGACCGGCTTGGGCGTGGCGGAGCGGTGCTGCACGCGGCAGTTGCGCAGGCCGGCGACGGCCGACCCTTCGGTGCCGTCGACCTGGAACTCGACGAGCTCGTCGCGGTTGACGCGCACGGCCCAGCTGGAGTTGATCTGGGCGATGGCGCCGCCCTCCAGCTCGAAGATGCCGTACGCGGCGTCGTCGGCGGTGGCGTCGTAGGGCTTGCCGTTCTCGTCCCAGCGCTGCGGGATGTGGGTGGTGGCGATGGCCTGGACGGACTTCACGCGGCCGAACAGCTCGTGCAGGACGTACTCCCAGTGCGGGAACATGTCGACGACGATGCCGCCGCCGTCCTCGGCCCGGTAGTTCCAGGACGGGCGCTGCGCGGCCTGCCAGTCGCCCTCGAAGACCCAGTAGCCGAACTCGCCGCGCACGGACAGGATCCGCCCGAAGAAACCGCCGTCGATGAGGCGCTTCAGCTTCAGCAGGCCGGGGAGGAAGAGCTTGTCCTGGACGACGCCGTGCTTGATGCCGGCCTCGTTCGCCAGCCGGGCGAGGTCCAGGGCGCCGTCGAGGCCCGTCGCCGTCGGCTTCTCGGTGTAGATGTGCTTGCCGGCAGCGATGGCCTTCTTCAGGGCCTCCTCACGGGCGGAGGTGACCTGGGAGTCGAAGTAGATGTCCACCGTGTCGTCGGCGAGGACCGCGTCCAGGTCCGTCGAGACGTGCTCCAGGCCGTGCCGCTCGGCCAGCGCCTGCAGCGCGTGCTCACGGCGGCCGACCAGGATCGGCTCGGGCCACAGCACGGTGCCGTCGCCGAGGTCGAGGCCGCCCTGCTCACGGAGGGCGAGGATGGAGCGGACCAGGTGCTGGCGGTAGCCCATGCGCCCGGTCACGCCGTTCATGGCGATACGCACCGTCTTGCGTGTCACGTCGTTCCCTTCGTACGCGGTCGTCGCGCCGCGTACGCCCCACCCTTCCCTGGTGGCCCGGTGAGCCGCCTGTGGACTGGTGAGCGTTACAGCAAGCGCTTTCTATATGGGAAGAAGCTAGCCTCTGAACCGCGGTCCGGACAAGACCGTGACCAGGACGAGTTGTTCGAGGGGGCGAACAACCCGGGGCCGGGGGCTTAAGGTCTGCTCGGAACCATGGCCATAGGTCCATCGGTGCCAGGGTCTCGGTTCCATCGGAACCAAGGCCACAGGTCTGTATGTGTACGAGGGCGACGAGGGCGGACGACGAGATGCGCGACCGGAGGACGACGAGATGACGGTGACCCTGGCGGACGTGGCGGCCCGCGCGCAGGTCTCGCCCGCGACGGTGTCGCGCGTGCTGAACGGGAACTACCCCGTGGCCGCCTCCACCCGGGAGCGGGTGCTGAAGGCCGTGGACGAGCTGGACTACGTGCTCAACGGGCCCGCGAGCGCCCTGGCCGCCGCCACCTCCGACCTGGTCGGGATCCTGGTGAACGACATCGCCGACCCGTTCTTCGGGATCATGGCGAGCGCGATCCAGGGAGAGATCGGCGGTCCGGGCGGCCGCGCGGGCGGGGAGAGACTCGCGGTGGTCTGCAACACGGGCGGCTCTCCCGAGCGGGAGCTGACGTACCTCACGCTGTTGCAGCGGCAGCGGGCGGCGGCCGTGGTGCTGACCGGCGGGGCGATCGAGGACGCGGCGCACCAGGCGGCGATGGACACGAAGGTGCGGAAGCTGACCGACGCCGGGACGCGGGTCGTCCTGTGCGGACGGCCGCCGGCGCCGGAGACCGGGGCGATCGCGCTGACCTTCGACAACCGCGGCGGCGGGCAGGAACTCACCGAGCACCTGATCGGGCTCGGTCACCGGCGGCTCGGCTACATCGCCGGCCCGGAGGAACGGACGACGACCCGGCACCGGCTGGAGGGGCACCGGGCCGCGCTCGCCGCGCACGGCATCGAGGAGGACCCTCGGTGGACGGTGCACGGGCGGTACGACCGGCGGTCCGGCTACGAGGCGACGCTGGAACTGCTGCGGCGTGACCCGTCGCTGACGGCGGTCGTCGCCGCGAACGACTCCGTCGCGATCGGGGCGTGTGCGGCGCTGCGCGACTCCGGGCTGCGGATTCCGGAGGACGTGTCGGTGGCCGGTTTCGACGATCTGCCGTTCAGCATCGACGCGGTGCCTTCGCTGACGACCGTGCGGTTGCCGTTGGCGGAGGCCGGGGGG
>NZ_NGFN01000317.1 GCF_002148965.1 Streptomyces swartbergensis | reverse complement strand
GCCCCCGACCCCTCGGCCGCCGTCTCCGGGCTGCTCCCGGCGCGCGACGCGCGCGAGCAGGCGCTGTGCGAGATCTTCGCGGAGGTCCTCGGGCTGCCCGCCGTCGGCATCGACGACAGCTTCTTCGACCTCGGCGGGCACTCGCTGCTCGCCACCAAGGTCGCGTCCCGGATCCGGGCCCGGCTGGGCGCCGAGGTCGCCATCCGAACGCTGTTCCACGCGCCGACGGTCGCCGAGCTCGCCGCTCGCCTGGACGGGGCGGACGGGCCCGTGCGGCCCGCGCTGACCGCCGTCGAGCGCCCGGACGAGCTGCCGCTCTCCCCCGCCCAGCAGCGGCTGTGGTTCCTCGACCACCTGGAGAACGGTTCGGCCGCCTACCACCTGCCGTTCGCCGTGCGCCTCTCCGGCGACCTGGACGCGGCCGCGCTGGGCGCGGCGCTGGGCGACGTCGTGGCCCGCCACGAGAGCCTGCGCACCGTCTTCCCCGACGCCGGGGGCCGGCCGCGCCAGCGGATCCTCTCCCCGGCCGAGGCGCGCCCCGCGCTGCCGGTCACCGGGACGACCCGCGAGGCGCTGCCCGGGGCGCTGGCCACCGCGGCCGCCCGCGACTTCGACCTGGCGGACGGACTCCCGTTGCGCGCCGAGCTGTTCCGGCTCTCCGACGACGAGCACGTCCTGCTCGTCGTGCTGCACCACATCGCGTCCGACGGCTGGTCCGTCGCCCCGCTGGCCCGCGACCTCGCCGAGGCGTACGGGCTGCGGCGGGCGGGCGCGGCCCCCGACCGGGCGCCGCTGCCGGTGCAGTACGCGGACTACACGCTGTGGCAGCGCGGGATCCTGGACGCGGTGGCGGAGGAGCAGCTCGCCTTCTGGAAGGCGGCGCTGGACGGCATCCCGGAGGAGCTGGAGCTGCCGACCGACCGGCCGCGGCCCACCACGCCCAGCCGCCGCGGCGGCACGCTCGGCTTCCGTGTCGACGCCGAGCCGCACGCGGCGGTCGCGGCGCTGGCCCGCGCCCAGGGCGCGAGCACCTTCATGGTGCTCCAGGCCGCGCTCGCCACGCTCCTGTCGAGCCTCGGCGCGGGGCAGGACATCCCGCTGGGCACGCCCGTCGCGGGACGCACCGATCCGGCCCTCGACGAGCTGGTCGGTTTCTTCGTCAACACCCTGGTGCTGCGCACCGATCTGTCCGGCGACCCGACCTTCCGCGAGCTGCTCGACCGGGTCCGGACGAGCGACCTGGCCGCCTACGCGCACCAGGACCTGCCCTTCGAGACGCTGGTCGACGCGCTCGCGCCGAGCCGGTCGCTGTCCCGGCAGCCGCTGTTCCAGACCATGCTGGTGCTGCAGAACAACGCCTCCGCCGATCTCGCCCTGCCCGGCCTGGGCGTCGAGACCGTCCCGGTCCGCACCGGCACCGCCAAGCTGGACCTGGCGTTCGAGCTGACGGAGCGGCACCGGCCCGACGGGGCGCCGGACGGGATCGACGCGGTCCTGGAGTACAGCAGCGACCTGTTCGACGAGGCGACCGCGCGGTCGATGGCGGACCGGTTCGCCCAGCTCATCGGCGTGCTGACCCGTGACCCCGACCTGCCGCTGGGCCGGGTCGACGCCCTGCTGCCCGCCGAGCGCGCCCGGATCCTGGGCGAGTGGGCCGGGCCGGTACAGGACGTCGAGGCGGCCCCGGTGCACGAGCTGTACGCGGCCAGGGCGGCCGCGCAGCCCGCGCACCCGGCCCTGGAGTTCGGCGCGCGGGTGCTGTCGTACGCCGAGCTGGACGCCCGCGCGAACCGGCTCGCCCACGAGCTGGCCGCCCGCGGCACCGGGCCCGGCGACCTGGTGGCGCTGCTGCTGCCGCGCTCGCCGGAGATGGTCGTCGCGCTGCTCGCCGTCCTCAAGGCGGGCGCCGCCTACCTGCCGATCGACGCCGCCTACCCGCGCGACCGCATCGGCTACATGCTCGACGACGCGCGGCCGGCGCTCGCCCTGACGATGGACGCCGAGTCCGCCGGCCTGGGCGACTCGGACGTGCCCCGGCTGCTGCTCGACGACGCGGACGTGCGCGCCGCGGTACGGGCCCGGCCGGACCGTCCGCCGACGGATGCCGACCGGACCCGGCCGCTGACCGTGCGCGACCCCGCGTACGTCATCTACACCTCCGGCTCCACCGGGCGCCCCAAGGGCGTCGTCGTGGAGCACCGCACGGTCGCCGTGATGGTGGCCGACCAGGGCCCGCGCATGGGCATCGGCCCCGCCACCCGCTGGCTGCAGTTCGCCTCGTACAGCTTCGACGCGGCGACCTGGGAGCTGTCCATCGGGCTGCTCTCGGGCGCGACGATGATCCTGTCGACGGCCGAGGAGCGCGGCCCGGGCGAGCCGCTCGCCGAGCTGGTGGAGCGCACCGGCACCACCATGGTCTGCCTGCCCCCGACGGTCCTGTCCGCGTGGCCGGCCGACCGGCCGATGCCCGACGGCGTGCAGCTGGTCGTGGCGGGCGAGGCCTGCCCGCCGGAGCTGGTGGAGCGGTTCTCCCGCGGACGCGTGATGCGCAACGCGTACGGGCCGACCGAGGCCACCGTCTGCGCGAGCATCAGTGAACCGCTGTCCGGGGCGGTCAAGCCGCCCATCGGCTTCCCGCTGCACAACACGCGGCTGTACGTGCTCGACGCGCTGCTGCGGCCGGTGGCGCCGGGCGTGACCGGCGAGCTGTACATCGGCGGCGACCAACTGGCTCGCGGCTACCTGCGGCGCCCGGAGCTGACCGCGAGCCGGTTCGTCGCCGACCCGTACGCCACCGCGCCGGGCGGCCGGATGTACCGCTCCGGTGACCTGGTGCGCTGGAACGCCGACGGCAGCCTCGACTACGTGGGGCGCGTCGACGACCAGGTGAAGCTGCGCGGCTTCCGCATCGAGCCGGGCGAGATCGAGGGCGTACTGCTCGCCCGGGACGACATCGCGCGGGCCGCGGTGGTCGTCCGCGAGGACCGGCCCGCGGACAAGCGGCTCGTCGCGTACGTCGTCGCCGCGGGCGCCCCGGTGGACGTGCGGGAGGTCCGCGCGCACCTCGCCGCCGAACTGCCCGAGCACATGGTGCCGAGCGCGGTCGTCGCCCTCGACGCGCTGCCGCTCACCGGCAACGGCAAGCTGGACCGCCGGGCCCTGCCCGTGCCCGACTACTCGCGGGCCGCCGCGGGGCAGGCCCCCGCGAACGAGCGGGAGGCGGCGCTGTGCCGGGCGTTCGCGGAGGTGCTCGGACTGGAGTCCGCCGGTGCCGACGCGAGCTTCTTCGACCTCGGCGGCGACAGCATCAGCTCGATCCAGCTCGTCGGCAAGGCGCGGGAGGCCGGCCTCGCGATCACCGCACAGGACGTCTTCGTGCACCGCACCCCGCAGGGCCTGGCGGTCGCCGCCCAGACCGCCGGACGGACCGGGACCGTGGGGGTCGGCGACGGCACCGGACCGGTGCCGGCCACGCCGATCACCGCCTGGTTCGACGCGATCCCCGGGCCGACCGACGGCTTCCACCAGGCGGCCGTCGTCCAGACGCCCGCGGGGGCGTCGTACGGGCGGATCGAGGCCGCGCTGCAGACGCTGCTCGACCACCACGACGCCCTGCGCCGACGGGGCGACGAGATCCTGGAGGCCGGCGCGGTCCGGGCCGGGGACGTGCTGCGCCGGGTCGCGGCCGGCTCCGGCGACCTGGCCGCCCTCGTCCGCGGGGAGGCCGCCGCCGCCCGCGGCGAACTGGCGCCCGCCCGGGGCGACGTGGTGCGCGCGGTGTGGATCGACGCCGGTGCCGGACGGCCCGGCAGGCTGCTGCTCACCCTGCACCACCTGGTGGTGGACGGCGTCTCCTGGCGCATCCTGCTGCCCGACCTGGCCCAGGCGTACGAGCACCCCGAGCGGCCCCTCGCCCCGGTGGGAACCTCCTTCCGGCAGTGGGCGCTGCTGCTCCACGAGGAGGCCGCACGAGAGGAGCGCCGGGCCGAACTGCCGCTGTGGCGGGGGATCGCGGACGGCGGCGACCCGCCGCTCGGCACCCGGCCGCTCGACCCCGGGCAGGACACCGCGGCGACCGCCCGCCGACTGCGGCTCGAACTGCCCGCCTCGTCCACGGCGGAGCTGCTCACGACCGTTCCGGCCGCCTTCCACGCCGAGATCAACGACGTGCTCCTGACCGCCCTCGCCCTGGCGGTCGCCGACTGGCGGCGCGGGCGCGGCGAGCGGCAGGACGTGCTCGTCGACCTGGAGGGGCACGGGCGCGAGGCGGTCGTGCCGGGCGTCGACCTGGCCCGCACGGTGGGCTGGTTCACCAGCACGCACCCGGTGCGCCTGGACGTGGGCCTGTGCGACTGGGACGAGCTGTGGGCGGGCGGGCCCGCGCTCGGCCAGGCGCTCAAGGAGGTCAAGGAGCAGCTGCGCCGGATACCGGACCACGGCATCGGACACGGTCTGCTGAGCCGGCTCGACGCCGCTTCGGCGGCCGTGCTCGGCGACCGCCCGGCGCCGCAGCTGGGCTTCAACTACCTGGGCCGGATGGCGCTGTCGGAGACCGGCGACTGGCAGGTCGCACCGGAGTCGCTGGACGTCGCGGCCGGCACCGATCCGCAGATGCCGCTGCCGCACGCGCTCGGCGTCAACGCACGCACCGAGGACCTGCCCGACGGCCCGCGCCTGGTCGCCGAGTGGGCCTGGGCGGGGCGGACGGTCGCCGACGCGGACGCGAAGGCGATCGCGCGCGGCTGGTTCCGGGCGCTGGAGGCGCTGGCCGCACACGCCGCACGGCCCGACGCCGGGGGCTTCACACCCTCGGACCTGGGGCTCGTCGAGGGGCTCGACCAGGACGAGATCGACGAGTTCGAGAACGAGTTCGCACACGAGTGGGGGGACGAAGGATGAGCACGATCGCACAGGGGAAGAGATCCGGGGCGCCGCGGGCGTCGGGCGGGCTGAGCGACGTACTGCCGCTCACGCCGCTCCAGGAGGGCCTGCTCTTCCACGCCGTGTACGACCGGCAGGAACTCGACGTGTACGCGGTCCAGCTCGTCCTCGACCTGGAGGGACCGCTCGACCGCGGCGCGCTCCGGGCCGCCGCGGCCGGCGTCCTGGCCCGGCACCCGAACCTGCGGGCGGGCTTCCGCTACCGCAAGAACGGTCGACCGGTCCAGCTGATACCCCGCGAAGTTCCCGTGCCGTGGCGTGAGGTGACGGAGCCGGGCGATCCGGAGGCGCTGACCGACCGGGACCGCACCGAGCCGTTCGACGTGGGCCGGCCGCCGCTGATCCGCTTCACCCTGATCGCCATCGGCCCGGACCGCCACCGGCTCCTCGTCACCTGCCACCACATCCTGCTCGACGGCTGGTCGATGCCGCTGCTGCTGTCCGAGCTGTTCACCGCGTACGCGGCGGGCGGCGACGCCCGCGCGCTGCCCGCCGTCACCTCGTACAAGAGCTACCTGTCCTGGCTGGACCGGCAGGACGACCGGGCCGCCGCGGCGGCCTACGGGGAGCTGCTCGACGGCCTGGAGGAGCCCACCCGGCTCGTGCCGGCGCCGCCCGGCCGCGCCCCGGTGCTGCCCGAGCAGCACGTCGCCCGGCTGGACGCCGCGGCGACGGCGCGCCTGACCGAGTGGGCGCGGGCGCGGGGCGTGACCCTGTCCAGCGTCCTCCAGGGCGTGTGGGCCGTCGTCCTCGGGGCGCTGACCGGGCGGGACGACGTGGTGTTCGGCACCACGACGTCGGGGCGGCCGCCGGAGCTGCCGGGCGTCGAGTCGATGGTCGGCCTCTTCATCAACACGCTGCCCGTGCGGCTGCGCACGGGTGCCTCGCGGACCCTCGCGGAGGTCGTGGAGTCGGCGCAGGATCAGCACACCGCGCTCCTGCCGCACCAGCACCTGGGCCTGTCCCGCATCCAGCGGGACGCGGGCCACGGCGAGCTGTTCGACACCGTCCTGATCTTCGAGAACTATCCGCTGGACCCGGACGCCCTGCGCTCGGCCGTCCCCGGTCTGACGGTCACCGGCGTCAAGGGCCGCGACGCGACCCACTATCCGGTGTCGCTGCTCGTGCTGCCCGGCGACGAGCTGACGCTGCGGCTCGACCACGCGCCCGGCCTGGTCACCGCCGAGGAGGCCGCCGCGCTGTCCGGGCGGGTGCTGCGGCTCCTCGCCACGCTCCCCGACGCGGCCGACCTGCCGCTCTCCCGGCTGGAGCTGCTGGACGAGGAGGAGCGGACGACGCTGCTCGGCTCGTACAACGCCACCGCCCGCTCCTACCCGCGCCATGCCCTGCGCGAGCAGCTCGCGGCGCGGGCCGCCGCCGCCCCGGACGCGCCGGCGCTGCGCTGCGGCGCCGAGCGGCTCACCTACGCCGAGCTGCACGCCCGCGCCGACCGGCTCGCCCACGAGCTGGTGGCCCGCGGCGCGGGCCCGGGYGCCCTGGTGGCGCTCGCGCTGCCGCGGTCGACGGAGCTGATCGTCGCGACGCTCGCCGTCGTCAAGGCGGGCGCCGGCTACCTGCCGCTCGACCCCGACTACCCGGCCGACCGCATCGGTTACATGCTCGACGACGCGGCGCCCGCCCTCGTGGTCACCACGACCGGGGTCGCCGCCGCGCTGTCCGCCGTCACCGAGCGCCCGCACCTGACCCTGGACACGGCGGCGGCGCTCCTCGCGAAGCGGCCCGCCGGACCGGTGGGCACCGCGGACCCGGACCCGCTGGAGACCGCGTACACGATCTACACCTCGGGCTCCACCGGCCGGCCCAAGGGCGTGGTCGTGCCCCAGGGCGCGCTGATCAACCTCGTGCACGACATGGGCGAGCGGTTCGGCGTGGCGGGCGGGGACCGCTTCCTGTCGGTCACCACCTTCGGTTTCGACATCTCCAACCTGGAGATCTTCGTCCCGCTGCTCACCGGCGCCGAACTGGTCCTCGCCGAGCGCGACACGGTGCGCGACCCGGCCGCGCTCGCCGCCCTGATCACCGGCAGCGACGCGACCGTCATGCAGGCCACCCCGACGCTGTGGCACGCCCTGGTCACCGAGCACTCGGAGAGCCTGGCCGGGCTGCGCGTCCTGATCGGCGGCGAGGCCGTCGGCGAGCCGCTCGCCGACGCGCTGCGCGCCGCGTCCCGCGAGGTCACCAACGTCTACGGGCCCACCGAGACAACGATCTGGTCGACCGCCGCCGTCCTGGACGGCGAGCGGGGCGGCGTGCCGCCGATCGGCCGCCCCATCGCCAACACCCAGGTGTACGTCCTCGACGACGCGCTGCGGCCCGCTCCCGCGGGGGCGGTCGGCGAGCTGTACATCGCCGGCGACGGCGTGGCCCGCGGCTACCACGGGCGCCCGTCGCTGACCGCGACCCGCTTCGTGCCGGACCCGTTCGGTCCGCCCGGCAGCCGGATGTACCGGACCGGTGACGTCGTGCGCTGGGGCGCCGACGGGCAGATCGAGTACATCGGACGGGCCGACCACCAGGTCAAGATCCGCGGCTTCCGCATCGAGCTCGGCGAGATCGAGTCGGCGCTCGCCGCCCACCCCGAGGTGTCCCTGGCGACGGTCGTGGCCCGGGAGGACCTGCCGGGCGGCACGCAGCTGGTGGCCTACACGGTCGGCACGGCCGTTCCGGCCGCGCTCCGCGCGCACCTGGCCGAGAGCCTGCCCACGCACATGGTGCCTGCCCTGTACGTGGCGATGGACGCGCTGCCGCTCACCGCCAACGGCAAGGTCGACCGCAAGCTGCTGCCGGCGCCCGTCCAGGGCCCGCGCACCGCGGCCCGCGCGCCGCGCACCCCGCAGGAGCAGCTGCTGTGCGAGGTGTTCGGCGAGGTCCTCGGGCTGCCCGCGCCCGCGGGTCCGGACGATTCGTTCTTCGAGCTCGGCGGCCACTCGCTGCTCGCGACCCGGCTCACCGGCCGGATCCGGACGGCGCTCGGCGCCGACCTGCCGGTCCGCGCGGTCTTCGACGCGCCGACCCCGGCGGCCCTCGCGGCCCGCGTGGCGGACGCCGGGGAGGCCCGGCCCTCCCCGGCGCCGACCGTACGCCCGGACGTGCTGCCGCTCTCCCCCGCCCAGCAGCGGCTCTGGTTCCTCGGCCAGCTGGAGGCGGACAACCCCGCGTACCACATCCCGGTCGCCGTCCGGCTGAAGGGCGCCCTCGACGTGGCGGCCCTGCGCGCGGCGGTGCGTGACGTCGTCGTGCGGCACGAGGCGCTGCGCACCCGCTACCCGGACACCGACGGGCGCGCCCGCCAGGAGGTCGTGGACGCGGAGGCGGTACGGATCGACCTGCCGGTGACCGCGATGAGCGAGGACGCGGTACGGGAGGCGGCGCGGCGGGGCTTCGACCTGGCGGCCGACCTGCCGCTGCGGGCGGAGCTGTTCCGGGACTCGGACGAGGAGCACGTGCTGCTGCTCGTCGTGCACCACATCGCGGCCGACGGCTGGTCGGTGGGCCGGCTGGGCGCCGACCTCGCTACGGCCTACGAGGCGCGCCGCGCGGACGCGGCGCCGGTCTGGGTGCCGCTGCCCGTGCAGTACGCGGACTACACGCTGTGGCAGCGGGAGCTGCTCGCGGCGGTGTCGGACGAGCAGCTCGGCTACTGGCGGAAGGCGCTGAAGGGCCTCCCCGACGAGCTGGAGCTGCCGGCCGACCGGCCGCGGCCCGCCACCCCCACCTACCGGGGCGGGCAGGTGGAGTTCCGCATCGACGGTGCGCTGCACGCCGCGGTCGGCGAGCTGGCCCGGGCGCAGGGCGTGAGCACGTTCATGGTGCTCCAGGCGACGCTGGCCGCCCTGCTGTCCAAGCTGGGCGCGGGCGACGACATCCCGCTCGGCTCGCCCGTCGCGGGCCGCACGGACCCGGTGCTCGACGAGCTGGTCGGCCTGTTCGTGAACACCCTGGTGCTGCGCACCGACCTGTCGGGCGACCCGACCTTCCACGAACTGCTCGACCGCGTCCGCGCCACGGACCTGGCCGCCTACGCGCACCAGGACCTGCCCTTCGAGGCCCTGGTCGACGCGCTCGCGCCGACCCGGTCGCTGGCCCGGCACCCGCTGTTCCAGACGATGCTCACCCTGCACAACACGCCGGACTCCGCGGTGCGGCTGGCGGGCGTGGAGTCGGAGCCGCTGCTCCTCGGCACGGGCACCGCCAAGGCGGACCTGGCCTTCGAGCTGTTCGAGCGGCGTACGGAGGAGGGTGCGGCCGACGGGATCGACGCGGTCCTGGAGTACAGCAGCGACCTGTTCGACGAGGCGACCGCGCGGTCCTTCGCCGACCGGCTCGCGCACCTGCTGGGCGTGCTCGTCGCGGCGCCGGACCGGCCGGTCCGCGAGGCCGAGGTGCTGCTGCCGGAGGAGTCGGCGGCGGTGCGGGCTGGCTGGGCGGCGACGACGGTCGAGGAGGCGTACACCGGGGTGGTGGAGCGGGTGCGGGCGCACGCCGCCGCGCGCCCGGACCGGCTCGCGGTGCAGGACCCGAACGGGACGGCCACCTACGCCGAACTGGTGGCCCTGGCCTCGGCGCTGAGCCGCCGTCTGACCGCGGCCGGGATACGCCCCGGCTCTCGGGTGGCGATGCTCTGCGAGCCCGGCATCCCCTTCGTGACCGGCATCCTCGCCGTACTGGGCGCCGGAGCCGCCTGGGTACCGCTCGACCTGCGGGCACCCCAGGCCCGAACCGCCACACTCCTCGACGACTCCCGCCCGGACGCCCTGTACGTCGGGCCCGGCCTGGACGAGACCGCCACCCAACTGCTCGCCGCCGCCTCGACCACACCGGCCGTGCTCGCCTGGGACGCAGCCACCGACACCGAACTCGCCACGCCCGCCGGGGACGGCGACGACCTCGCCTACATCATCTTCACCTCCGGCTCCACCGGACGCCCCAAAGGCGCGATGGTCCACCGCGCGGGCATGGTCAACCACCTGCTCGCCAAGGTCGACGACCTGCACCTCACAGCCGACGACGTCGTGGTGCACAACGCCCCGGTCACCTTCGACATCTCCGTCTGGCAGATGCTCTGCCCCCTCATCACC
>NZ_NGFN01000316.1 GCF_002148965.1 Streptomyces swartbergensis | reverse complement strand
CCCTACGGCCCCGCACCCCGCATCGAGGCGGGTGCGCGCTTCGGAGCGACCCTCGCCGCCGCCGACCGGCGCCTGGCGCAGGCCGTGGTGACCCTGCGCGAGCCGTCGGAGACGAACGGGTTCGTCAACGCCCATCCGATGGCCCACCACCGCTGGCTGCCGTCCATCGAGAAGGGCAAGGGGCTCGCCCTGGACGAGCTGATCGAGACCGGAGCCGCCTCCTTCGAGGGCGGTCAGCCCTGGGTCGGCGACGCCGAGCTGGAGCTGTTCGAGGCACCCACCGAGGAACTGGCCCGCCTGGAGATCCACGAGCCGATCGCCGCGTACTACCGCCAGGTCGGCGTGGTGTGGGACGGCGGACGGCTGCTGGAGTCCGGCACCTCCGGCGCCGAGTAGAGCGCCGGACGGAGACACTCATGCGCAACGTCACCCACGAGGAACTGCTGATCCGGGCCAAGGCACTCGACCTGCCCACCCAGCACCACATCGACGGCCGGGCCGAAAGCGGCAACGGCGCGACGTTCACCGTCGTCGCGCCCCGCAACGGACAGAGCCTCCCCCACGTCGCCGACGCGGGTGAGGCCGAGGTCGGCCTCGCGGTCGCGGCCGCGCGCCGGGCCTTCGACTCCGGCCCCTGGCCACGCCTGGCCCCCGCCGAACGCGGCCGGATCCTCCTGCGGATCGCCGAACTCCTCGAAGAACGACGCGAGGAACTCGCTCTCACGATCAGCCTGGAGATGGGCAAGCCCATCACCGACGCGTACGACATCGAACTGCGCGCCGCCATCAACACCTTCCGCTGGTACGGACAGCTCGCTGACAAACTCACCGACGAGTCCCCGCACACCGCCCCCGACGCCCTCGCCCTCGTCACGAGGGAGCCGGCCGGCGTGGTCGGCGCGGTCGTACCGTGGAACTTCCCGCTCACCCTGGCGAGCTGGAAGGTCGCCCCGGCCCTCGCCGCGGGCTGCACCGTCGTCCTCAAGCCGTCCGAATCCTCCCCGCTATCGGCCCTGGTGCTGGCCCGGATCGGCACCGACGCCGGACTGCCCCCGGGCGTCCTCAACGTCGTCACCGGTGACGGCCCGACCGCGGGCCGGGCGATCGGCCTGCACCCCGACGTCGACGTCCTGGCCTTCACCGGCTCCACCGCCGTCGGCCGCCACTTCCTGCGCTACGCCGCCGACTCCAACCTCAAGCGGGTCTGGCTGGAGCTGGGCGGCAAGTCACCCAACATCGTCCTGCCTGACGCGCCCGACCTGGAGAAGGCGGCCGCCACCGCCGCGTGGGGCATCTTCTTCAACCAGGGCGAGATGTGCACCGCCCCCTCTCGGCTCCTCGTGCACTCCTCCATCGCCGAGCAGGTCACCGACGCCGTGGTTCGGCGGGCACGGGAACTGAAGGTCGGTGACCCGTTGGACCCGGCCACGGAGATGGGCGCCCTGGTCTCGGAGGCTCACGCGGAGCGCGTCCTGGACCACATCGCCACCGGCCGCGCGGAAGGGGCCCGACTGCGCACCGGCGGGGACCGCACGCTGACCGCCACCGGCGGCAGCTTCCTCCAGCCCACCGTCTTCGACCGCGTGGACCCCGGCATGCGGCTCGCCCGCGAGGAGATCTTCGGCCCCGTCCTGTCCGTCCTCACCTTCGACGACCTCGACGAGGCCGTACGGCTGGCCAACGCCACCGAGTACGGCCTCGCCGCCGGCCTGTGGACCTCCGACCTGTCCACCGCCCACCAGGTCTCCCGCGCCCTGAAGGCCGGCACGGTCTGGGTCAACTGCTACGAGGAGGGCGACCTCACCGTCCCCTTCGGCGGCATGAAGCAGTCCGGCAACGGCCGCGACAAATCCGCCCACGCCCTGGAGAAGTACACCGAGCTCAAGACGACCTGGATCCAGCTGTGAGACCACTGATCGCCATCCCGGCCCGATTCTCCGCCACCACATCCGCGCTGCGGTACGCCGCCGAGGTCAACGCCCGCGCCTTGATCGAAGCAGTGTGGCGGGCCGGCGGCGAACCGGTGAGCATCCACCCGACCGACCCGGCCGAAGAGGACATCGCCGCCCGACTCGCCCGCTTCGACGGCGTCCTGCTCCCCGGCGGCGGCGACCTCGCCCCGCACCACTACGGCGCCACCGACACCCACGACACCGTCTACGACGTCGATGACCTCCAGGACGCCTTCGACCTGCAAGTCGTCCGCGTAGCCCTGGAGTCGGGGATCCCGATGCTGGCGATCTGCCGCGGCCTGCAGGTCGTCAATGTCGCCCTCGGCGGCAGCCTTCACCAGGACATGGGCGGCCCCGGCCACGAGCACCGCCATCTGCGGCACCCGGTGACCATCCGACCAGGAACACAGATGGCGGAGGCAGTCGGCGCCGAGAAGGTCGAGGCATCCTGCTACCACCACCAACGGATCGAGCGCCTGGGCAACGGCTTGACCGTGGCGGCCACAGCCGAGGACGGCACCATCGAAGCCCTCGAACTTCCTTCCTCACGAGGCTGGTTCGTGGCGGTGCAGTGGCACCCGGAGGACACCGCGCGCCATGACCCCTCTCCGCAGAACCTGTTCGGCACCCTGGTCCGTCATGCCGGCTCCGGCTGAGCAGCCCGGCCGGCGCTCCGGCAGCCCGCCGCCACCCGTGGACGCTCAAGACGCCGCGCCGGACCTCGCCGCCGCCGCAAAGGCGCCACCAGACCTCGGCGAGGGAAGCACCGCACAGGGCCGCCGCGGGTGCCGGCCGGCAGGGCGACGGCCGCGGCGGGCCGCGACGCACCGCTCCCCGGTCTCGACCGGCCCGGGCCCACCCCGGAGGGTCGGCGCCCTGATCACGATAATCGGCGCGCTGGCCGCCGTAGCCCCCCTGGCCACGGACATGTACGTGCCAGGCTTTCCTGAACTGGGACGAACCCTGCACGCGAGTGACTCGGCCGTGCAACTGTCCATGACCGCCTTCCTGGCAGGGCTCGTCCTGGGCCAACTGGTCATCGGGCCGCTCAGCGACGGCCTCGGGCGCCGCCGCCTGCTCCTGCCCGGCACCGCCCTGTTCGCCGTTCTCTCCCTGGCGTGCGCGCTCGTCCCCAACGTGCAGATGCTGATCGCCGCGCGGTTCCTTCAGGGCGTCGCCGGGGCGGCCGGCATGGTGCTGGCGCAGGCGGTGGTCACCGACTGGTTCCACGGCCCCGAGCTGCCGCGCTACTTCTCGATGCTGTCGATGGTGATGGGCCTGGCGCCCGTCACGGCGCCGGTGCTCGGAGGCGCGATCCTGTCGGTCACGAGCTGGCGGGCTGTCTTCGTCGTGCTCGCATTCTTCGGTGTGCTGCTCTTCCTGGCCGCGCTGTTCGGTGTCCGTGAGTCACTGCCTCCCCAGCGGCGCCGTCAGGGCGGGGTGACCATCACGTTCCGGGCCATGGGGCGGCTGCTCGGCCACCGCGCGTTCCTCGGCTGCATGCTCACTCTGGCGTTCAGCTCCGCGGCGCTCTTCTCGTACATCGCCGGTTCCAGCTTCGTCTTCGAAAACCACTACGCGGTGTCCGCCACGCGGTACAGCCTGATCTTCGCGACCAACGCGGCGGGCATGCTGCTGGCCGGCTGGAGCTTCGGGACTCTCTCCCGGAAACTGTCGGTGGGCAGCCTGCTGACGGCCGGGGTCGCGGTGGCGCTCGCCGGCATGCTGCTGCAGGTGGCCCTGCTCGCCGGGGACGGCGCTGGCCTGGCCGGCACCTGGGCCTGTCTGTTCGTCACCCTGTTCGGCATCGGGATGGTCTTCCCGGCCGGTATGACCCTCGGGCAGTCACTGGGCCGGAAGGCGTCCGGAGCCGCGTCGGCACTGCTCGGCGGGGTGGAATTCCTGCTGGGTGCCCTCGCCTCCCCGCTCGTCGGCGTGTTCAGCACCGGCAGTCCTTTGCCCATGGCGGTCATCATGCTGAGCGCCATCCTCTGCGCCGCACTGGCGCTGCTGTTCCTGGCCCGCCCCTGGAAGACCCACGACACACTGCCCCGGGCACTGGAGTCGCTCGGCAGTGCTTAGCCGACGAACTCAGCACGGAGGTGGACCGGTTGCGGAACTCCGTGACCCGCGAGCAGGGCGCCGCCCTGGTGATGACACCCACGACGCCGACGTCGCCGCCCACACGAACGGCGATGGTCGCGGTTGCGGTGGGAGCCGCCGGGCTACCGGGTGGAGGCCCGGTGGGCCCGGCCGAGCCGGTCCGCCAGTCGACCCAGCTCCTCGGCCAGCTCCGCGGGCTCGTGCACGATGAAGTCGTGGCCGAGCAGTGCCAGGTGCAGCGCCAGTTGCGGGAGCGAGTCGCCGCCGATGGTCAGCAGGCAGCTGTCGGGGTCGGTCGCTTCGATGATCCCGGTGCCCGGTGAGATCCGCTCGGCGACGGTGGCGGCCGGTGCCCGTACCAGGATGCGGGCGCGGTGGTGGTAGGGCGCGGCGGTGACCGAGTGGGCGACATAGACCGCCGCGTCGGGCGGGTCGCGGGGGACGAACCGGGTCCCGGTCGAGCGGGGATCGTTGATCCGGTCCACGCGGAAGGTGCGCCAGTCGTCCCGGTCCTGGTCGCGGGCGACCAGGTACCAGCGGCGGCCGGTGTGCACCAGCCGGTGCGGCTCGACCCGGCGGAAGCTGGCCTCGCCGTCGTGGGCATGGTAGCCGAAGGTGAGGTGGTGTGGGGCCTGGCACGCCTCGGCGAGCACCGTCAGCACCTCCGGGTCGGCCGTGGGCGCCTGGCTGGTCAGGGCGATGGTGGCCTCACGGAGTGCGGTGGTGCGCCGGCGGAGCCGTACCGGCAACAGCCGCTCCAGCTTGGTCAGGGCTCGCAGTGACGTCTCCGCGATGCCGGTCACCGAGTGGCTGGTGGCGGTGCGCAGGCTCAGCACGATCGCGACGGCCTCGTCGTCGTCGAGCAGCAGCGGCGGCAGCGTCGACCCCGCGCCGAGCTGATAGCCGCCGGCGACTCCCACTGTGGCCCGGACCGGGTATCCGAGTTCGCGGAGCCGGGCGATGTCGCGGCGCAGGGTCCTGACCGTCACGTCCAGCCGCTCGGCGAGTTCCGGGCCGGTCCACTCGGGACGGCTTTGCAGGAGGGACAGCAATCGCAGCAGGCGTGCCGATGTGTCGAGCATGACATCAAGTCTGGCAGCAAACGAGGACAGGAATTGACCTCAATTGGGGCTAGCGTGCAGATATGAAGGCACGGACGGTCTGGATCATCCTCTTCCGCGGTGTTGGCGGCGCGACGCGGCTTCCCGTTGCGCCACTGCGCCAGAAGCTTGCCGAAGCGGGCTTTTCGAAGGTCGCCACCTACATCAACAGCGGCAACGCGATCGTGGAGAGCGACCTTGCCCGGGAGGCGGTGGTGGAGCGCATCGCGGAGGTCTGCGCGCGTGAATTCGGCTTCGCGAAGGACATTCACGCCGTCTCGCTCGCCGAGTGGGAGGAGCTGATCGAGGCCAATCCGTTTCCGGACGCCGTCGCGGTGCCGAAGTTCCTCCTCGTGGCGGTCCTGGCCGGGGAGCCGGAGCCGGGGAAGGTCGAGGCGCTGCGCGCCTTCGCAGCGCCCGGCGAGCAATTCGCCGTCATCAACAGGGTCGCCTATATCCACACGCCCGGCGGCTTCGACGGCAGGAACCTGGCGGCGAAGTTCGACAGGGGCATCGGCGTGCCCAACACGGCGCGCAACTGGAACACCGTGCTGAAGCTGGCCGAGCTGGCGCGCGCGGCCGCCACGTGACGACGCGTTAGCCCTGATGCCCAGCCAAGCCGCGAGGCAGCTCGTTCAAACCGCTGTCTGATCTCATCCCCCCGTCCCGAAGTCCCGAAGTCCCGAAGTGGGTACCCCCATGTCTCAAACAGCCTCAAAGGCTCTGGGCGCACCGGACGCCAACCGCTGGAAAGCGCTCGTCTTCGTCGCGCTCGCCCAGCTGATGGTGGTCCTGGACTCCACCATCGTGCCGCTGGTCGTGGGCATGGTCACGGGCTCCGCGCAGATCGGCACCCGGCTGGTGACCCGCATCGCGCCCCGGCTGCTGATGGGCCCCGCTTTGCTGGTCGCCGCGCTGGGCTTGTTCCTGCTGACCCGGCTGGAGACCGGCTCGTCGTACGCCGCGCTCGTGCTGCCGGGGATGCTGCTGCTCGGCCTCGGCCTCGGCCTCGGCCTCGGCCTCGGCCTCGGCACAGGTACGGCGTTCATGCCGGCCATGTCGCTGGCCGCACAGGGCGTCGAGCCGCGGGACGCCGGTGTCGCCTCCGCGATGGTCAACGCATCACAGCAGGTGGGCGGCGCGATCGGCACGGCCCTGCTGAACACGATCGCCGCCTCGGCGACCGCGTCCTACCTCACCGACCACATCGCCGCTTCTGCGTCCGGCCGGTCGCAGCTACTGGTCCAGATGCAGGGCATGGTGCACGGCTACACGACCGCGATCTCGACGTGCCGGACCTCCTCGTCGGCGACCTCCGGCAGTTCTTCCGCCCCTACCGCTGACCGCATCCCTCAAGGTCCAAGAGAAGATCACCGCATGAAACTCACCGCACGGGAACTCAACCGCGCCACGCTCGCTCGGCAGTTGTTGTTGCGGCGGGAGACGCTCGGCGTCGGCGAAGCCGTACGGCGTGTGGTCGCGCTGCAGGCGCAGCAGGCTGCCTCGCCCTACCTCGCGTTGTGGAACCGGCTCGCCGACTTCGACCCCGCCGAACTCGATGCGGCCTTCACCGGCCACGCGGTCGTCAAGTCGACCCTGATGCGGATCACGTTGCATGCCGTCCACGCCGACGACTACCGGGCCTTCCACGAGGCCGTGCAGCCGTCGCTGCGTGCCGCCAGGCTCAATGACCGCTTCACGGCGTCGGGGCTGACCGTCGAGGACGCCGACGCGCTGATCCCTGAGCTGCTCGCGTTCGCCGACCGGCCTCGGACGAGCCCGGAGTACGAGGCGTGGCTCGGACAACGGCTGGGTGCGCCGCCGAAGCCCGAGGCGTGGTGGGGTTTGCGGCACTACGCACCGCTGCTGCACGCACCCACCACGCCGCCGTGGTCCTTCGGCCACCGTCCGTCGTACGTCGCGGCCCGGAGGCGACCGGTGCTGGCGAACCCGGAGGTGTCCGCCGAGTCCCTGCGGAAACTGATCCTTCGCTATCTCGGGGGATTCGGGCCCGCGTCGGTGGCGGACGTGGCGCAGTTCGCGCTGGTGCAGCGAGGCAGGGTCCGCAAGGCACTGCAGGGTCTCGCCGGTGACCTGGAGCGGCTGGAAGGGCCCAACGGCGAGGAACTGTTCGACGTCCCGGGTGCACCGCGCCCGGACGAGGGCACCCCGGCGCCGCCCCGGCTGATGGCCATGTGGGACAGCACCCTGCTGGCCTACTCCGACCGTAGCCGTCTCATCCCGCCGGACTACCGCAAGCTCGTGATCCGCGTGAACGGTGACGTGCTGCCGACCCTGCTGGTCGACGGGTACGTCGCCGGTGTGTGGCGCCCGGCCGAGGAGGGGATCGAGGCGACCGCCTTCCACCACCTGCCGGACGAGACCTGGGAGCAACTCGCTGCCGAGGCCCGATCGCTGACGGCTTTCCTTGCCGACCGCGAACCGCAGGTCTACCGCCGCTACGCCCACTGGTGGCGCAAGCTGCCGAGCGCCGAAGCCCGGCTGCTCTCCGGGAAGTGAGGTGGCGCGCCCCGGCACCGAGGATCCGGATGGGCCGGAGGACGTCGGACGACCCAGCGCGAGGCCGCGCTAGGTGTCGGACGTCCACACGCTCAGGCCGAGCCCGAAGGCGGTGGCCTCGGCCAGCCGTACGGCCGCGTCGTCACCGTGGGCGACGGTCACGGCGGCGAGCGGACCGAAGGTCCCCTCGTCGAAGGCGGCCATGCCGGGGCCGGTGTCGGCCAGGACGGTGGGCTGGAAGAAGTAGCCGTCGCCGGGCAGCGGCTTCCCGCCCGTGAGCAGCAGCCGGGCGCCCGCGGCGACGGACTCCTCCACCTGACGCGCGATCGCCGCCCGCAGGTCGTCCCGGGCCAGCGGGCCGACCTGCGTCGACCGCTCCCGGGGATCACCGATCCGAAGCCCCTCCACCCCTTGGACGAAGGCCGTGGTGAACGCGTCCGCCACCGCCTCGGCCACGATGAACCGCTTGGCGCACACGCAACTCTGGCCGGAGTTGGTGAAGCGTGCCCGCACCGCGGCCGCCGCGGCGGCCGCGACGTCGGCGTCGTCGAGCACCACGAAGGCGTCCGAACCCCCCAGCTCCAGCACCGACTTCTTCGCTGCCCGCCCTGCCGCCGTGCCGACCGCGGCTCCGGCACGGTTGCTTCCGGTCAGGGTGACGGCGGCGATGCGGCCGTCCTCGATGAGCCGTGCCGTGGTGTCGGGCACGTCGGTGTTCCGCCACGAGCAGGGCGTTACGGGATGGCCCTCGGGCTGGTGAGCGTTGCCCGACCCCGCGCTCCGTCGCCGTATGAGCGCTGACGTTGTCGCGTGATCCGGGCGGGCTCGGCCTTCCGCCGAGCCCGCCACGCCGGCTCCGTACCGGAGCCGGACTCGTGTCACTCCGTCAGCGCCGCAGTGTCAGCAGACCCGGACGGTAGGGCAGGAGGCCGTAGTCGCCGCCGGAGTTGGGGCTGCGCCCCTGGTAGAGCAACTGCAGATTGCAGGGATCGACGGTCATGGTCTGATCGGGGCTGGTGCGGATCAGTTCGCCGTGGCTGATGTCGTTGGTCCAGGTGGCGCCGCTGTTGGCCTTGCCGGCGAAGGGATTGCTCTCGGTCGCGGCCTGGGGTGTCCATGAGCCGTTCAGACTGGTGGCCGTGAACGAGCGGAAGTAGCGGTGGCCCTGCGAGCCGATCGCCTCGACGATCATGAGGTAGCGGTTCTGGCCCTGGAGCTTGTAGACCTGCGGGGCTTCGAACAGGTTGTTCGTCGTATCGCTCATGATCGTTGTGTAGGTCGAGCCGAAGCTGCCCGGGAAGTTCCCGATCGGCATGCTGGCCCGGTAGATCTTGCCGTTGTCGCCGGCGAAGAACAGGTACATGTTCGTCCCGTCAGCGATGAGCGTCTGGTCGATGGGGCCTGTTCCGGGGCCGGGGATGCTTCCGGAGAAGAGCTCCTGCTCCGATGACCAGCCATTCGGGTTGGTGGGGTCGCTCGATGTCCGGTAGGAGAAGGCGGTCCTACCCCACTGGTAGGCGAGCACCCAGATGTTCTTCGGCGCGAAGTAGAAGAGCGTGGGGGCGACAGTGGAAGTCGACATCGTGTTCTGGCTGGCCGACGCCATCTCCGACCAGTTGGTGAACAGGCCGAAGTTCATCGAACCCCAGCGCGTCCCTGTGTCGTGCGTCGTCGCATAGACGAGTTGCCTGCCGTTGTAGGGGGCGACGGTGAAGTCCTTGAGCGAGACCCACCCCGGCTTGGGCTGCGCCAGCGCGCCCGTCGATGTCCAGCGGTATGTCGACGGAAGGGCGCACGGGCCGGGGTTGTCGGCGCCGATCTTGACGAGCTGCCACTGCTGGTTGGCGCCGCCCCAGTCGTCGTACTGGACGACGTTCGCGTTGTCGGCGGTGGAGGCGCCTTGTACTTCGAGGGCCTTGTTGCTGTGGCGCGAGATGAGCCTCACGTAGCCGTCCGAGCTGTCGGCCAGGCGCCACTGCTGGTTGGTGCTGTTCAGGTCGGCCCACTGGACGATCGAGCCGCCGTTCGCGGTGGACCAGTTGTGGACGTCCAGCACCTTGCCCGAGTGGCGGGACTTGATGCGGTAGTAGCCGCCCCCGGAATCGACGAACTGCCATTGCTGCTGGTTCTGATCGTTCCTGGTCCACTGGGTGATCCGGGCGCCGTCGTTGGTCGCCATGTTGTAGACATCCAGGGCCTTGCCGCTGTTGCGGTTGACCAGCACATACGAGGCGTTGGGGTCTACGGTCGCCGCGCCGGCGGGCTGGGCACCGAGGAAGGTGGCCACGAGCAGCAAGGGTGCAAGGACGGCGAGTAAGCGTCTGAGACGGACCGGGGACGGGTGGCGAAACCACATCAGAGGGGCCC
>NZ_NGFN01000315.1 GCF_002148965.1 Streptomyces swartbergensis | reverse complement strand
GTCATGGGGGTGGCCAGGCCGTGGGGGAGGGCTTGGACGATGTCTTCGGCTGCGGCTGTGTGGAGCGCCTTTTGAATTGCCGCGTGGTGTTGTGTGGCGTGTGCGGGTGCGTTGTGGCTTGTCGCGCAGTTCCCCGCGCCCCTGAAAGCAGGCCCGACCATGTCCTGCAGCGTCCCGGAGAACAAGTCGGCCTCGTGGTCGGCCAGCAGGATGTGTGCCCGGATCTGGGGGAGCGCGATCTCGTCGAGGCGCTTGCCGCCCCAGGTTGCGTTCGAGGGGATGTAGCGGGCGAGGCGGTCCAGGATGGTTGTGGCGTCTGCGAGGTGTTCCGCCACCAAGGCCGTCAGGCAGCCCGGCCGGACGCGCACGCCGGAGTCGGGGTCGCACAGGGCCGACGGTTCGGACGGGGCGTCCCGCGTGCCGGTGTCCGGCATCGGCTCCAGCCGCAGGAACCGTACGACGCGGCGCGCGCACACCAGGCCGCGGCTGATCTGGTAGCCGCAGTCGACCCAGAAGGACATCGGGCCCACCAGCACCGCGACGTAGCCGTAGACCGACACCAACTGGCCCACGGTGATGTCCCCCTGGGCGGCCAGGCGGGCCGCCAGCCACGTCACCACGGCGAGGAACAGCGTCGGCAGCCCGATGCCGAGGGCCTGGACCCAACTGGTCACCGCGCCGACCCGGTACCCCTGCTCGCGCAGCCGCTGCGAGTCACGGCGGAAGGCGTCCGCGACCAGCGTCTTGCCGCCCAGCCCCGCGAGGACCCGCAGACCGCCCGCCAGGTCGCCGATCCGCGCGGTGAGCACGCCCTGGCGTTCGCGGTACTCCGTCTCGGAACCCTGCAACCGGCCGAGCAGCGGCCCGACGAGCAGGACGATCACCGGGATGCCGAGCAGGACGACCACGGCGATGAGCGGCGAGACCGAGACCAGCAGGACGGCGACCACCAGATAGGCCACGATCGCGCCGACGCCGGGGCCGACGACCGTCAGCGACTGGCTGATCGTCTGCACGTCGCCCACGCCGATCGTGACGACCTCCCCGGCTCCCATCTGCTGCGGCAGGGAGGCGCCGAGCCGCACCGCCTGGCCGACGACGACCTTCACCGTGCGGAAGTTGGCGTCCATCCGGACGCGGGTCATGGTGCGGTGGCGCATGATGCTCAGCCAGGAGTTGAACGCCCCGACCGTGAACAGCGCGCCGCTCCAGAGCGCCAGCGCGCCCATGTCGCCGGGCTCCAGACCGTCGTCGATCGCCCGGGACATCAGATACGGCGTCGCCGCCAGCAGCACCATCCACACGCTGCCGAACATCGCCCCGGCCGCACACCGCCAGGGCTGCCGGGCGACCAGCCACCACAGGTAACGGCCGCCGCTCCGGTGGTCGGGTGTGCCGGGGTCCTCGTACGCGTCGATCATCCGCCCGCCTCCGCCGCCCTCTCCGCCGCCGTCCTACGCCAGGCTGTCCCGCCAGGCCCGGTGCAGATCCGCGAACCTGCCCGTGCCCGCGACGAGTTCGGCCGGCTCGCCGTCCTCGACGATCTTCCCGTGTTCCATCACCAGGACACGGTCCGCGATCTCGACGGTCGACAGCCGGTGCGCGATGACGACGGCCGTACGGCCCTTCAGCACCGTCGCCATCGCCCGCTGCACCGCACGCTCGCCCGGGATGTCCAGCGAGCTGGTCGCCTCGTCGAGGATCAGCACCGCCGGGTCGGCCAGCAACGCCCGCGCGAAGGCGACCAGTTGCCGCTGACCGGCCGAGATACGGCCGCCCCGCTTGCGGACGTCGGTGTCGTAGCCGTCGGGCAGGGAGCTGATGAAGTCGTGCGCGCCGATCTCCTTCGCCGCCCGCTCGATCTCCTCGCGCGAGGCGTCCGGGCGGCCGATCGCGATGTTCTCCGCGACCGTGCCCGAGAACAGGAAGGCCTCCTGCGTCACCATGACCACCCCGCGCCGCAGTTCGGGCACGGCGAGATCGCGCAGGTCGACGCCGTCCAGCAGCACCCTGCCGTCGGAAGGGTCGTAGAACCGGGCCAGCAGCTTGGCCAGCGTCGACTTGCCGGCGCCCGTGGAGCCGACGACCGCGACCGTCTGCCCGGCCGGGATCGTCAGGTCGAAACGGGGCAGCACCTCGCCGCCGGTGCGGTAGCCGAAGCTGACGCCGCCGAAGACGACCTCGCGGCCCGGCTGTTCGCCCTCCGGCGGGGGGAGCTGCTGGGGACTCGACGGCTCGGGCACGGAGGGCGTCTGAGCGAGCAGCCCGGCGATCTTCTCCAGCGAGGCCGCCGCCGACTGGTAGGAGTTGAGGAACATCCCGAGCCGGTCGATCGGGTCGTAGAGCCGCCGCAGGTACAGCACGGCCGCCGCCAGCACCCCGAGGGCCAGCGTGCCGTCCGCGACCCGGTAGGCGCCCCACAGCACGATCGCGGCCACCGCCGTGTTGGCGACCAGCCGTGAACCGGTGACGTACCGGGCCATCTCCAGCAGCGCGTCGCCGTTGGTCCGCTCGTGCCGCTGGTTGAGCGCGCCGAAGTCCGCGTCGTTGGCCGCCTCGCGGCGGAAGGCGCGCACCGGGCGGATGCCGTTCATGGTCTCGACGAACTTGACGATGACGGCGGCGATGGCGGTCGACCGCGCCCGGTACACCCGCCCGGCGCGCCGCTGGTACAGCCGCACCAGGGCGTAGAGCGGCACCAGGGACGCCACCGCGACCCCGCCGAGGCCCAGGTCGAGCCAGAGCAGCATCGCCGAGATGTAGACGAAGGACAGGACGACCGTCACGAGTTCCTGAAGGCCCTCGTCCAGCAGCTCGCGCAGCGACTCCACGTCCGTGGTGGAGCGGGAGATGAGCCGGCCCGAGGTGTAGCGCTCGTGGAAGTCGACGCTCAGCGTCTGCGCGTGCCGGAAGATCCGGCCGCGCAGGTCGAGCAGTACGTCCTGGTTGACGCGGGCCGCGGCGGCGACGAACGCGAACTGGAGCACGCCCGCGGCCAGCGCGCACGCCAGATAGCCGACGGCCACCGCGATCAGCGGCCCGTGGTCCTGCGCCCGGAACGCCGGCACCGCACGGTCGATGGCGTACGCCACGAGCAGCGGGCCCGCCTGCACGACCGCCTGCTGGAGCAGCAGCAGGAGCGACGTGACCGTGACGCGGGCCTTCATGGGCGCGAGCAGGGAGCGCAGCAGGGCGGCGGTGGCGCCCGGGGGTGTGGGCAGGACGTCCCGGTCGAAGGGGTCGCCGGTGGCGCGGGCCGGAGCGTCTGGTTTCCCGTCCTCGGGCTTTCCGTCGGCCGGTGCGGTGGTGGCCGCCGTCATCGTGCGTCCTCCTGTTCGCCGGACTGGTCCCCTGACCGTTCGCCCGGCTGTTCCCCTGACTGCTCGCCGGACATCAAATGCGCGTACTCGGCGTTCTCACGCAGCAGTTCCTGGTGGGTGCCGACCGCGGCGATCCGGCCGGCGGACAGCAGCGCGACGCGGTCGGCGAGCAGCACGGTGGACGGGCGGTGCGCCACGATCAGGGCGGTGGTGTCCGCGAGGACCTGTCGCAGGGCGGCCTCGACGGCGGCCTCGGTGTGCACGTCCAGGGCCGACAGCGGGTCGTCCAGGACGAGGAACTCCGGCTGTCCGACGACTGCTCTGGCCAGGGCCAGGCGCTGCCGCTGCCCGCCGGAGAGGCTGAGGCCCTGCTCGCCCACCTGGGTGTGCGTCCCCTGCGGCAGGGCGTACACGAAGTCGGCCTGCGCGACGGCCAGGGCGCGCTCCAGCTCGGCCGGGCCGGCCGTGTCGGCGGCCCCCATGAGAACGTTGTCGCCGACCGCGGCGGAGAACAGCGTGGGCTCCTCGAAGGCGACCGCGACCTTGGCCCGCAGCGCCTCTCTGGACAGGGCCGTGATGTCGACGCCGTCGAGGGTGATGCGGCCCGAGGTCACCTCGTAGAAGCGGGGGATGAGCGCCGTGAGGGTGGTCTTGCCGCTGCCTGTCGCTCCGACCAGGGCCATGGATTCGCCGGGGCGGATGTGGAGGTCGACCTTGTCCAGGACGGGCGGGGAGCCGGGCGGGGCGTCCGGGTAGCGGAAGGTGACGTCGTGGAACCGGAGACCGGACCCGGCTGCTGGCGGCGGCGCCGGGTCACCAGGAACCCTGGGCTCCTCGACACTCTCGTCCATCACCTCGAAATACCGCTCCGTCGCCGTCGCCGCCTCCTGGCTCATCGCCAGCAGGAACCCGATCGACTCCACCGGCCACCGCAGTGCCAGCGCCGTGGACAGGAATGCCACCAGCGTCCCCGCCGACAACTCCCCGTCGGCCACCTGCACCACCCCGACCACCAGCGCCGCCCCGATCGCGACCTCCGGCAGCGTCACGATGACGCCCCAGATCGTCGCCAGCAGCCGCGCTTTGCGCAGCTCCGTGCCGCGCAGCGTCCCCGAAAGCTCCCGGAACGCACGGGCCTGGCTCCGGTGCCCGCCGAAGCCCTTGATGACCCGGATGCCGAGCACGCTCTCCTCGACGACCGTCGTCAGGTCGCCGACCTGGTCCTGGGCGAGCCGGGCCACCTGGGCGTACCGCTTCTCGAAGATCAAGCAGGTGACCATGACGGGCACGGCGGGCCCGAGGATCACCAGCCCCAGGGTCCAGTCCTGGAGCAGCATGATGACCACGCCGACGAGAATCGTCACGCCGTTGACCAGCAGGAACGTCAGTGGGAAGGCGAGGAACATGCGCAGCAGCATCAGGTCCGTCGTCCCCCGGGACAGCAACTGCCCCGAGGCCCACCGGTCGTGGAAGGCCACCGGCAGCCGCTGGAGGTGCCGGTACAGATCCGCCCGCATGGACGCCTCGACGTGGGAGAGCGGACGCGCCACCAGCCACCGCCGCAGCCCGAACAGCAGGGCCTCGGCGAGGCCGAGCAGCAGCAGGTACAGCGCGCCGAGCCAGACCCCGCCCGGGTCCCGGTCGGCGATGGGCCCGTCCACCATCCACTTCAGGACGAGCGGGATCACCAGGGCCACGCAGGAGGCGAGTATCGCCACGAACGCGGCGGTGAACAGCCGCACCCGTACGGGCCGCACGTACGGCCACAGGCGCAGCAGCGTGCGCACGGCGGAACGGTCCGGGGCGGGGGCGGGTGTCGTGGCCATCAGCAGCGAGCCTACGGATCGCCACTGACACTGCCCACCGAGTTTCCGCCGTACCCGGGTCGGCCGTCGGTCCTGCGACCTGGGGGTACTTCCCTGCTCGAGCGAAGCCGAGAGCTTGGGGGATCGTTCGGGGGGGGCGTACGGCGGCATCAGCCGATCGGATGATGCCCGTTCGAGCGCGACGGCCGATGTGCCGGTACCCACCGCTCCGCGACGCTCGTCGTATGCCGACCGCACCTGTCATCGAAGTCACCGAGTTGCGCAAGAGCTACGCCGGACGCCCCGCCGTCGACGGTGTCTCCTTCGCCGTGGAGGAGGGGGAGATCTTCGGGATCCTCGGGCCGAACGGCGCCGGCAAGACGACCACCGTGGAGTGCGTCGAGGGCCTGCGCGTGCCCGACTCCGGCCGGGTCCGCGTCACGGGCCTCGACCCGGTCGCCGAGCACGAGGCCACCCGCCGTGTGCTCGGCGCGCAGCTCCAGGAGAGCGAGTTGCAGGCCAAGCTCACCGTCCATGAGGCACTGGAGCTGTACAGCGCCTTCTACCCGAGCCCGCTCGACTGGCGGCCCCTCGCCGAACGCCTCGGCCTCACGGCCAAATCGACGACCCGGTTCGCCAAGCTGTCCGGCGGCCAGAAGCAGCGGCTGTTCATCGCGCTCGCGCTGGTGGGCAACCCCCGGGTCGTCGTCCTGGACGAGCTGACCACCGGCCTCGACCCGCGGGCGCGCAGGGACATCTGGGAGCTGATCGAGGACATCCGCTCGAACGGCGTGACCGTCCTCCTCGTCACCCACTTCATGGAGGAGGCGCAGCGGCTGTGCGACCGGATCGCCGTCATCGACAAGGGCCGCGTGGCCGCCCTGGACACCCCGGCCGGGCTGATCCGGCGCTCGGCGGGCGCCACCGTCATCTCCTTCACCCCGTCCGCACCACTGGACGACCGTGAGCTGAACGCGCTCCCCGCCCTGGTCGCCGTCGAGAACAAGGACGGCCGGATCACGCTGTCCGGCAGGGACGACACGGTCGACGCCGTGCTCTCCCTGCTCGCCCGCCACCACATCACCGCCCACCAGCTCCGTGTCACCGACGCCCCGCGCCCAGCGCATCGCCGGCTCGTTCACCGTCGAGTCCGAGCCGGGCCACGGTACGGCGGTCTCCGCTCGCGTACCGTTGGTCCGCCATGAGTCAACTACCCGCCGTTAAAGCGACGGGCTTGCACAACGGGCGCCACTGGCTGTGGTGCTGCGTTTGCGTCCTGCCCCTCCGGCCGGCTTCGGGGGTGGGGTTGGGGCCGTTGGCTGGGCCCCGCGTCGCCACAACTCCCACGCGGGCGCGGATGTTGCGGGAGCTGTTCCGGTCCGCGTGCGCAACGACGCCGCACGACCGGCACGCGAACCAGGCCTGGGAGACCCGGTTCGCCCTGTCGAGGTGGCCCCAAGCTCGGCGTCAAGGACCGCGCGGCGGCGGTGGCGGTGGCATACGACCGGGGGATCCTGGGCTAGTTCGGGGAGCGGGAAGGGGGCACACTTCGTGAGCGGCGGAGGACCGGTCCAGGTCACGGTCGCGGACCATGGTGAAGACGGCGATCGCCCCGGCGAGGGCCACGCAGGCCAGCACCACGTAGACGACGCTCCAGCCGTGCTGGAGACCCTGGACCGCGCGGTCCACCAGTTCCTCCTCGCCGCTCGCGCGCACGGAATCCAGCCGGCCCTGGACCACGTCGTCGGCCATCGCACCGTCGTCCGCGGACAGTTGCTGACGCGTCGAGGTGAGCAGCAGCCCGCCCACACACGCCACGCCGATCGTCTCGCCGGCGACCCGGAGGGTGTTGAACATGTCCGACGCCATCCCGCTGCGCTCGGCCGGGACCACGCTGACCGCCGCGTTGTCCATGACGCCGAAGGCCAGGCCGATACCGACACCGGCCAGCAGCAGCGCCGCGTACAGGCCGGTACGGGACGAGACCGGGTCGGTGAACGTCATCAGCGACAGCGCGACGGCCAGCACCGCCGGTCCGACGGCGAGCAGCATCCGTACGGACAGCAACCGCACCAGCGTGCGGTGAACAGCGGCAGGACGAAGACCGGCAGCGTCAGCGGCAGCAGCATCGCACCGGACATCGTCGACCCCGCGCCGCCGGCGCCCTGGAAGTAGGGCGGCAGGTAGACGAGCAGGGCCGCGAACGCGAAGACGATGCTCACCGGCTGCCAGATGATGGCGACGAACGTGGGGCGCCGCAGCAGGCTCAGGTCGAACATCGGCTCGGTGACGCGCAGTTCGACCACGACGAACAGGGCGAGGAACAGCGCCGCACCCGCGAAGGAGCCGAGCGTGACGATTCCGCCCCATCCCTGTGAGGGTCCTTCGACGAAGCCGAGGGCGAGCAGCATGAGGGCCAGGGTGAAGGTCCCCACGCCGGGCAGGTCGATGCGCCGCGCACCGGGATTCTTCGACTCGGGCAGCGGCCGAGCCAGGACGAGCACGACCGCACCGAGCAGGACGTTGACCAGGAACACGGCGTGCCAGGACGCGACGCCCACCAGCAGACCGGACACGAACGGGCCCATCGCCAGGCCGAACCCGATCGAGGCGCCGAAGATACCGAAGGCCCTGGCCCGGGCAGCCCCGCTGAACGTGTGGGCGAGCAGCGCGGAACCGCTGGTCAGCACCGCGGCCGCGCCCATGCCCTGGACGAAGCGGGCCAGGTCCACGAGCAGGATGGTGGGCGCGGTGTCGTCCTCACGGGCGTCCTGTCGTCGACTCCCACCGCCTCGCCCGCCGCCACCCCGCTCGCACCGGCGTCGCAGGCATGGAAGCCCCGCGCCTGAGCCGACGGTCAGGCCGGACGGGCAGCCTCAGCCCGCCACCCGCAGCAGCAGCACTGCCCGCGCCGGCACCGTGATCTCCGTCCCCGCCCGGTGCTCCACCCCCGGCGCCTCCCCTTGCTCCTCCAGGCTCGTGTCGACGACGACCTCGTACCGCTCCGCCCAGGGCGGCCCCGGCAGCACGAAGCTCACCGGCCCCTCGCCCGCGTGCAGCACGGCCAGGAAGCTGTCGTCGAGGATCTGGTCGCCGCGCTCGTCCCGGCCCGGGATGTCGCGGCCGGAGAGGTACATGCCCAGAGTGGCGGCGGGCGCGTACCAGTCCTGCTCCGTCATCTCGCTGCCCCGGGACGTGAACCAGGCCAGGTCGCGCAGGCCGTCCGCGGTCTGGGCCCGGCCCGAGAAGAACGCCCGGCGCCGGAGCACCGGGTGCCGGTGGCGCAGCTCGATCAGCCGCGAGGTCAGCTCGAACAGCGCCTTCCAGGCCGGGTCCCGAAGCAGGCTCCAGTCCACCCAGCCGATCTCGTTGTCCTGGCAGTACGCGTTGTTGTTGCCGCCCTGCGTGCGGCCCAGTTCGTCGCCCGCGAGCAGCATCGGCACACCCGTGGACAGCAGCAGCGTGGTCAGCAGGTTCCTGAGCTGCCGCCGCCTGAGCGCCCGCACGCCCTCGTCGTCGGTCTCGCCCTCGGCGCCGCAGTTCCAGGCCCGGTTGTCGTCCGTGCCGTCGCGGTTGCCCTCGCCGTTGGCCTCGTTGTGCTTGCGCTCGTAACTCACCAGGTCGCGCAGGGTGAAACCGTCGTGCGCGGTGATGAAGTTGACGGACGCGTACGGCCTGCGCCCGCCCCAGGCGTACAGGTCGCTGGAGCCCGACAGCCGGTAGCCCATCTCCCGTACGTCCGGCAGCGCGTGCCGCCAGAAGTCCCGTACGGCGTTGCGGTAGCGGTCGTTCCACTCCGTCCACAGCGGCGGGAACGCCCCCACCTGGTAGCCGCCCGACCCCACGTCCCACGGCTCGGCGATCAGCTTCACCCGGCGCAGCACCGGGTCCTGGGCGATGACCGCCAGGAACGGGGAGAGCATGTCCACGTCGTGCATGGAGCGGGCCAGCGCCGCCGCCAGGTCGAAGCGGAAGCCGTCCACGCCCATCTCCGTCACCCAGTACCGCAGGGAGTCGGTGATGAGCCGCAGCACGTGCGGCTGGACCACGTGCAGGGTGTTGCCGCAGCCGGTGTAGTCGGCGTAGCGGCGGGGATCGTCCTGGAGGCGGTAGTAGCCGCGGTTGTCGATGCCCTTCAGCGACAGCGTCGGCCCCAGCTCGCCCGCCTCCGCCGTGTGGTTGTAGACCACGTCGAGGATGACCTCGATCCCGGCCGCGTGCAGGGCGCGCACCATGCGCTTGAACTCGCCGACCTGCCCGCCGGCCGTCCCGGAGGCCGCGTAGGCCGCGTGCGGGGCGAAGTAGCCGATGGAGTTGTAGCCCCAGTAGTTCCTCAGGCCCCTGCGCAGCAGATGGTCCTCGTGCGCGAACTGGTGCACGGGCAGCAGCTCCACCGCCGTCACGCCCAGCTTCACCAGGTGGTCGATCGCCGCCGGGTGCGCGAGGCCGGCGTAGGTGCCGCGCAGTTCCTCGGGTATGCCGGGGTGCAGTTTTGTGAAGCCCTTGACGTGCAGCTCGTAGATCACCGAGTCCGCCCAGGGCGTCTTCGGGCGGCGGTCGTCCGCCCAGTCGTCGTCATCGTGGACGACCACGCCCTTGGGGACGTACGGCGCCGAGTCGCGGTCGTCGCGCACGGTGTCGGCGATGTGCTGCTGCGGCCAGTCGCGCACGTGCCCGTACACCTCGGGCGGCAGGTTGCTGTAGTCGTTTCCCGGCCCCGCGTCGACCGCCCGCGCGTACGGGTCGAGGAGCAGCTTCGCCGGGTTCCAGCGGGCGCCGGTCCACGGGTCCCAGCGGCCGTGCACCCGGTAGCCGTAGCGCTGCCCGGGCAGCACGCCGGGGACGAAGCCGTGCCAGATCTCGTGGGTCAGCTCGGCGAGCCGGACCCGCGACTGGTTGCCCGCCTCGTCGAAGAGGCACAGCTCGACCCC
>NZ_NGFN01000314.1 GCF_002148965.1 Streptomyces swartbergensis | reverse complement strand
CCCAGAGGCGTCGCCCACCCGGCTCGTGCCCCCCGAGGCGTCGCCCACCCGGGTCGCCTCCCCGGAGGGGGACGGCGAACCGGCCTCGGACAAGGAAGCGGGCCAGTCGGCCGAGGCGCCGCCCACGTGGGTCGTGGGGCCCGCGCCCACCCGGATCGTGTCGCCCGAGGGTGACGCCCGTTGAGCCGCGAGACGAGTCTGTTCTCGGGGCGGCCCTCCGAGCTGGTCGGGCAGCAGATCGCCGGGTACCGGATCGAGCAGGAGATCGGGCGCGGCGGTATGGCCGTGGTCTACCGGGCCCGTGACCTGCGTCTGGAGCGCACCGTCGCGCTCAAACTGCTGGCCCCGGAACTCGCCCGCAACGACACCTTCCGACGCCGCTTCACCCACGAGTCCCGGGCCGCCGCCGCGATCGACCACCCGCACATCGTGCCGGTCTTCGAGGCAGGCGAGACGGACGGAGTGCTGTACATCGCGATGCGGTTCGTCGCTGGCAGCGATCTGCGTCATCTCCTGGACCGGGAGGGCCCGTTGCCGCCGGCCACCGCCGTACGTGTCGCCGCCCAGGTCGCCTCCGCGCTCGACGCGGCCCACGACCACGGGCTGGTGCACCGGGACGTCAAGCCCGGCAACATCCTGGTCTCCCGCGGCACCGACAGCGACCACCCCGAGCACGTCTACCTCACCGACTTCGGCCTGACGAAGAAGTCGCTGTCGCTCACCGGCTTCACCACGGTCGGCCAGTTCGTCGGCACACTCGACTACGTCGCCCCCGAGCAGATCTCGGGCCGCCCGGTCGACGCCCGCTGTGACGTGTACGGCCTCGCCTGCGTCGTCTACGAGATACTCGCCGGCCACCCGCCCTTCCTCCGGGACGACGACATGGCCCTGCTGTGGGCCCACCAGTACGACGACCCGCCGCCGTTGACCCAGGCCCGGCCCGACCTCCCCCCACAGGTGGACCCCGTGTTCGCCAAGGCCCTCGCCAAGCGCCCGGACGACCGGTATCCGTCCTGCCTCGACCTCGTCGCCGCGCTGCGCGCCGCGGCGGCCGGTAGCGGGGTCGTCACCGCGGCCGCCCCCGCCAGGGCGGGCCGGCAGCCGGGGGAGGAGCGGCCGAAGCCGCCCCCGCGCTGGGCCGAACCGGTCTTCGTGGAGCGGACGTAGAGCAACGGACGTAGCGCAACGGCCGCCGGCCGGTCGTGTGCCCCGGAGTCAGCCCGCCCGCTCGGCGCGCACCTCACCCCGCCGCCGTACGTGCCGCGCCAGCAGCGCCCCGGCGAATCCGGTCAGCAGCCCCCACGGGACGRCCAGGCCCACGGCTCCCCACAGCCGGGGTCTGAGGAACAACTCACCCGCGAGGCCGCCGCCCAGGTCGCCGATGCCGAGCACGGAAAGGCCGAAGTGCGCGGAGATGCGCCCGACCAGGCAGATCATGAACACCGTGAGCATGAGCGCGACCGCCATGTGCACGGCGTGCTGCCAGGCCCGGACCCGGGCCGGCGACCGGGCCGCCATCACGAACGCGGCGGCGATCAGCAGCACCACGTCGACGACCAGCAGCCACCACACCCTGCCGTCGTGCTCGGAGAGCGTGCGCAGGTTCAGCTCGGAGATGTCCGGGGTGCGCAGCACCTCGTCGAGCACGTGCGGCATGGGCAGCCCGAACGGCCCCTCCACCCGGCCGTTCCAGGTGGCGCCGAGGCCGATCGTCAGCGCCAGCCACACCATGTTGGGCATGCCGAGCAGGATCACGGCGAACGTCTCCGCCGCGTGCCCCCTGGTCGCCGCGACGACCAGGGCGACGACCACGCCGATGACGACGTAGGCCAGCAGCAGCGCGACCATCGCGTACGCGGCCGGCCGCACCGACGTCTGGAAGCGCAGCAGCCCGGCCGGCAACGGGGCGCCGCGCGACACCAGCAGGGCCAGCACCAGCACACCGGCCAGCCACACCACGCCGACGAACACGGACAGCGGAACGTCGGTCGTGAAGCCGATCTCCGGTGAGACGCCGAACAGATCGCCGAGCTCGCCCAGCGCGTCGTTCCCGAGGGAGATGTCGAACGTGTGGTGGGCGGCCAGCGTCAGGCCGATCAGCGCGAGCAGCCACAGGACCGCGATCCTGGCGGCCCAGCCGGCCAGTTCCGCGGCACCGGCGACCGCGCGGTGCCGCAGGGGCCGCAGGAACCCCCAGGCGATCACCAGCGCACCGGTGAGCGTGACGGACAGCGGGACGACGGTCAGGCCCGCCTGCGTGTCGGCGAGGTCTCCGGCACTCCCGGAGAGCTTCACGGCACCCCCGACGGCGGTGACCACGGTCGCCAGGACCACCGGTGCGAACGCGCCGTCCGGGAGGTCCGCCGCCCCGGCCGCCCACAGACCCAGAGCGGACACCGCCGCCATGGCGAGCAGCCCGCCGAGCACCGTGAGGAGGGCCTGCGCCCAGCCATGGCGGGCGACGGCCCGCTCGCCGGAGGTACGTGCCCGGCCGGAGGAGGTGCGCGAACTCACGCTGCCACGCTAAGCAGCACCTGCGCCGGACGCCCGTCAGGAGGTCCGTCCGCGTCAGCTTGCGAGCCGTACGGGACCGGAGCGCACAATGAACTCGTAGTGGAAAAAGCGGCATACACCGGTATGAATCGCTCCGGGTGTGAGAGGCCGCAGAGAACCACGCGGGAAGAAGAGCTCGTGAGCGTCGAACCGCCGTCGTCCGGCCGCCCCACAGGACCTCCCTCGGGCCCGCTCTCGGGTCCCTCCCAGCCGCCGTCGGGAGGAGGGCCGCCCTCCGAGCCGCCGAGCGGGGGAGGGCAGGCGCCGGAGCCCCGGCGCCCGTGGTGGGGGTCGGTACCCCGCGTCGCGCTGATCGCCACCGCCGTCGTTGCCGCGGTGATCCTGGCCGTGGTCTTCACCCGGCCCGACGGCGGCGGCACCGGCGCGTCCGACGGCGGTACCAGCACGTCCGAGGGCGAGGTCTTCCTCCAGCCCGCGGCCGACACCGGCCCGGACCCGTTCACCGAGTCCACGGCGAAGGAGAGCTCGGCCTCACCGGTCTCGCCCTCGCCCACCGAGCTGGCCACGCAGAACGCCGTCCAGGGCGTACAGGGCGGAGCGCCCGGCCTGTACGGCGGCACCCGCAACGTGGCCAGCTGTGACGTGGAGAAGCAGATCACGTTCTTCAAGGGGGCTCCGGACAAGCAGCGGGCGTTCGCCTCCGTCGCCCGCGTCGACCCGCCCGACGTTCCCGCCTACCTGCGCTCGCTCACGCCCGTGGTGCTGCGCATGGACACCCGCGTCACCAACCACGGCTACAGCGACGGCCGCGCGACCAGCTACCAGGCCGTTCTCCAGGCCGGTACGGCCGTCCTCGTCGACGACCGCGGTGTGCCCCGGGTGCGCTGCGCGTGCGGCAACCCGCTGTCCGCGCCGGTCGCCCAGCAGAGCGCGCCCAAGATGACCGGCGACGTGTGGCCGGGGTTCAAGCCCTCGAACGTCGTCGCGGTCACGCCCGCTCCGAAGCCGGTCGACGTCTTCGTCGTGTGCGAGCCCGACGGCGAGTGGTTCGAGCGGCACAAGGGCGACACCGGCACGAAGGACCGCAAGACCGAGAAGCCCGACAAGCCCTCCCCGTCGGTGAGCGTCACCACGCCGACGTCACCGTCCGACCCGACCTCGTCGGAGCCTCCCACGAGCGAGCCGCCGACGTCGGATCCGGAGACGTCGCCGGAGCCGCCGACGAGCGAGCCGCCGACCTCGGAGCCGCCGCAGCCGCCGCCCGGAAACGACACCGGAAACGACACCGGAAACGACACAGGGAACGGCACGACGGACCAGCCCCCGGCCTCCTGACCCGGCCCGGCTCACCCGGCACGGACCACCAGGGCGTAGTCGCCGAGGCCGAGCAGACGATCGGCCGGAAGGTCGCCGTGGGCGGTGCGGACCGCCTCGATGCGGCCGGTCTCCGGTTCGAACACGACGTCCTGGACCGTGCCGAGCTCGTAGCCCGTCTCGGTGAGGATCCTCAGGCCCGGCAGCTCGTGGTGCGGCGGCACCTCGGACGGGGCGGCCGCCGAGCGGACGAGCACGGCGTCCGGGCCGATCGCGTGCAGGGCGCCCCACGCCAGCACGGACTCCTTGCGGGAGTGCCTGCCGCGCACCCGGACGTGGGTGACCACACCGGACGGGGCGTCGACCGTCAGGGACTTCAGGACGCCGATCTCGTCCGCATCGGTCAGCGTCAGGACCGGCAGCCCCCGCGCCTGCGAGAACAGCATCATGGCGGCGTCCCCTCCCGCCCCTCGTGGAAGGCGCCGACCCGGGCGGCGAAGGACGGCAGGTCGTCGGCCACGTAGCGGGTGGCGTCCGCCGGGATCACCAGCGCCCGGCCGGAGACCGCGAGCGTCTCGCCGCGCGGCACGTACACCCGGTGCCGACGCCGCCTGGAGCYCTGCACCAGCGCCTTGCCCGCGGCGATGCGGAAGCCCACGACCCGGCCGCTGGTGCCGCCCTCGACGACCACGTCGAGCACCGTCCCGACCTCGGCGCCCTCGTCGGTCAGCACCTTCGCGTGCAGCACCCGGCCCTGCTGGGCCTCCCGGCGTGCCACCACGACGGGCGTGTCCGCCAGGGCACTGTCGTCGACGATCACGACCGCGTCATGGCCCAGCGAGTGCACACCCGCCCAGGGCAGGCTCCGCCTCAGGGGGCCCGACAGCAGTCCCCGGCCGCTGAGCGTGAAGCCGCTGACACGCCCGGCAGCGGCGTCGAAGACGGTGTCCTTGACCTGCGCCACGGCCTCGCCGCCCAGCGTGACCACCGGCAGTGTCGTCAGGCTCCGCGCCGCCATCAGCTCGTTCATCGCTCGCCCTTCCCGCCGGGCCGGCGCCGTACCGCGATGACGGTCCCCGACCGCCGGCCGGCCTGCACGGCGAGCGTCACCACGGCGACGGCGGCGAGCGCCGCGACCACCACGACCAACCACATCCACCAGACCACCGCGCACCTCCGGCGATCCGGGCCGGCCGCCCTCGGCCGGTCCCGATTCCTACCGGGTGCCCCGCGGACAGGGGACAATGCCCAGGGCACCGGACGGGCCGAAGACTGTCAGGACTGCGACGCCCGGCTCGGGGTACGAGCACTGTGCAGAGCGTCCGGCCAGTCCGGCTTCCCAGAGAGAAACGAATGATCGACCACCTGGACGGGGCAGTGATACCGACTGGTTTCGACGTGCCCGTGGAACCGCTGAGGCGGGCGGCACACTACACCGGCGAGCAGGGTTGCATCGCCGAGGCGCGGTCCTTCGCCGCGCTCTTCCTCGAGCAGCTCAGGACCGAGTGGTGCGCCCGCATCGACAGCCGGGCCGACGGCGCGGTGCAGCTCGTGGTGAGCGAGCTGGTCACCAACGCGGACCGGCACAGCAACGGGCCGTACATCCTGGAGCTCGTCGGCACGGACTCCGCGGTGACGGTGTCGGTCTACGACAGCAGCTCCGCACTGCCCCGCATCTTCCCCCGCAACCCCGAGCGCGTCGGACGGCACGGCCTGGAGATCGTCCACGCGCTCGCGGAGCAGGTCAGCGTGGAGCGGGTGCCGGTGGGCAAACGGGTCTGCGCCGTGCTGCCGCTCGCCGACGAAACCGACGGCTGAGCCGTCCACCGACGCCTGAGCCGCCCGGAGCCCCGGAGCCGACACAGTGGCGGCCGACACGGTGGCGGGTGCCATCCCACTCCCGCGTGTGGAGACGGCACCCGCTGGTCCGCCGGCCGCGTCAGGCGCAGCCCAGCTCGCCCAGCATGCCCTCGCGCAGTCGCGTGATGATCCGCTTGATCAGGCGGGAGACGTGCATCTGCGAACAGCCCAGCCGCTCCCCGATCTCCGCCTGGGTGGCCTCCTCCACGAACCGCATGTGGAGGATCTGCCGGTCGCGCTCGCTGAGCTCCGCCATCAGCGGGGCCAGTGAGTGGAAGTCCTCGACGAGCCGCAGCCCGTCCTCCTCCACGCCGATGAAGTCGGCCAGGACCGCCTCGCCGCCCTCGGGGCCGTCGCCGGTGAGCGCGGCGTCCAGCGACGACGAGTTGTAGCCGTTGGCGGCGATCTGCCCCTCGACGACCTCCTTCTCGGAGATGTTCATCAGCGTGGCCAGCTCGGTCACCGTGGGTTCGCGGTCCAGCCTGCTGGCGAGTTCCTCGCGGGCCTTGGCCAGCTCCACGCGCAGTTCCTGAAGCCGCCGCGGCACGTGCACCGCCCACGTCGTGTCCCGGAAGAACCGCTTGATCTCACCGACGATGTACGGCAGCGCGAAGGAGGTGAACTCGACCTCGCGCGACAGCTCGAACCGGTCGATGGCCTTGATCAGGCCGATCATGCCGGTCTGGACGATGTCCTCCATGTCGTCGCCGCGGCCACGGAACCGGCCGGCCGCGAACCGCACGAGCGACATGTTCATCTCGATCAGTGTGTTGCGCGCATACTGGTACTCGTGCGTGCCCTCTTCGAGTTCCGTCAGGCGCTGGAAGAACTGGCGGGACAGCTCCCGGGCGTCCCGCGGAGCCACGGACCGCGGGTCCACGACTCCCGGCAGTGCTCCGTCACCCGTGCCGGCCTCCGCGTTCTCTTCGACGACTTGTGCCTGCGACCGGATCACGGCGGTCTCCATTACCTCTCCCATGCGTCACAGCGGACATCTGCCTAGGTCCCTCCGGGTTGCGGGTACCCGGTTATCTGCTACACATGCCCGGCGATCGGCCGCGCGGCGGAAAATAACCGTGGCGTGCGACGATCACGACGGGGGAGGTTCCGGCGCGCAGCGGAGTCAGGGTTTCCCAACGCCGCCTGGCAACCGGCCGGTTGGGCGATTCCACCCAGGGCGAAATGCCGGCCCCTTCCCCTGACGACCAAGACTCCTAGGCTGGAGAAGTGAGCAACCRCGTGCCGAACGAAGCCCGCGTCATCCCCCTTCGCCCGCCCGGCGCGCGCCCCCTGGCCGCCCGTCCTCCCTCCGCTCCGCCACACCACGGGCCACCGGCTCCCGCCGTGAAGGAACCCCTGTGGCGCGACCTGGTCGGTGACGTCCTGCGGCGCGAACGTCTCGCGCAGGAGCGGACCTTGAAGGACGTCGCCGACGAGGCACGGATCTCCATGCCGTACCTGTCGGAGGTGGAGCGCGGCCGCAAGGAGGCCTCCTCGGAGGTCCTCGCGGCCGCCGCCCACGCCCTCGGACTGAGCCTCGGCGACCTGCTGTCGAGGGCGCAGGGCGAACTGATCCGCGTCACCTCGCGGTACTCGGGCGGCAGCCGCCGCGGGGCGTCCCCCTCGTCGTCCGGGGGACTGTGCATGGCCGCCTGAGCGGTGGGCCTGCCGGCGCCTCAGACCCGTACGAGTCGCCGGCTGAGCACCTCGTCGGCCAGCCCGTAGGCCACCGCCTCCTGCGCGGTGAGCACCTTGTCGCGGTCCATGTCGGCCCGCAGGGTCGCCACGTCGTGGTGGGTGTGCCGGGACAGCACCTCCTCCACCTGGGAGCGGATCCGCACCATCTCCTTGGCCTGGAGCGACAGGTCGGACGCCGTGCCGCGCGCGCCGCCCGCGGCCGGCTGCCCGAGGAGCACGCGGGCGTGCTCCAGCACGAACCGCCGCCCGGCGTCCCCGCCGGCCAGCAGCACGGCCGCCGTGGAGGCCGCCTGCCCGACGCAGAACGTCGAGATCGGCGCCTGCACGTACGTCATGGTGTCGTAGATGGCCATGAGCGAAGTGAACGAGCCGCCGGGGGAGTTGAGGTAGATCGAGATCTCGCTCTCCGGGGACGACGACTCCAGATGGAGCAGTTGCGCGATGACGACGTTGGCGACGCCGTCGTCGATCTCGGTGCCGAGGAAGATGATCCGCTCGGACAGCAGCCGGCTGAACACGTCGTAGGACCGCTCGCCCTGCGGGGTGCGCTCGACGACGTTCGGAATCGTGTACGTACCCATCACTGAAGCCCCATCCTGCGCCGGGTGGCCGCCGGGCGGATGTCCGCGAGGGACTCCAGGACCCGGTCCACCATGCCGTACTCCTTGGCTTCCTCGGCCGTGAACCAGCGGTCCCGGTCACCGTCCCGGGAGATGGTCTCCGGGGTCTGTCCGGTGTGCTCGGCGGTGATCCGCTCGATGGTCCGCTTGGTGAACTCCAGGTTCTCCGCCTGGATCTCGATGTCGGCGGTGGTGCCGCCGATGCCTCCCGACGGCTGGTGCATCATGACGCGCGCGTTCGGCAGGGAGTAGCGCTTGCCCGGCGTGCCGACGCAGAGCAGGAACTGGCCCATGCTGGCGGCGAAGCCCATGGCCAGGGTGGAGACGTCGTTGGGGATCAGCCGCATCGTGTCGTAGATGGCCAGGCCCGCGTGCACCGAGCCGCCGGGGCTGTTGATGTACAGGCTGATGTCGGTGCGCGGGTCCTCCGCGGACAGGATCAGCAGCTGGGCGCAGACCCGGTTCGCGGAGACCTCGTCCACCTGCGTGCCCAGCAACACGATGCGCTGTGCGAGCAGCTGGGCGGCCAGATGGTCGTCGAACCGGGTCGGAGGGGTGTCGCCCTCCTCCGCCCGCGGGGCGAGTGTCGTGAGTGGAGTCATCGGTTCTCCTCGTCGTGGCAGAAGGACCGCGGACGTACCGCGGATGTGCCGTCGACTCCACTCTTGGCCTCGGACGATGCCCGCAGACCGTTTCTCTGCCCTCGGCAGATCCGCTCCCGGCAGAGCGCCCCCCGTACAGCCGGTCTCAGCTTCTCTGGCGCAACTCCCGGAAGAACGCCCGCACATCACTGACCAGCAGACCGGGCCGTCGGCGCGCGGGACGGCTCGGCGGGTCGGGCGGCGCGGTCCGTGGCGTGCGCCCGCTCGTAGAGGATCCGGACGGACCGATGCACGCCGATCACACGGTCGGGATGGGCCCGCCCCGGTGTCGGGCCGGACAGCCCGACCCCCGGGATGCTCGGCACCACCACATGAAACGCGTCGGCCGGATCACTCCCGTGCGCGGCGGGATCGGTCAGCGGACCGACCCCGTCGAACTCCACGATGCGGACGGGCGCGCCGTCGATCGTGGTCGTGAACCACGGCCACTCGTTGACTGCGGCCACTCGTTCAGCCGCGCCTCGGCGGCCCGCCAGTCGCACGCGTGCCGCCAGTACCGGACCAGCTCGCGCGGATACGCCGCCGGCACGCCGTAGCCATCCCGTTCCGGGCAGCTCGTCCGGCCATCGGTGCAGCTCGTCCTGCCATCGGTTCCGGTCGAGCCGGTCACCGCGATGCCGGCCTCGGGCCGTGACGCCGCCCCAGCGAAACAATCACCCGCCCGGCCGATGAGTTTCCCGGCGTGGACCGGTCGACACAGATGACAGCGATCCACGCCTCAGGAGGTACTCATGGCATCCGACGGTTTCACCACGTGTCTCTGGTTCGACGGCCAGGCCGAGGAGGCCGCCCACTTCTACGTCTCGGTCTTCAAGAACTCCAGCGTCGGAAAGATCGCCCGCTACCCCGAGGGGGCGCCCCAGCCCGCCGGCAGCGTGATGACCGTCGAGTTCACGGCCAACGGCCACAAGTTCCTCGGACTCAACGGCGGCCCCCAGTTCAAGTTCACCGAGGCCGTCTCCTTCATGATCTTCTGCGAGAACCAGGAGGAGATCGACTACTACTGGGCCAAGCTCACCGAGAACGGCGGCGAGCCCGGCCCGTGCGGCTGGCTCAAGGACCAGTACGGCGTGTCCTGGCAGGTCGTCCCCGACCGGCTCGACGACATGATCACCGACCCGGACCCGGCGAAGGCGGCCCGGGTGACCGCGGCGTTCATGGCGATGAGCAAGTTCGACATCGCGACCCTGGAGAAGGCGTACGCGGGCGAATGAAGCGCCCCCCGGGCAGGGGCAGGAACCCTGTCCTTTCTGCCCCTACCGGGACTCGGCCAGGATCTCCCCGATCACATGCCGCGAGTTCTCCGCGACCGGCGGATTGGTGTCCCAGTAGTACGGCAGCGCGATGACCGCGATCGACAGGGCCCAGCCCCGGCCCCGCGCCCACTCGGCCTCGTCCGCCCCCACGGCCTCGCGG
>NZ_NGFN01000313.1 GCF_002148965.1 Streptomyces swartbergensis | reverse complement strand
CTTCGGCCCCGCCCGCCCACAGGGCGAAATTGGTCCCGGCCACCCCGTCCGGGCCGACCCGGAACCGGGCGCCGAGCGGCGTCGGCGCGCCCGGCCGGGCGGCCACCGTGGGCGGCGGCGCGGCCCGCCGTGCGCCGTTCACGGCGGCGGCCTGGCGCCCGTTCCCGGTGGCCTGATGACCGGCCACCGCCTCCTGCTCGGCTGCGCTGGACACCTGTCAGCCTCCCGCGGCTCGTGGAACGACGGGGGACAGAGGGGTGCGGTCCTGTGCTCCGGCCCGGGTCGCGGCTCCCCTGCGCGTCGTCCTCCCCACTGTTCTGCCCAGAGCATGGGTCGCACTCACGTTTCCCCGGGGGCGGGCATGGTCGTTTCCCGGGGACGAGGCCGGTCGTTGGGCACCTCGTGAGGCACGTACAAGGGCGCGCGCGGCGCGCGAGGGCCGCGCTGGCCGCCGTAGTGACATGGGCAGGGCTCCTGACCGGGGCCACCGGCTGTACCTCGGACGACGCGGGCGGGATCGCCGGGGCGTTCGGCGCGCCCCCGGCGCCCGACGACGTCATCAGGGTCTCGCCCGACGACGGCAGCAGGGGTGTGCGCCCCGGGAAGAAGCTGCGGGTGCACGTGCCCGACGGCAGGCTGGAGTCGGTGAAGGTCGTCCGGTCGCAGGACGCGCAGGAGTCCCCGGTGCCCGGGCACCTCTCCGCCGACGGACTGACCTGGGAACCCGACGACGAGCGGCTCGCGCTGGCCGCCAGGTACACGATCGACGCGGTGGCTGTGGACGGCGACGGACGCCGCTCCGCCCGGCACACCACCTTCACGACGTACGTCCCGGAGGAACGCTTCATCGGCTACGTCAGCCCGGAGAACCGGGCCACGGTCGGCACCGGCATGATCGTCTCGCTGGAGTTCAACCGGAAGATCGCCAACCGCGCCGCCGTCGAACGCGCGGTGCGGGTCACCGCCCGCCCGGCCGTCGAGATCCGCGCGCACTGGTTCGGCCGCAGTCGCCTCGACTTCCGCCCCGAGCACTACTGGAAACCCGGCACCCAGGTCACCGTCGCCCTGCGCCTGCGGGACGTCGAGGGTGCGCCCGGGGTCTACGGCCTCCAGCACAAGACGTTCTCCTTCACCGTCGGCCGCAGCCAGGTCTCCGTGGTCGACGCCGCCCGGCACACCATGGAGGTGCGGCGCGACGGCGAGGTGCTCGCCACCGTGCCGATCACGGCCGGCGCCCCGAAGACCACCACGTACAACGGCAAGATGGTGGTGACCGAGATGCTCGAGGTCACCCGGATGAACGGCGCCACGGTCGGCTTCAAGAAGCGCAACGGCAAGGGCGAGTACGACATCCCGGACGTCCCGCACGCCATGCGCCTGACCGACTCCGGCACCTTCCTGCACGGCAACTACTGGGCGCACCGCACGGTCTTCGGACGTACCAACGTCAGCCACGGCTGCGTCGGGCTGCGCGATGTGAAGGGCGGCGGTTCGGACACTCCTGCCGGCTGGTTCTTCGACCGCAGCCTCATCGGAGACGTCGTCGAGGTCGTCCACAGCAATGACAAAAAGGTCGCTCCCGACAACGGGCTCGGAGGTTGGAATATGGGATGGAATGCATGGAAGGCGGGCAGTGCGGTGAAGTAGCGCGACAGGGGGGCGGGTTGACCCGCTGTTTCGTTGGGACTGAACAGTGACAATCGCAGGCCATCGGGGTGCGGCGGCTGTGGTTACTATTCGCCGGTGCGCGGGGGACGCGCAGGGGTGCGGGCCTGATCAGGTCCGCTGGAGGGGAGAACAACTTGAACGGGCGACCGATATCGGGGGCGTCGGTTGGCGGCAGGCACGGACTGCTCGCGCTGATACTGGGGGTGCTGCTGCTCGCCGTCACGGCGTGCGGCGGCGGGGGGACCGGCTCCGGTTCCGGCGCGGGCGCCGGCAAGGACGCGGACGCCGCGCAGAGCAAGCAGTCCGAGGCCGTCATCGGCATCACCCCCAAGGACGGCGCCAAGTCCGTCGACACCAGCGGGACGCTGAAGGTGACCGCCGCCAAGGGCAAGCTGACCGAGGTCGAGGTCAAGGACGCCAAGGGCAATAAGGTCGACGGCGAGATATCCGGCGACGGCGCCACCTGGACGCCGTCCACCCATCTGGCCGCCGCCACCAAGTACACGGTCCACGCGGTCGCCAAGGACTCCGAGGGCCGCACGGCCGCGGAGGACGCGGGCTTCACGACCCTGACGCCGAAGAACACCTTCATCGGCACCTTCACCCCCGAGGACGGCTCCAAGGTCGGCGTGGGCATGCCGTTCTCCATCCGCTTCAGCAGGGGCATCACCCACCCGGACGACGTCGAGAAGGCCATCCGCATCAAGACGGAACCGGCCGTGGACGTCGAGGGCCACTGGTTCGGCAACGACCGTCTCGACTTCCGCCCCGAGAAGTACTGGAAGCCCGGCACCAAGGTGACCGTCGACCTCGCCCTCGACGGTGTCGAAGGCCGCCCCGGCGTCTACGGCGAGCAGGACAAGAAGGTCGAGTTCACCATCGGCCGCAACCAGGTCTCGGTCGTCGACGCCAAGAAGCTCACGATGAAGGTCATGCGCGACGGCGAGGTCATCAAGACCATCCCGGTCACCACCGGCAAGCCCGGCATGGAGACCTGGAACGGCCAGATGGTCATCAGCGAGATGCTCCCGGTGACCCGGATGAACGGCGAGACGGTCGGCTACGGTGGCGAGTACGACATCAAGGACGTCCCGCACGCCGTGCGCCTCACCACCTCCGGCACCTTCCTGCACGGCAACTACTGGGCGGGCGGCGCCTTCGGCAACTACAACGCCAGCCACGGCTGCATCGGCCTGCGCGACGTGCGCGGCGGCTGGGACAAGAAGGTGCCGGCCGCGTGGTTCTTCAACCACTCGATGGTCGGCGACGTGGTGATCGTGAAGAACTCCGAGGACCGCATCGTCGACCCGGACAACGGGCTCAACGGCTGGAACATGTCGTGGGAGAAGTGGAAGAAGTAGCTCTCTGACCTGACGAGGAGGCCCTGGTGTGACGGACCGCACCAGGGCCCTTGTCGTTAGCCCCCGTTAACCTGCTGCCTATGACCGTCTCTCTCGAAGTCGCTGAAGGCGTCGGCACGCTCCGTCTCGACCGCCCGCCCATGAACGCGCTGGACATCGCCACACAGGACCGGCTGAAGGAACTCGCCGAGGAGGCCGGGCGCCGCGAGGACGTGCGGGCCGTGGTGGTCTACGGCGGCGAGAAGGTGTTCGCGGCGGGCGCGGACATCAAGGAGATGCAGGCGATGGACCACACCGCGATGGTCCTGCGCGCCCGCGCCCTCCAGGACTCGTTCACGGCGGTGGCCCGGATCCCCAAGCCGGTCGTCGCGGCCGTGACCGGCTACGCGCTCGGCGGCGGCTGCGAACTCGCGCTGTGCGCGGACTTCCGCATCGCCGGCGAGAACGCCAAGCTCGGCCAGCCGGAGATCCTGCTCGGCCTGATCCCCGGCGCGGGCGGCACCCAGCGCCTGGCCCGCCTGGTCGGCCCCTCCAAGGCCAAGGACCTGATCTTCACCGGCCGGATGGTGAAGGCCGACGAGGCGAAGGAGATCGGGCTGGTGGACCGGGTCGTGCCCGCCGACGAGGTGTACGCGCAGGCGCACGCCTGGGCGGCGAAGCTGGCGCACGGCCCGGCCCTCGCGCTGCGCGCCGCCAAGGAGTCGATCGACACGGGCCTGGAGACGGACATCGACACGGGCCTGGCGATCGAACGGAACTGGTTCGCGGGCCTGTTCGCCACCGAGGACCGCGAGCGCGGCATGCGCAGCTTCGTGGAGGAGGGGCCGGGCAAGGCGAAGTTCCTCTGAGCTCCCCCTCTCAGGGCTTGCAATTGACGCCGCGTCTGATCCGGGTCCCTCGATGGGGCGGTTCATGCAGCCTTGAGGCGGCCTTGAGCGTGTCCGGTCGAGGGAGTCCGCCGCTCGCCCCGCAACGGGCCGTCGTCGCAGGTCAGACGGGCTGCGGGCGATTTCGACATGCCGATTGCACATGCCGTCGGCTCGCCGGTCCGCACCCCGTTCCCGGGGGCGTATTCCGCGGGAACGGCCCCCGAGGGCGCGCCGGGCGGCCATGATGGGGGCATGGCGGGGCTGGAGGGTATGGAACAGCCGCGGGGACACGCACATGCGGCCGCGGCGCGCTGGTCGCCGACCGTCGAGGACGAACGCGCGCTGAAGGCGCTGGAGTTGTACGGCAACCCGACGGAGGCGGAGGTGTCACTGCCGTCCCGCCCCGAGTCCGCGGCCACCGCCAGACGGCTGACCCAGGTCGTCGTCATGTGCCACTGGGGCCTCACCCCCAAAACCACCGAGGACGCGGTCTTACTCGTCTCCGAGCTGGTGGGCAACGCCGTACGCCACACCGGCGCCCGTGTCTTCGGGCTGCGCCTGGACCGGCGCCGCGGCTGGATCCGCGTCGAGGTCCGCGACCCGTCCCGGGGGCTGCCCTGCCTGATGCCGGTGCAGGCGATGGACATCAGCGGCCGGGGCCTGTTCCTCGTCGACAAGCTGGCCGACCGCTGGGGGGTCGATCTGCTGCCCCGCGGGAAGACCACGTGGTTCGAGATGCGGGTCACCGACCGCTGAGGACTCCTCGCCGGCTGCCGGACCCGACGAGGGGCGTGACCTGCGACAGCTCGCCTGGCCGCCGATCGGGCGAATCACTGGTTTCCCCGCGAAGCGGACCTTAAATGGTGGAATGCACCGCCACCTTGTCAAAAGCGCCCTCGTCGTGGGCGCCGCCCTCGCCTGCCTCGCCGCCTGCGGCACGCAGGGCGGGGAACGGACCTCCGAGGCACGCGGCACCAAGGCCGCCGTGCCCGCGCCGCGCGAGAAGAAGCCTGTTCAGGGGCTGCCCGGGATGCCTCCCGTCCTCGACCCCGAGGACGTGTACGCGGCCGACCGCCCGAACAAACTGTCGCCCGTGGTCAAGGATTTCCCGTCCCGGGTCTACGTCCCCAACACCGAGTCCGACACCGTCTCCGTCATCGACCCGAAGACGTACGAGATCATCGAGACGATCCCCGTGGGCCGGCAGCCCCAGCACGTCGTCCCCTCCTGGGACCTGAAGACGCTCTGGGTCAACAACAACCGCGGCCACACCCTCACCCCGATCGACCCGAAGACCGGCAAGGCGGGCAAGGAGGTGGAGGTCCACGACCCGTACAACCTCTACTTCACGCCGCACGGGAAGTACGCCGTCGTCATGGCTTCCCTCGACCGCGAACTGGTCTTCCGCGACCCGCACACCATGGAGCGCAAGAAGACGGTCCCGGTCTCCTGCTACGGCGTCAACCACGCCGACTTCTCCCTCGACGGCCGCTACTTCATCGTCTCCTGCGAGTTCAGCGGCGAACTGCTCAAGGTCGACACCGAGAAGATGAAGGTCGTCGGACAGCAGCGGCTGCCGTTCGAGGGCGCCATGCCGCAGGACGTGAAGGTCTCGCCCGACGGCAAGAAGTTCTACATCGCCGACATGATGGCCCACGGCATGTGGGTCCTGGACGGCGACAAGTTCACCGAGCCCACCCTGATGCCCACCGGCAAGGGCTGCCACGGCCTGTACGTCAGCCGCGACTCCCGCGAGATGTACGTGTCCAACCGCGGCGAGGGCACGATCTCCGTCTTCGACTTCACGCAGGACAAGCTGACCAAGAAGTGGCAGCTGCCCGACGGCGGCAGCCCCGACATGGGCGGCGTCTCCGCCGACGGCAAGGTGCTGTGGCTGTCCGGCCGCTACGACGCCGAGGTGTACGCCATCGACACCCGCACCGGCACCCAGCTCGCCCGCATCCCCGTCGGCAGCGGCCCGCACGGCCTCGCCGTCTACCCGCAGCCCGGCCGCTACTCGCTCGGCCACACGGGAATCTTCCGGTGAGAGCCATCCGCCGTCCACCGAGGGGCAGTTGACACGCCTCTGATCGGGTGAGGGTCCCCGGCCCGGCGCCGCGGACCCGCGATCGCGCACCGCGTGATCACCCGCAGCCTGCGGTGGCGCACCGCTGCCGCCGCCCTCTCCCTCGCGGCCGTCCTCACGACCACGGCCGCCACGCGTGGCGGCGGTGCTCCACCGCCGTGGCGGGCCAGGCGCCCACGGCTTCCGCGGCTTCCGTGACGGCGGCCGCCAAGCCCGCCGCCCCCGGACCGGCCGCCTGTCCCGTCCAGTTCGACGACAAGGTCAAGGCCGCCACCGACCGCCGGGTCCAGGTCGACCGCATCATCCCCGACCCGTCCTGGCGCACCACCTGCGGCACCCTCTACCGCGCCGGCGGCCGCGGCCCGTCCGTGGTCTTCGAGGAGGGCTTTCCGGCCCAAGGACGTGGTCAACGGGCAGTACGACCTGGAGAAGTACGTCCTGGTCAACCAGCCGTCCTCGGTGACACCCACAAGTGGGCCGACCAGCAGGAGGTCGCCTTCCCCGGCGGCATCGCCCGCGAGTACATCGTCGGCGTCTGCCCGGTCGACAAGCAGACCAGGACCGAGATCATGAGCGAGTGCGGGAGCGACCCGCACCACAAGCCCTGGCACTGAGCAGCACCTCCGAGCCCACGGGCCGGTAGCCGGCCGCCTGGAACGCCCGCAGACTGCGGGCGTTCCCCGCCGCCACCTGAGCCCACACCGGCGCGCCTTGGGCCAGGTGCCGCCCCGCCGTCGCCAGCCGCCGCCCGAGCCCTCGGTGCCGTGCCCCCTCGTCCACCTCGACCGCGACCTCCCACCGCCCGGCCACGCCACGGCCCAGCACGAGCACCCCGCCGTCCGCCGCCCACACCCGCACGTCGTCACGCCGCCGGCGTGCGGACGCCACCCGCGGATGGCCGGGGTCGTCGATCTCCGCCAACGCGAGCGGAGGCTCCCCGGGCAGCGCCGCACCGGTCAGCAGCACGTCGACCGTGTCGGACGCACGGCCCGTCCGGTCCATCAGCGCCGCCAGGAAGCGGGCGTTCATCGTGGCAGCGAGCCGGTCGCAGTCGGTCCCGGCCAGCGTCCGGCGCACCCAGTCCGGATCCTCGTCCGTGAAGACGACCGAGTGAGCCGTGAAGGCGATGACCCCGGCGTCCCGGGGGGAGGGCCGGCTCACGATCGTCGTCCCGCCGTCCGCCGGCGGGAAGACGCCCCGCTCCGCCGCGTCGAGAATGTCCCGCAGAGTTTCCGCCACCGAACCTCCTTGAGTCCCCACCCACTGGAACGCCCAGACTCCCAGACATGATCGACGACGGCACCGGACTGCTCACCATCGGCGAACCGGTCCGGGCCACCGGCCTGACCGTGCGCACCATCCGGTACTGGCCCGACGAGGGCGCACTGCCCCCGGTGGCCCGGTCCGCGGCGGTTACCGGCTGCACGACGCCGCGTCCGTGGCGCGTCCGGAGCTGATCCGGACGCTGCGCGAACTCGGCCTCGGGCCGGCGGACGCCCGCCGGTGCTGGGTCCGGCGCGGAGGAGACGACACTCATGAAATGCGGAACACCGCCGCCGACCTGCCCGAGGAACCGGCACCCGAGCAGCCGGAGGCCGCTCAGGTGCTGTGCGAGCTGCTGGGCGACGCCGGCTCCGTCACCGTGCTGGAGCGGCTGCGGTCGCACGCCACCGACCGGGTCGCCCGCTACCGCGAGTTGCCGGCCGTCGTGAAGGGAACCGGGCCCGACGCGGCGTACCGCGAGGAGTTCGCGTGGGTGGTCGCCGCACTGGAGGCGCACACGGGCAGTTAATCTGACCTGCGTCAGCAAGACGCGGAACACGAGAGTAGGGGCGGATCGGTGGCGGACATCGAGGAAGCACGCAAGCAGTTCGAACAGATCGACACGGATGGTGACGGATTCATCACCGCTGCCGAGTTCAAGTCCGCCCTGGCCCGGTCCGGCGACTGGAACGTCACCGAGTCGGTCGCCGAGGTCGTCATCAAGACCCGCGACCTCGACGGCGACAAGAAGCTGAGCTTCGACGAGTTCTGGGGCTACCTGAACAAGTGACGCCGGCGCTCCGGCGCCGCGAGGAGTGGGGCCCGGTCCGTCCTCGGACGGACCGGGCCCTCGTCATACCCGCCGGAATAGCCCACCCGCTCCGGAGGTTGACCCCGATCACGAAGGCCCCGCGAGAGGCCCAGGCGTCACCGATCCCCGGAAGGGCGAGGCGAGGACATGAAGATCGGCATCATCGGAGCCGGCAACATCGGCGGCAATCTGACCCGGCGGCTCACCGCCCTCGGTCACGACGTGTACGTCGCCAACTCCCGGGGCCCGCACACGCTCACGGCCCTGGCGCAGGAGACCGGCGCGACGCCCGTGACGGTCGAGGAGGCACCGCGGGGTGCCGAGATCGTCGTCGTCACCATCCCGCTGAAGGCGGTCCCGGACCTGCCGTCCGGCCTGTTCGACGGGGCGGCGGACGGTGTCGTGGTCATCGACACGGGCAACTACTACCCCCGGCAGCGGGACGGCAGGATCGCCGAGATCGAGGACGAGGGCATCACCGAGAGCCGCTGGACGGAACGCCAGATCGGCCACCCCGTGATCAAGGCCTTCAACGGCACGTACGCCCAGGACATCCTGGACCGCCCGCTCCCGGCAGGCGACCCCGACCGCATCGCCCTTCCGGTGGCCGGCGACGACGAGGCGGCCAAGAGCAAGGTGCGGGACCTGATCGACGAACTCGGCTTTGACACCGTCGACGCGGGCGGCATCGACGACTCCTGGCGCCAGCAGCCCGACACCCCGGTCTACGGCCTGCGCGGTGGCGTCGAGGCGGTCACGAAGGCCCTGGCGGAGGCGTCCCCGGAACGGAAACCGGAGTTCCGCGGCTAGGGCCTGTTGTGAAAGTGCTGGTCATAGCCATTCGTTGATGGCTGCGACCAGCACGGTCGCTTCGAAGCGGACGGAGAGTTTGTCGTAACGAGTGGCGACGGCCCGGTGTCGCTTGAGGCGGCTGATTCCGCACTCGACGGCGTGCCGCTGCTTGTAGTCGTCCTTGTCGAACGTCGGCGGCCGCCCACTGCGCGATCCGCGCTTGAGGCGGTTACGGACACGGTCCGCCGGGAGCGGAATGGTGGCCTTGATCCCGCGTCTACGCAGGGAGGAGCGGTTTCCGCGGGAGTCGTACGCCTTGTCGGCCCGGACCCGGTCCGGGCGCTTGCGCGGCCTGCCGAGCCCCAGCCTCGGGACCCGGATGGCTTCCAGGACCGCTTCGAACTGCGGGGAACCGCCCCGCTGCCCGGCCGTGATCACGACGGACAAGGGCTTCTGCCCCAGCTCGACCGCGAGGTGAATCTTGCTGGTCAGTCCGCCGCGGGATCGTCCGAGGCCGTGGGCGGCCGGCTCGACGAAGACACCACCGGGCGGTTCCTTCTGGATGCTCTGGGTAGCCGTGTGCGTGTAGTTGTGTATCGGACGGTCCCGGTGCCGGGTTCTCTGGGCAGACTGGGCGCATGACAGCGACATCGATGACCAAAGGCGGCAACCTTCCCGTCACCGCCAAGACGGTGCAGGTCGAGCTCGGCTGGTCCGGGGGCCCCGGTGCGCCGGATGCCGATGCCTCGGCGCTGCTGCTCCGTGCCGACGGGCGGGTGAGGGATGACGGGGACTTCGTCTTCTACAACCAGCCCCAGCATGCCTCGGGTGCCGTGCGTCATCTGGGGAAGCGGCGGAACGGTGGCGGTACGACGGACACCGTCGGCGTGGATCTGGGGGCCCTGGAGCCGGAGGTCGAACGGGTCGTTCTCGGCGCTTCCGCGGACGGGGGCACCTTCGGCCAGTTGTCCGGTCTGCGGCTGCGGCTGCTCGACGCCGGGACGGGTGGGCAGCTGGCGTTGTTCGAGATGGAGGCAACGACGGAGACGGCGTTCATCGGCGGAGAGTTGTACCGGCGGGCCGGTCAGTGGAAGTTCCGCGCGGTGGGACAGGGGTACGCGTCCGGACTCGCGGGGCTGGCCACCGACTTCGGGATCAGCGTGGACGAAGAACCGGGCGCCACCGCGTCGACGGCTTCCTCCGCACCCACGTTCCCGTCCGCGCCCGCCGCCCCGGCGCCCACG